>DYDH01000081.1:0-5469 GCA_020717985.1 Herpetosiphon sp. | reverse complement strand
TGAGACGACCAGTGTGACCGCGCCAACGGCAAGCACAGCCAGTTCGGGAATCCATAACCGCGCATGGATAAAAACATTGGTGAGTGTGATCGGCAGGAAGAGGCGCGCGGCAAAGCCTGTCAGCAAGCCCCCAAGAAAAACGATGACTGCGCTGATGAGTAAAGCCATGAGCGTTTCAAAAAGAAAACGCGGCGAGCCGGTTAGAATGGCCAGCAGGAAACCCACCCAGGGAGTCATCAGCGGTGTGATCAGAATGCCGAGCAGAAGAACGGCTTGCGAGTCGAGCAGGAATCCAAATCCCAGGATCGCGCCGCAGACCAGTGAGAATACAAATAATTCAAAAGATGGATAGGCGCGGCGTGAGAGTGCGGAGATGAGCGCGGCTTGCCCTTCGGCATCGGCTGGGAACATCTCGCGGCGATTGGCGCGCCTGCGGCGTCCGCGCGCGGCGTTTGCGTCACGCACAGGAGGCGGAGGCGGAGTTGGTTCAGTGGGGATAATGGGTTCGTCAGAAAAAGACATAGGATTTTTTTATTCTGGAGTGCAGGAGTTTGCTCCTGCGTTTCGATTTTACCTTCTCAAACTGGCGACAATACGCAAAGGATTTTCGAACAGTTCCAGCGCAGAGAGGATGTCTGGCGCGATCAGGTCAGCGGCGAACAAGGTTTCTTTTGCAACGCCTTCCACAGACATGACACAGATACCGAGATGCGCGGCTTCGAGCATCTGCGCATCGTTTGCGCCCTGCCCGATGGCTGCCACTTTTTCACTGCCCAGCCCGCGGACGTATTCCGCTTTTTGCAGAGACTCACCGCCCGGCATGATGCGCGCCGCAGTCAGTCCAAGTTGTTGGTCTATTGCGGCTTGTTTTCCATGTGTATCTGCGGTGAGCAGGTGAATGGTTAATTTATCACGCAGGGATGCGATCTTCCCTGCCACACCATCCATAAGTTGACCATCCACCGCCAATGTGCCGTTTACATCCATCACAAGATGTTCAAGTTCATAACTGCCGCGTCCGGGGATGATGAATTTGACCATGGTGTTCCATTATACAGGGGATGGATGGAGAGTGGGAGGTGCAACTTAGGGCTTACACAAGTCCACAAGACTTGCCACAAATTTCGCGAATGCGCACGAATTTAAGAACGATTAGCGAAAATTCGCGCAGATTAGTGGATGAAAAATTGTTCTGCGTAAGTCCTGTTAATGTAACAAATACACTCGTTCCAGAAAGCTCGCTTAAAAGCATATAAGAGTTCACACCTCTCGCTTGACTGTGTTTTGTTAAAAATGGTAATATGATTGCATGTATCTAAAAGGAAGTAAATGGAGTATGAACCGCCGCCGGACGCGGCCCAATTGGTTTCGCATTATTTTGCTGTCCCTGCTTGTACTGGGCGGCGCGTACGTCAACCGATTTGTCCTTCCGAATCAACCTCAACTTGGAGTTCCCACGCCCACCGCGACCCGCTCGCCCGAATCATTCGTCACCGAAGCCGAGGAATATTTTACGCAGGGCAAACTCGTTCCCGCAATTGAAGCCTATAAGCAAGCCATTGTCTCGTCTCCTGAAAATCCCGCCGTATATGTGGCGCTGGCGCGCACGCAAGTCTTTGCGGGGCAATATAAGGAAGCCCAGGAAAGCGCCGAATCTGCCATATTGCTCAACAACGATAATTCGAACGCACATGCCGTGCGCGCCTGGGCTTTGGATTTTCAAGGCAATTCCCTCGAAGCCGAAGCCAGCATCAAACGCGCATTGGAATTGGATCCCAATAATGCATTGGCCCATGCCTACTACTCGGAAATTTTAGTCGACTCTTTCTACAGCGGCACAGGCGTCGTGGGCGCCATCGAGAAAGCCATTGAAGAATCAAAAGTTGCCATTGCGCTCGCGCCTGACGCATTGGAAACACACCGCGCGCGAGGTTATGTCTTTGAGGCGACAGGCAACTACGAGGAAGCCATTCGTGAATACGAAGCCGCAATCGCCATCAACACCAACATTGCAGACCTGCACCTTGCTCTTGGACGCAACTATCGCACACTCGGCATTTACGACCAGGCTGTCGAGGAGTTCACACGCGCCAACGCGCTCAACCCCGAAGACCCCACGCCCGATCTTTTCATCTCGCGCACCTACGCCACCATCGGTGAATACGCAAAAGCCATGCAATATGCCGAGTCCGCAGTGACGGATAACCCGGCCAGCGCAAGCCTGCACGGCAACCTCGGAGTGATGTATTACCGGAATTCATATTGGACAGAAGCGATCACCGAACTTGGCTATGTGGTCAATGGCGGCATGACGGAAGACGGCAATAAGATTGAAGTCATTACCCTTGTGCCCAATGATTCGCGCACCGCAGAATATTATGCCACGTATGGACTCGCCCTTTCGCGCTTGAATCAATGCGGCGAAGCCTTGCAGGTTGCCCGCAGCATCCTTGAGCGCATCCCTGCTGATGAACTGGCTGTGGAAAATGCGAACGCGATCATCAGCCGCTGCCAGCAAAATCTTGAAGCGACTCCTGAACCGCTCCCGACTCCGCTCGGAGTTAATCCTGTTGCAACACAAACTCCCGACACTGTTGAAGCCACCCCCGCCGCGCCATGAACATCTATCCAAAACGCGGCTTGTTTCGCCGCCGCGATGAACCCAATATCTATCGCATGTTCTTCTGGATCACTTTGATCCTTGGAGGCATATGGCTTGTCCGTTCCTTGAAGAGCGGCGATATCAAACAGCCTTTTCAATCCACCCCCACGCCCACACGTTTTGCCGTATCCTATGCTCTTGAAGGCGACGCACAATTCACGGCGGGGAAGCTGGAGGATGCCATCACTGCCTATCGTGAAGCTGTAAAAGGTGACCCATCCAACGCGCAGCTATTGGCGCAGCTTGCGCGCATTCAGATCTATTCCTCCGCCATGCTGGTAAAGGATGCGACGATAAAAGCGCGTCTCGAAGAGGGGCTGGCATCTGCAAAACAGGCGGTTGACCTTGCGCCTGATGATAGCTTTGCCCATTCCATATATGCCTTTGCCCTGGACTGGAACGCCAACCCAACCCTGATTACGGATGATCGTGAAATCCAAAAATTGCTCTCCAAAGCCGAGAACGAAGCCGTGCGCGCGCTGCAATTGGATAACACAAACACACTTGCATTGTCATTTTATGCTGAGATCCTCGTGGACGAGCAAAAATGGACGCAGGCTGAGCAATACATTCAACAAGCCCTTGACCGCGACTCGTCCCTGATGGACGTGCATCGCGTCCACGCGTATGTGCTTGAGTCTCTGGGCGAATACACGCTTGCGATTGAAGCCTATGACCGCGCCATTGCCATCACCCCCAACATGACCTTCCTCTACTTGCGCGCCGGCGCAAACTACCGCCGCCTTGCCTTCGACAGTCCCAATGAAACGGTGCAAACCGAGCTTTACGAAAAGTCTCTTGAATATTTCGCACAGACTGCGCGCATCAACGAACAGTTAAAAGTGCAAGATCCCGTGCCCTACATTTCCATCGCAAAGACCTATTCGCAAATGGGACAGTTCTTCATCGCCATTCGCAACGTGCAAAAGACCATCGAATTCCAGCCGGACAATCCTGTTTTTTACGGCGAACTTGGCGTGCTGTATCACAAGAACCGCAACTATGAGACAGGCATCCTTGCACTTGGATGCGCCGTGCGCGGATGCACCGCCGAAGAATCCTGCCCTGCGCGCGGCGACTGCGGGCTGAATGATGTCCCCGCAGAAGTGAAGGGACTTCCGCTTGCCGCCAGCACGATCTACTACTATGATATTTACGCTTCCGAATTGGCCGCGTTGAGCAAACCGCCAAAGGTCAATTATTGCCCCGAAGCATTGGCTATCGCATCAGAGATCGAAGCCTCTGAATTTGACAGCGACCCCAACATCGCCGCGGATATTGTTGTGGTGCGCAATATCTGCTCCTTCGCTCCCGAAACGCCGGTTACCCAACCCGCCGCAACCGAATCCGCTGCCACGCTTGAAGCAACGCCAACGGCTGCACCGTAAAAGTTGGACATTTAACTCGTTTACGCAGAAAATGTAGGTCACGTTTACAACGTGACTGAACCTCCGCCACGCTTGAAGCAATTCCAACGACTGCACCATAAAAGTTTTGCCACAGAGTAATCATAAAAGGGTTTCACCCCGAAGGATGAAAATGTAGGTCACGTTTGTAACGTGACTACCCACGACATGGGAGCGTCATGCTGCAAGCATGACCTACGAAGCCTATTTTCATAATCAGGTCACAGAGAAAAAAGAGTTTAAGAGGTTCTCCTCAAAAGTCTCTTTGTACTCCCCTGGCACCGCCCGCCAGGGCAGGTGTGTGGCTACTTATGCAAGAGGTCAAATATTCAATCCCGAAGGGATGGCAGGATTATGGAAAACTGAAAAAACGGCATCAAATCCCGAAGGGATGACATAGTCGTAAAGCTTTGAGGTTATCGGAGGACATCAGAGTTTTGTAAGAATTTATATACTCACCTTGACTTTGCCACTTTAACTAGGTAATATTGAATTAGCACTCGCCACTATTGAGTGCTAAAATTATGTGATTATTCAAAAACCCCAAATTCCTTACAGGAGACAAGAAATGGCAAAAGTAACATTCAAACCCTTGGGCGCGCGCGTGCTCATCGAAGCAGTCGAACAGGAAGAAGTAACTGCGGGCGGTATCGTTCTGCCCGAAACTGCGAAAGAAAAACCCCAACAGGGTAAAGTATTGGCCGCCGGACCCGGCGAGCGCAATGATAAAGGCGAACGCGTTGCGATGGATGTCAAAGTCGGCGACATTGTTCTTTTCGCCAAGTACTCAGGCACCGAAGTCAAGATGGATGGCAAGAAATTGCTCATCATGCGCGAGAGTGATCTTCTCGGTATCGTCGGTTAATTAGAATATAAAAAGGAAGTATTACTATGGCTGCTAAACAAATTGTATTTTCAGAAGATGCCCGCCGCAAGCTTAAGAACGGCATGACTGTCGTTGCGAACGCTGTTTCCGCAACCCTCGGACCCAAAGGCCGCAATGTGGCCATTGACCGCAAATTCGGCTCCCCCACAATTACTCACGACGGTGTATCCGTTGCGAAGGAAATCGAACTCGAAGACCCGTTCGAGAACATGGGCGCCCAGCTCCTCAAGGAAGCCGCCCAGAAGACCAATGATATCGCCGGTGACGGTACAACCACCTCCACCGTTTTGGCTTATGCCATCGTGACCGAAGGCCTCAAGGCTCTCGAAGCCGGTTACAACCCCATGCTCCTTAAGAAGGGCATTGAACTCGCCACCGAGACCATCGTGACCGAGCTCAAGAAGAACTCCACCAAGATCGACACCCGCGAAGAAATTGCCTCCGTGGCAACCAACTCTGCGGCTGATGTTGAAGTCGGCGAATTGATCGCAGACGTGATGGACAAGGTCGGCAAA
>DYDH01000329.1 GCA_020717985.1 Herpetosiphon sp. | reverse complement strand
GGAAAGATTGCACTAGGGATGTAAGCTGGACAATGGTTTCCCGCGTAGTGCGGTCAAAGAATGTGGGCAGGATACTGTACCCGAGGTGATGACCGCGCTCGGCCAACTCTCCCATCGAGCGCAGGACTTCGTTCACGCCATCCACGGCCATGGCATCCAGCTTGGTTGGGATGAGTACCCAATCGCTGGCCATGAGCGCCGAGACATGCAGCACGTCCAGCGAGGGAGCCATGTCGAGAATGATGACATCGTATTCGGCTTTCCTGAGTACACGATTCATAATCTCGGCGGGGAAGTTGGAGATGATCACACTGCGCTTAGCTTTCTCGGTCTTTTTGTCACCAGGAATGATATCCAAATTTTCTCTAGCCTGGACAGTTATATTTGGAATAGGTTCTTCTTCCACAACAAGCCTGTAAAGACCAGGAGCCTTATCAATCCCCAGTGTAAATGCCACGTGACCTTGCGGGTCGAGATCCACCAGCAAGGTGCGCTGCCGGGTCATGGCCAGACCGTGGGCCAGGGTGACAGCGCTCGTAGTCTTGCCGACGCCGCCTTTTTGATTGGCGATACAGATGATTTTTGGCATAAAGGCAATCCGTTTACTGGAGAAATCGAAAAAACTGTAGTCAATACTTCGCGAAAGGGGTTGTAGTTGCGGCTTTAGTCTTTTTTTAGCTGAACAACTGAGGTTGTTATTGTGTTTTCTTTATCTACGGGTGGTGTTTCTTTCAGAGCATCAGTGATGAGTAGGAACAGGACAATCCCGATAGCGAGACTCCCAACGAAAATAGTGAGACCGGCAAGTAATCCAAGGATCACGTTAGGCCTCGGAAATCTGTGCCGAGGCACGGGTTGGGGGCTCGTTTGCAGGCGCTACCGTCTGAGGATGTTGCCCAGCCTGGTCTGTCTTTTGAGTATTATTTTCCCGCCTCCAACTGAGAATCAGTTGGTAGACTGCACCCAATCGGCGGCGTTGGTCAGGCGTTAATTGGTTCTCTTCAGGAGGCAGTGCTGTCATGAAGAGCCTCCTCTTTGCTTGTAGGACCTTCGCCAACAAGCAGTGATTTTTGCTCAACTTCCCCATTCGATTCTGTGGACACCAATCCCAACCGTTCAAGTTCTTTGCGGATGATCAGGGCAGCCTGGGCTTTCGGAGCGCGGTATTCAAGTTGCGCCAATTGTTGCAACGCGCTCACCTCTTGGTCTCTCAGATAGATAACAACTCTTGCCATATTCAACCTCCTTCGAGATGCGGAAAACAAAAAGAACCACTGTTCTGTGGCTCTTTTAGCATGGAAGGGTCAAGTTATTCTCTTGATTGAACTACGGTAATTCTATGGAAATTCCCCCACCGGTATTATTACCGGGGCGTATCAGGCTTTCGGTTTTGATTCTTGCTCACGGGGATACTGTTCTCACGCGTTTCGAGATGGTGGTTTCGTAATTGCATGAAGGAATGCGCGTTATTTCAACGAGGTTTTCAAGGATGGATCCAATCACGAAATGGAACTCAGCCGGTACGTTGTTTGTGTAAATGATAGGGGATGCCCTGGAGCACAGAAAGTCAATTGCGCTTTTTTTTTGGGTATCCGAATGATTTCGGTTTTGCATCAATCGCGCATGACTGTTATGGACTTGATTATTTTATGTGTTTACATTTTGCCTCTGGTTATCTGGCCGGATGATTTTGTGCCTTCAACTTCTTTTTTTAGTTCTGCAAAAACCCTATCGCGCCAGTCATAATAAGATTGCTCGGTCATTCTGGGTGACCCATCGGCATGCGTCCCGAATTCCTCGGCGAGCAGATCGGCGAGGGTCATCGTGTCGCGCAGCGTATCGCGATTTTCCCACTTCAGTACAATTCGCTTCCAGCGATCAATCGAATAGGTCGGCTTTCTACCTCGCCGTCTAGGCTTGTTCAGGATTGCCAGGGCTTCATTGGCTTTGAGGGTTTGGGTCGGCGCAGATATTGCGGGACTTTCTGGTTGCTCATCTATTAGTTCGAATCCCCATATTCTGATCAGCACATTCACCCAGCCTCTTGGCTGCGGAGCGCGAAAGATAAATCTCTGTTTTCGAATGGCACCATCAAAGAAATATGCCAGACCCATGCCCGCCAAAACCATTCCCAGGAATATTACTATTGCAAAGGTCAGGGTAATCTGCGCGATATTCACCCCCATGCCTAATTTCATTTTTTGATACGCCCAGACAATCGGAAGAAACACAATCAAGCCTATTCCGCCAAGGGTTAAATAAAGAACGCCCTTTTTAACAGGTGGGTATTTCCCGCTCCGAAAAATAGTGTGGATTATCATGGTCCCTGATTTTAACAGAAAATACCTTCCCCACCAGCAAAACATCGAGTTTATTTCCTACCAGAAATATCGTACTCATACTGGAATTGTATTTGACCCTGGTAAGTTAAAACAGGGAATATCCGCACCTTGATAATCGAAGATTTTGCCAATGCACATTACGACCAAGATAGTTATAATTCCAGATAGAGGACTCCCCTATGGAAGAATGGTTAACCACCTACGAAGCCGCCCAAGTTGCTAACTACCACCCGGACCACATCCGCAAATTGGTGCGCGCTGGAAAAATCAAAGCGCGCAAATGGGGACAATCCTGGCAGGTTCAGCGAGATTCGCTGCTTGAATATCTCAGGAAATCCGAGATGCAGGGGGATCGCAGAGGGCCAAAGAGAATTGACAATTCCTGAGGTTATGATAAAATTGTCTTACTGGTAAGCTATTTATACCGCTAAAGACGGGTCGTGCTGGTGTTAGTGGCACCAATACGACCCTGACCCAACCCACCAACACAGGCGGAGGGAAGGGCTGAAATCATTATACCAGCCCGATAAAAACGCCCTGTGGGATTCCACTGGGCGTTTTCGTATCCTAGACAGAACAGAATTATTTGACAGCCAGGACTGCATATCTGGTTCCAACCTACACACTCAGAAAGGAATTTTCTATGGCAAAGCGTGCTGTAACGTATGCTCGTGTATCAGGTGATGATCGTGGCAAAGAAGGACGTAACTTGGCAGGGCAATTGGAAATCTGCCGTGAATATGCTTTGAAGAAAGGCTATCTGATCGTCGCAGAATTATCCGAAGACGATCGGGGCGCATCAGGTGTGTCATTGGACCTACCCGCTCTCAACCAATCGCTTGAAATGGCGCGTAATGGGGAATTCGATATTCTCGTCATTCGGGAAATTGACCGTTTTGCCCGCAGCCTGGCTAAACAGTTAATCATTGAACAGGAGTTCAGGCGCAGTGGCGCACAAATCGAATACGTGATGGGTGAGTACCCTGATACCCCGGAAGGCAGTCTGAACAAGAACATCAAAGCTGTCATTGCAGAATATGAACGCTTGAAAATCAACGAGCGGATGGTGCGTGGCCGGAGGCAAAAGATAAAAGCCGGGAGTGTTATGGTACATGGAAGACCGCCCTTTGGATACCATCTCGATGACAGCACTGGTAAGAGTCTGTTGATTATCCATGAGCCTGCAGCGCAAATCGTCAGGATGATTTATCAATGGTACGTTCAAGGTGATGGCGATAAAGGTCCTATGCCAACACGTATCATTGCAAAAAGACTCATCGAGATGAGAGCACCCGTACCGACAACCAATGAAAGAACGCGAAATAATTGGTCACGAGCTACCATTCAGCGAATATTAACCAGTGAGACATATGTGGGCATCTGGCATTATGGAAAATTCGGAAACCAGCACGGACATAGAGTAAGGAACCCTGAAGACCATTGGCTT
>DYDH01000328.1 GCA_020717985.1 Herpetosiphon sp. | reverse complement strand
TCCGTCGCGCACCACGCCCACTTTTTTATCGCTGAATACAGCAACGGCGGTACTGTTGAGCCAGGTGCTGACCGCCGGAATTTTCGCCACATCATCCGCCAGCTTGGTGGCGATGTCAATTCCGCGCGTGCCGGCGTAACAAGCATTGATGGAACCAAAGAAGCGATGGGTTTGTAGAACCAGCTTCCCGCCGAGACGATGCTTATCGTCCAGAACCAGAGTCTGGATTCCGCGTTGACCGAGTTCTATCGCTGCGGATAATCCGGCCGGGCCGCCGCCGATAATTAAGCAGTCCACCCGCAGATTTTCCGTCGCCTTGAATTCTTTGACTGGCGGCGCATCGGGCAGTTTTGGCAGGGACATCACCGGCTCCACAGCCATGCCCGCCTTCACCAACGCCATGCATGATTTCACCGGCAGTCCATCGGCAATGACCGTGCATTGCGCGCATTGACCGTTCGCGCAGAAAATTCCCTGCGGTGAAACATCTTTGGGATGGTAGCCGAAGATGCGGATGCCGTTTGCAAACAGGGCAGTGGCAATGGTCTCACCCGCCTGCGCTTGCAGCGGTTGGTCCTTCCATGTAAATTCGATTGTTTCTCGTGCGGGGATTGGCAAAATGGGGTGGGTATTGATCCGATAGTTTTGTGTCATAAAACTTCCTTGGATTCAATTTGAATGTGGGAGGCAGACATTGTGCTCCCACATTCAAGCATAGCAAGACCTTGAGACACAGGATAGTGACGATTATCACAATTTAGGGTGTGCGCTTTCATGATTACCGGGTGTGATAGTACGCCATCAATCAGGACTTAAGTGGAATGATTCTTTTCATTTACAAAATGTGACAAAAGCAGTTTCTGAAGTCTCAGTAAATTATAATTACATCCATGCCCCGCACCATTCTTCATTTAGATCTCGATGCCTTCTTCTGCTCGGTGGAAGAAACGCAAAACCCCGACCTGCGAGGCAAGCCTTTCGCGGTGGGAGGCAAACCAGACGAACGCGGCGTGGTCGCATCCTGTTCCTATGCGGCGCGCGCGCTGGGTGTGCGAAGCGCAATGCCCATGTCACGCGCCATTCAGTTATGCAGAAACCTTATCATCGTTCCAGGGAGGCATATACTGTATGGTGAATACTCGGAAAAAGTGATGAGCAAATTGCGGGATTTGACTCCTCTGGTCGAGCAGATTTCGATAGACGAAGCCTTTCTCGACATCTCAGAAATGAGCGAACCCGTAACGCGCATCGCGCTTAACCTGCAAGCGGGGATAAAAAACGAATTGCATTTATCCAGTTCCATAGGGATCGCATCCAATAAACTCGTGGCAAAAATTGCAACCGAGGTCGGCAAGAAGTCGAGCAAGAAGAAGAACGAACCGCCGTTTGGCTTAACCATCGTCCCCGCTGGCGAAGAAGCGAAATTTCTGAATCCCCTGCCAGCGGATATGCTCTGGGGCGTGGGACCAAAAACTTCCGCGCGACTAACCGAACTTGGCATTCACATCATCGGCGATATTGCGCGTTGGCCTGAAAACGAACTGGTCAGTTTATTCGGTGAAAACGGACGCGACCTGTGGCGTCATGCGCAGGGAATTGATAATCGTCCCGTCGTTACAGAATCCGAGACAAAATCCATCAGCCAGGAAAATACTTTCAACGTGGATGTGCGCGATGAAAAGGCGCTCGAAAAAACATTGCGCGAACAGGCGCGGGAAGTGGCACGTCAATTACGCAAGAATGACCTTGCGGGAAAAACGGTCAAGTTGAAAATTCGCTGGTCTGATTTCACCACGCTTACCAGACAAATCACATTGCCCACATCCACAGACAACGAGGATGAGGTTTTCCACACAGCCGTCAGACTGATGAAAACTGTCCGCAAGCCGAACCAAGCCGTGAGGTTGATCGGAGTCGGCGTCAGCGGAATCGGCGCTCCCGTTCGGCAGCTCAGCCTATGGGACGCGGGAAGCGAGAAGTCGCGCAAGCTGCAGGAAGTGATGGATGCGTTGCAGGAAAAGTATGGGAAGGATGTGATTCATAAGGGGGAGTGAGAAGGTATACAAGTAGACAGGTACACAGGTAGACATGCTCAAACGTGTCTACCTGTTTTCTTGTTTACCTGTGTACCTATTTCCCTGTTTACTTGCCTACCTATTCATGCCATAATTTGACATATACCCGATTTATACTTACCTTGGATGTGACATAATGAACAACACCGCCACACGTTTGATTACTCTCATTTTTCTCCTGCAAAATCAGCCCAACCAGAAGGCTTCGGATTTAGCCAATAAACTTGGCGTTTCCTTGCGGACTGTCCACCGCTATTTTGAGATGCTGGATGAAATGGGAATCCCAATCTATGCGGAGCGCGGACCGTACGGTGGCTTTTCGCTCGTGCGCGGATATAAAATGCCGCCGCTGGTTTTCAACCTTGAAGAAGCAGTCGCCATTGTATTGGGGACTGGCGTGGTGAAGGAATTGTGGGGCGAGTTATATCGTGAAGCCGCGCAAGGTGCATTGGCAAAACTGGAAAATTTACTGCCCGACGAACAACGTCGCGAAGTAGCCTGGGCGCGGCAATCATTAGTTACAACTGGAATGAATCGGGCAGACATCGAGACACAAACCCCAAAGCTGGAGAAATTACGCCGCGCCATCCGCGAGCGACGCAGTGTGAGCATGAACTATCAAAGCAATCAACTTCCACACCCAACCCAACGCGGACTTGACCCGTATGCGCTGGTTCACCGCTGGGGCTGGTGGTATGTTATCGGGTTCTGCCATGTGCGGAATGAAGTCCGCACCTTTCGGGTGGATCGCATTTCCGAGGTCACTTTGCTGGATACCGCATTTACCCAATCCCCTGCTTTCAATCTGCAATCCTATCTAAAAGATGAACTGGAAACACAGACGCAAATCGTTGCCCGTTTACGGTTTGATTCGGCATTTGCAAACCTTGTGGCTGGCAATCATTCATATTGGCAAAGTGTCGAAACCAAACCAGACGGTTCAGTGGAGGTTACATTTCCTTCGCCAACTTTGGAATGGGCGGCGAGTACCACACTGGCTTATGGTCCAGCTGTCGAAGTGTTGTCCCCTCCCGAATTGCGCCGCATGGTTGCGGAGTGGATCAAGGTGGCTGCGGAAAAATATCAACAAGAGGAAGGAACTTCGGTCAAAAGAAAATCCCGTCAAAGGGACTGATATCTTTGTTCAACGAATTTTGAAAAGTGTGAATCAATGAGGTAATCATGAATAAATACGAAATCAAAACAGTGGATACAAGCAACGTGGACGCAAGTGGATTCTTTTGTTACATGAGCAAGCGCAAGGAAGCGGGATACAAACAAAAACGCGACTGGCTCGAGGCGCGTTTTGCCGAAGGGATGAAGATCAAAATCCTGCATGAAAACGGCGGACGCGATACAGCATTCATTGAATACATCCCAGGTGAATATGCGTGGAGGGCGGTTAATGCGCCGGGATACATGGTCATTCATTGTCTTTGGGCTGTAGGAAAGGGCAAAGGCAAGGGATATGGCAGCCGCTTGATCGAAGAATGTCTGAAAGATGCGCGCGCGCAAAAGATGAAAGGCATTGCCATGCTGACAAGTGATCGCACCTGGCTGGCGGGAAAAGACATCTTCGAGCGCAATGGCTTTGAAGAAGTCGATTCAGCGCCGCCGTTTCGTTTGATGGCGCTCAGATTCGGAACTGCGCCCGCACCCAGCCTGCCCCGAAACTGGGACGAACGTGCCCAGGCATTTGGTCGCGGGCTGACAGTCATCCGCACGGCTCAATGTCCATACATCGAAAACGGCGCAAGGGATATTCTTGCCTTCGCAAAG
>DYDH01000080.1 GCA_020717985.1 Herpetosiphon sp. | reverse complement strand
TGCTTCTTTGTTAATGTCCAAATGGATAAAGTCTAGATTAGTTTTCGTTGAGATTCTCCTTTCAATTCAATTCGCTGTGCATTGTGAACCAGGCGATCCAAAATCGCGTCAGCCAGGGTGGGATCGGGGATACGCAAATGCCAATCAGAAACGGGGACTTGTGAAGCGATCAGTGTTGCAGTATGTCCAAATCGGTCATCCAAAGCTTCAAGAATATCCTGGGCGTTGGCGAGCGTGATGGGATTCCGCATCCAGTCATCAATGATCAAGAGGTTGGTCTTTGCCAAAGATCGCAGCAAGGCGGTGAAGGAACCATCGGCACGAGCCAGGGTCAGGGCATGAAGTAAACGCGAGGTGCGTTGGTAGCGGACGGTGAATCCGTGACGGGCGGCGACATTGCCGAAAGCGGAGGCGATAAAAGATTTGCCGCTGCCAGTCGGACCGAGCACCAGTATATTGTGGCGGGAAGTGATCCAGTTGCATTGACCGAGTTCAAGAATGGTACGGCGATCCAAACTGCGGGCTGGAGAGAAATCAATATCCTCGAAGGCAGCCTGCATCGGAAACACAGCGGACTTGATGTTGCGTTGAATGCGATTCTCATGGCGTCGGGAACATTCGTGATCGGTGAGCAATGCGAGACGGTCCTCAAAAGCGAGTTCAGTATATTGGGGGTTAGCTTGCTGCTCACGCAGGGCTTCCAAAAAAGTGGGGAGGCGTAATTCGATCAGTTGGTCGTATAAAACTTGCACGGACATGATGGCTCCTTTTAGTGATAGTAGGATTGACCGCGCACATTTTCGTGAACGGGAAGAGGCTCAACGGGAAGGTTGGATGTCAAGCGTTCCAACTCCGCTTTGACATCCTTGTAGGTCAGCAAGTGAGCAGGCAGGAGGCGCTCACAAACAATTTCCAATGAACGTCAGGAAAAGCGCGAAACCAAGTATATTGGACGCGGGCGCGGCAACGCGAACCGTCCTACCCGCGAGATGATATCGACGCGCTACCAAATCCTGACTGTCTCCCGCCAGGAAGCAGCTATCGCGGCGCATCAGAAAACGCTTGGCTGGCGTGTTTATGTTAGCGACGCTCCAGCCACCCAACTCAATTTGAAACAAGCCGTGCTGACCTACCGAGACGAATGGATTATTGAACATGGCTTTCATCGCCTCAAAGGTGTGCCGTTGTCGCTAAATCCGTTGTTTGTTAAAAATGATGACCAAGTAGTTGGACTAACCAACTTGTTGAGTCTGGCTGTACGAAGGCTGACCTTGATTGAATTTGTTGTTCGGCGTAATCTAAAACAAAACAACGAGAAGTTGACGGGCTTGATTGAGAATAACCCCAAAAAGGGTATTGACAATCCGACCACCGAACGACTGCTCAGAACCTTTGATGAAATCACGCTCACCACTGTGCAGTTGCCTGACCGTATCATACAGCACATCACACCACTAACAACTTTACAAACGCGCATTCTGGAGTTGCTTGGTTTATCCGCTGCCGTTTACACGCGACTGGCAGAAAATTGAAGAAAGTCACTTTATTTTCAGCGAATTGACAGTATATATCACAAAGTTAATGATATTCGAGAAGTAAAACACTCATCATTAATAATGTCATTGGATATGCAACCAAGGTTTTACAAGTCTCTTGAAAAAACTTATGGACTGAGAGTTTGGCTTCCACCGCGAGAAAAACAAACGCTACGAACACCTGAGTGGCTTGTTGAAGAAAGTGACTCATTTAAGCGACTTGAGCAAGCAATTAAAAGGGGGTACGATGTTGTAAATATGATTCAGGCAGATTTAGATAATAACTGACCATAATACATATAGACTGCGTTATGGTATTTACTATCAGTAGTTCACGAAAAGGCTTGGACATGGTTAACTTGGTTCCGACCAAGGAAACCGATAACCATGCCCAAACCTACAAGCAAGATTACCCGAACAATCAGTTCCGAGCAAGTCCTAAACGCATTTATAAAGGTGGTTCGGAAGAACTTGCCACTTGATTTGAAAAATACCCGTATCACAGCAGACGACATTATTTACGCATTGGCTTATGCCAATATCCATCGCCTGAGTATTGAATCAGCGTGTCAGGAATTGGAAGGTGCGCCGTCTGGCAATCGCTTGCGGGAGGTGCTGGTGGATGCCTTGCCAGATCGAGTAGGAATGCAGAGGATGCTGAACAGGATGTTTCGTCAACAACTGCATCCGAGTCTCTGGAAATGCAAGCACGACTTTAACATTGCAATTGACCTGACGCTGATCCCATATCATGGGAAGCCGTATGAAGACAAGAAAGAAATTGTGCGCGGGATGCCAAAATCTGGGACAACCCATTTTCATGGTTATGCTACCGTTTCGATCGTGCGGGATAATCGACGCTATGTGGTTGCGTTGCACTTCATCGAGTATGGTGAAGAGATGGCAGACATTGTGCGCTGGCTGATTAAACGCCTGAAAACGCTCAAAATCCGCATTCGACGGGTGTTTTTGGACAAAGGGTTCTGCTCCAAGCCAGTTTTCAAAGTCCTGAACCAGCACAAATTGAGTTACATCACGCCTATTCCCGTACGTGGCAAATCGGGCGGAGTGCGGTCTTTGTTTCAAGGCAAGTCCCGCAAAACAAGCTACAGCTTCAACAGCCCCAAGTATGGTCCGTACACGGTTCAGGCTGTTGTTGTGAAGCGTTATTCAAAAGGAAGATATGGACGACATAAAAGCAAGTGGTTTGCCTACGCTGTGACTGGATTGCCTGCAGGGATCCTGCCTGCCCAAGTCTTTGAACTGTATCGCCAGCGTTTCGGGATTGAGTCCAGTTACAGACAAATGAACCAGGTACGCGCTCGAACTTCTACTCGCAATCCCGTGATCCGCTTGCTATTGGTTGGTCTCGCTTTCGTCTTGTTTAACTTGTACATTTCGTTGCGCCAAAATTTGTCTTCTGCGCTCAAGCGACTATTACAAGCGCCAAAGCGTTTTTGGTTATCCTTGCGCCGTTTGGCGCTCCTACTCAGTCGTGCAATTGAACGTTTATGGGGTTCGACTGAGGTCATTCAACTTCAACCTTGTTTTACACTTTCGTGAAGTACTGATAATAGTCGAAATTTATCGCATAAGGAAATAAAATGAAATCATATACTTTAAAACAACGTTTTCAATATTGGTTTGATAATTATATGTCACGCGGTACAGGCGCGTTGATTTTGGCGCTGTTTGTGCTATCGGCAGTTATCATATTCGTCATTGCCGGGTTGGTAAAAATCACTGGAAGCGCCCCAAACAACGAAAGTGTGTTTGAATTGGCATGGATGGGTCTTCTGCGTACGCTTGACTCAGGCACAATGGGCGGCGATCAGGGCGGATTTTTTTTCCTGCTCATGATGCTCGTGGTCACTTTCGGCGGAATCTTTGTTGTCAGCGCGTTGATCGGCATCATCAACAATGGACTTGAAGACAAACTTGATGAACTCCGCAAGGGACGTTCGGCTGTATTGGAGAATGACCATACCCTCATCCTCGGCTGGAATACGCAGATATTCACCATCATCTCCGAACTCATCCTTGCCAACGAAAGCCGCAAGAGCGGCGCGGTCATCGTCGTATTGGCCGACCAGGATAAGGTCGAGATGGAAGACGCAATCAATGACCGTATCTCTGACCCAAAAAATACGCGCATCATCTGCCGCTCGGGCAGTCCCATTGATCTGACCGATCTTGAAATCGCCAGCCCGCACACCGCGCGCTCGATCATTATTCTGGCTGACGGCGCCGACCCCGATACGCACGTCATCAAGTCTGTTTTGGCGCTTACCAATAACCCCAACCGCCGCGCAGAGCCATACCACATTGTCACCCAAATCCGCGACCCCAAGAATATGGACGTGGTCAAGATGCTTGGCGCGAAAGACCTTGTCCAGCCCATTCTCACCAACGACCTCATTGCGCGCGTTGTCGCGCAGACATCACGCCAGAGCGGCTTGTCCCTCGTTTATACCGAGCTGATGAATTTTGGCGGCGATGAAATTTATTTCAAACAGGAGCCTGAGCTTTCCGGCAAAACCTACGGCGAAGCTTTGCACGCTTATGAAACTTCCACATTGATGGGCATTCGCAAAGCGGATGGAAGCATCGCCATGAGTCCTGCAATGGATACGCGGATTCAATCAGGCGACCAGATTTTTGTGATTGCGGAAGATGACGACAAGATCAAACTTATGGGACTTTCCCGCATCCCATTTGACGAGAGCCTGATTCAAGTTTCAGGAGCAGTTTCCAAGCCCAAGCCTGAGAAAGCGCTCATCCTCGGCTGGAACCGTTCCGGCGCAACCATCATCCGCGAGTTGGATAATTATGTTGCCAAAGGTTCACAGGTGACGATTATTTCAGATATTTACGATCTCGAAAAACAACTGCGCCTTGAAGTTGGTAAACTTAAAAATCAAAAAGTCACCGTACAGGAAGGTGACATCCGCGACCGTGGCTTGCTTGAAAGCCTTGAAGCCACAGAGTATGACCATGTCATCGTTCTGGCGTACAGTCACCTCGAACAGCAGGAAGCGGATGCAATCACACTCATCACTTTATTGCACCTGCGAGACATTGCCGAACGCGACGAAACGCCATTCTCTATCATCAGTGAAATGCTCGACCTGCGTAACCGCGAACTCGCCGAAGCCGCCAAAGTGGACGACTTCATCGTCAGCGAACACCTTATCAGTTTGATGATGTCACAGCTTTCAGAGAATGCTGAATTGATGGGTGTGTTCGCCGACATGTTCGACCCCGAAGGCGCGGAGATATACCTCAAGACGATCGGTGATTATGTCACAACAGGACAACCCGTTAACTTCTACACAGTCACCGAAGCCGCACGCCGTCGCGGCGAAACCGCCCTCGGCTATCGTCTAATGAGCGAATGCCACGACGCTGATAAAGCGTATGGCGTCCACACCAATCCGAAGAAAGCTGAGCGGGTCAGCTTCTCTGATCAAGATAAGATTATTGTGATTTCGGAAGGATAATTTTATTCGACATGATAAACCCTAAAGGTCTTGAAGACCTTTAGGGTTTATTTTTTATATTGTTTCAAAAACAGAAATTGATTCGATGTGATAGGTTTGGGGGAAAAGATCAAACGGCGTCACTTCCACCAGACGATAGCCCCCGTTAATAAGTCTGGCCGCATCCCGCGCCAGTGTGGATGGGTCACAGGAGACATAGGCAATGACCTGTGGCTTGATGCTCAGGATCGCGTCCAATGCGTGCTTCTCGATGCCAGCGCGCGGCGGGTCAACGATCATGTAGGTCACGTTTGAAACGTGACTTGCGAGCCCAGGCAGAATTTCTTCCGCAGCGCCTTCGTACAATTCCACATTATCAAACTCATCGAGATTGACCGCGAAATCCTCGCAGGCTGATTCTGATTCTTCGATTCCGATTACTGCCTGGCATCTTGCCGCAAAGAATTTGCTGAACAGACCCACTCCGCAATAGACATCTATTAAGGTCGTAGACAGGGAGACAGGGAGACGAGTAAGCAGGTGTTGAACCATTTTCTCAGCCATCTTTGTGTTGACTTGAAAGAATGAAGCAGCGGAAACACGGAATTCTTTGTCTAAAATTTTGAAGATGAGATTATCCCGCCCCGCAAGGACAACAGCATGTTCGTCAAATAAATGCACAACCGAAACATCCGCTTCGATTTCAAGTTCTGGAGTTTCAGGGGATTCCGACTCAAGCACGACCATTAATTCTTCATCCAGCCCTGCGCGCAGGGAAACACGTTCCACAGCCTTGTTTGATTCAAATTGCAACTCTGGCCAGAAATCGTTGATCCCTGTTTCGGGGAGATGGCATTCTTCGATTGGCAGGGTTGAATTTCCCTTCGCATTTATAAACCCAACCTTGCCCTCTGCTGTGAGGTGGAATTGCACATGGTTGCGATAATTCCACTCAAGCGGAGATGCGACCATTTGCATGACGGGCGGGTTTTCGATTTTCCCAATTCTCTGTAACTGGTCGCGAAGAATTTCCGTTTTTGCGAGCAGTTGCTTTTCGTAAGGCAGGTTTTGATAATGACAGCCGCCGCACTTCCCGAAGTGTTTGCATTTTGCGTCTATTCTTTCGGGCGATGCTTTTAATAGTTCAATCAATTTTCCACGCGCAAAATTTTTCTTATCTTCCGTTAACTCAACGCGGGCTTGTTCGCCGGGCAAGCCAAAAGGCACGAATACTGCGCGTCCGTCGGGCAGGCGTCCCATGGCTTCGCCGCCGTAGGTGAGTTTTTCGAGCAGGATGTCAAATGTAGGATTGGTCATGGTTTCCAAAGTTTGTGAAAGATTCGTTGGGCATTATTTATAGATTATAACGCCAACAAAAAGAGGAAGGACCAGAAAACCGGTCTTTCCTCTTTTTTCGTTTCCAGCAAAAGTAAATGGATGTTTACTTTATGAAGAAGGAAAGTATGATGAGCGCTGCAAAGAATGTGCCTGCCAGAATTCCAATACGGGCCAGATCTTTTTTGACATTGGAATAATCAGGGGCGAATTCAGTGCGTATCGCGGGTATGTTCCCAGTGGGGACGGACTGTGTTGTTCTTTTGTTTTTCTTAGCCATTTTATTTCTCCTTTAATTTGATTCTTTAAAACCATCATTGAGATTGTTCAGGACGCTTCGCGAATTGCAGCCATCGCAATGACTTCGTCAGTTTTGTAATCGCGCAAAGACAACAATGCGCTGTTTATCAACAAGATATGGATAGCACGAAATGAGCGTAACGGTCGGACTGCCGCTAGACGCCATCACTTCCACGGCGGTGGGCTCAACCAAAACTGTGCGATCTACGATATAGACATACTGCCGCTGTTGTGTGTAGATGATGACCTGATCGCCGGGAGCAAGCCGATCCAAATAACGGAATAACTCGCCATAGACATCGTTGTGCGCGGAAAGAACAACGTTTCCATCCTGACCGGGGTCTGGGGAGCCAACATATTGACCGACTCCCTTTTTGAGTTGTTCCCAGCCGTCGCCTTGCACAACGGGCGCATCAATGTTGATCGAAGGGATTTGGATGCGGACTGCCTGGTCTGGCGCGGATGTGGGAACAGGCATATTCGCAAGTGACTGTACCATCGGGCGCAGGTGATCGGGAATCTCCGCTTCGTTGGGCTGCGTGTTGCCTTGTGCGTCTGGTGGGACGTGACCTGAAGGCAGGACGATCGCCATGACCAAAGGTGTCGGCGTGGCTGTTTCAGGATTGAGCGCGGCAACCACTTCAGTATTCAGCGTGCGGAGCAGTCCTAGTCCATTTAGAAGTACACCGATCAATCCGATCACTGCCAGTACTTCCACGCCAAGTAGGATGCGATCCATGAGCTTACGACGCGGGTTTGCAGGGACTGACTCGGGTGTGGATTCTTTCGTTTCCGTTGTGCCCACTATCGGCGCGGACCGCTGCGCGTCGAAGTCGTCAGTAGATGTCACCGAGATCACACGCCCAGTGCGGCGAAAATGTTCCAGTCGTTCCTTGCGAGCGCCGCGTCTCTTTTCCACCAACAGGCGACGAAGTTCCTCCACGGACAGTTCTTCAGGCGTTTTGCGTCTTGCCATAGCGGAGCGATTATACCGCATGGACATTGTCCTGGGGATTGCCGAATTACTTCACGGAAAATGTTTCTTTCCGATAGACAATAAAGCCGCCGGAGGATCAACCTGATGAGCCTGAAAAGCAGGCGCGAACTGTTAGCAGTGGTGCGACCTCGATGTTTTGAAATCAAACCGACTGCGCCTTGTTTTTTATATCGTTTCAACAGCCGTTTGATTTGCCGCGTGCAAAGATGCAAGATTTCTCCCGCTTCCTTTTGGCTCATCTGTTTTTCCCTGGCACCGCCCGCCAGGGCAGGTGGCGACAGCTTTTGGATTACTTCTAACCTACTTAATTCTTATATCCTCATGCTCAACAATGCCTCCATTTTCTCATCCTCCGAAGGGGACATTTTAGCTTTGGGCTTCCAAATCCTTGACATAATTCAGTCACTGAATTATGATTAGATTCAATAAAGTCTATTGGATTAGTAGGAGTTATAGATAAAGTGAGACTTTCCAAACGTGGTGAGTACGGACTTCGGGCAATGATCGCCTTGGCTGAACCCGCCGAAAAAAGCGATACCCCACAAATGATGCAGATCAAGGAGATTTCACTGCGCGAGCAGATCTCCACCAAATTTCTTGAGCAGATCCTTCTCACGCTCAAAAATGCGGGACTGCTTCACAGCAAAATGGGCGTCGGCGGCGGGTATTACCTGGCCAGGCCTGCCAAAGAGATCACACTCGGACAAATCTTTCGCGTGCTGGACGGTCCTGTTGCTCCGATCAAGTGTGTCAGCCAGATGGCGTATGAGACCTGCGGCTGTCCCGATGAAGAGACTTGCGGCTTGCGGCTGGTAATGGGTGATGTGCGGAATGCCATTGCCGATATTTTGGATAATACCAGTCTGGCGGATGTAACCAAACGTCAGAATGCTGTCCGCAAAAAGCTCGCATCCAACAAATAGGGTGAGACCTGACAGGTTTTAGCAGTTGCTTTCCTGTCAATAAGGTTATTTCGTAAACCTGTCAGGTCTTTTACATTTTTTATTTACCCTAAAAGTATACTAGTACTATAGACTTTATATAATATAAAACAAATTGGAGAAAAATTATGCGAAAATTTACTATAACACTTGCATTCCTGCTGGTCGTCGCTTCCCTGCTTTTGACCGGATGCGGTGCCAGTACGCCCGAGCCTGCTCAAGCCGGGACAGACTCACTTAGCGGCACCATCTCGATTTCAGGCGCATTTGCGCTCTATCCCATGATGACCGTCTGGGCGGATGAATTCCACAAGCTTCATCCCGATGTTGAATTCGACGTTCAGGGTGGCGGCGCGGGCAAAGGCATGACCGATACCATCGCCGGTGCAGTGGATATCGGCATGATCTCGCGCTCGATCAAGGATGAGGAAATCGCACAGGGTATCTTCTGGGTCTCCGTCACCAAGGACGCGGTCTTCCCGATTATCAGCGCTGAAAACCCGGTTGCCGCGGATATCAGTGCCAAAGGCATCAGCCAGGAAACATTCAGCAAGATATTTGTCAGCGGCGAGATCAAAACCTGGGGCGAAGTTGTCGGTAAACCTGAGATCACCGATGAGATCCATGTCTACACTCGTTCCGATGCGTGCGGCGCAGGGGAAATGTGGGCAAAGTTTTCCGGCAGAAAAGTTCAAGATGACATTCAAGGCATCGGCGTCAACGGCGAACCCGCCCTCGTGGACACCGTCATCAAGGACCCGCTTGGAATTGGCTACAGCAACCTGAACAGTGTCTTCGACATGAACGGCGGCGGACTCATCCCCGGCGCCATCGTTCCGCCGGTTGACATCAATACAAATGGCGCAGCGGATACAGATGAATATTACAAAACCATGAATGAAGCCGTCAGCGCAGTGGCTTCTGAAAAATATCCTTCGCCTCCCGCCCGCTTTGAAAATCTGGCGACCAAAGGCAAACCCACTGGACTGACACTAACATTCATCCAATGGATACTGACCGATGGGCAGCAATATCTCGGTCAGGCCGGGTATGTGCCACTGACTGCCGAACAACAAACCGAGTCACTTGCAAAAATTAAATGAGCCAGTCAAGTAGGTCGGGTTTGCAATCCAACACAGCCTGTGTATTCAAAAGCCGTCAGGCAAGCAGCCTGACCTGCCTGAGTTTTTTGCAAGAGGTCAAATGAACACACCCCATCTCATAAATAAAACGACAGGCCGGGTTATCCGGCCTGTCGCCACGCCACGCACACGGCAAAACAATTTAGCCCAACGTACTTTTTTGGGTTTCACATTACTGCCCGTCATCCTGATCCTGATTGTCACTATTGCATTATTCGTCCGCGCATGGCCGATCCTGAATGCCTATCCATTAAGCGACTTGCTCTTCGGCAAAGTCTGGAAGCCAACCGATGGACATTTCGGGTTCTGGCCTTTCATCGTTGGCACATTTTGGGTATCGGCAGTTGGAATTATTCTCGCCGTGCCGCCCTGCCTGCTGGTCTCGATCTATCTGGCGGAATATGCCCACACAAAAATCCGCTCGTTTGCCAAACCCGTGCTGGATTTGCTCGCCGCCATTCCGCCCGTCGTTTACGGCGTGTGGGGATTGCTTGCCATCGTGCCTTTTGTGGATAAAGTGCTTGCGCCGCTCTCCGACCGTTGGCTTGGTTCCGTTTCGATTTTCAGTGTCAACCAGCCGACAGGGTTTGGCATCCTTGCCGCGGGCATTGTGCTGGCGGTGATGATCGCCCCGCTGGTCATCTCGGTCATGTATGAAATTTTCTCCACCGTACCCAATGACTTGCGTCACGCATCCCTTGCAGTCGGCGCGACACAATGGCAGACCATTCGCAACATCATTCTGCCGCAGGTTGGCCCTGGCATCATTGCGGCGATTGTGCTTGGGGCATCGCGCGCGCTTGGCGAAACCATCGCGGTGTTGATGGTGGTGGGGAATATTCCGCAAGTGCCAACTTCAATTTTCGATTCAGCATATCCGCTGCCGGCATTGATCGCAAACAACTATGGCGAGATGATGTCCATCCCATTATATGATGCGGCTTTGTTGAGTGCGGCGCTTGTTTTATTGGTCGTCATCCTGATCTTTAACATCCTATCCATGCTGGTCATCCAGCGAATGTTGAGGCGAAAATGGGCTTCCTAAAGAAAAAACGCTGGCAAAGACGTCATCTGGTCGAAACCTTCATGAAATTTATCATGCGGGTTTCCTTGGTTATTGTGGCAGGCGCACTGGGCTTGATCTTGTGGATCATCGTTGCTCGCGGACTGCCAGCCCTTTCCTGGGACATGGTCACGAAAATTCCCGAGGGCGGATATTACATGGGCAAAGGCGGCGGCATCTTGAATGCCATTCTTGGCTCGTTGTATCTGGCGGCAGGTGGAACATTTTTGGCGATGGTCTTCAGCGTGCCGATTGCCATGTATCTCAAAACTTATCTCGGCGATTCAAAATGGGGACAATATGTGCGCCTCTCACTGGATGTGCTTTGGGGTATCCCGTCCATCGTGTACGGTGCATTCGGTTTCACGCTGATGATCGCCCTCGGCATCCGTGCTTCGTTGCTGGCAGGCATTATTATTCTGGCGCTGATCGAACTGCCGATCATGACCCGCGCCATGGACGAAGTCATCCGCCGTATGCCCGTGGATCTGGAACATGCCGCACTCGCGCTTGGTTCGACAAAATTTGAAGTAGCCCTGCGCGTGGTCACGCGTCAGATGCTGCCCGGTATTACAACAGCGATTTTGCTGGGGTTCGGACGCGGCATTGGTGACGCGGCTTCCGTTCTATTCACCGCAGGCTATACCGACCGCATTCCCACCTCATTGATGCGTCCCACAGCCTCGTTGCCTTTGGCTGTTTTCTTCCAACTCGGCTCACCCTATCCCGAAGTTCAGCAACGCGGATATGCGGCGGCGTTGATATTGACGATCATTGTTCTCGCAGTCAGCCTCGGCTCACGCTGGCTTTCGGCGCGGTTGAATAAATACACGATCAAATAACGGAACACGCAATACGAAACATGTAGCGTGTTCCGTAAGGATGACAAAAATGGACTCACACATTCAAGTAAAAAATCTCAACGTTTACTATGGCAAACAGCAGGCGTTGAAAGACGTTAATATTGAAATCCCAAAGAAACAGATCACGGTCATCATGGGACCTTCGGGCTGCGGCAAGACTACCCTGCTGAAGAGTCTCAATCGCTTCCTCGAACTCACCGACGGCACACAGATCACAGGTGAAGTCCTGTTGGATGGCACAAATATCTACGGCCGTGATGTGGATGTAACCGAAGTTCGCAAGGTGGTGGGATTATTGGCGCAGCGTCCCTCGCCATTGCCGATGTCCATTTATGACAATGTGGTCTACGGCATGAACATCCACAAAATGAAGAAAGACCGCAAGGAATACAAAGCCGCAGTACGTCATTATCTTGAGATTGCAGGCTTGTGGGAGGAAGTCCATAAGCGAATGCATGATCCCGCCACCAGCCTTTCGATTGGTCAGCAACAGCGCCTATGCCTCGCGCGCGGATTGGCCGTCGAACCGGAGATCATCCTCGGCGATGAACCCACCTCCGCGCTGGACCCGATCTCTTCGCAAAATATCGAAAGCCGTTTGATCGATCTCAAGGACCAATATACAACGGTCATTGTTACACACACATTACGCCAGGCGAAACGCCTCGCGGATTATGTTATTTACATGTACATGGGTGAAGTGATCGAAGCGGGCACTGCAAAGGAAGTTTTCGGCAACCCGCAGCACGAACGCACGAAGCAGTATCTTGAAGGACTTTTCTAACTGATATAGCACACCGTCCCGAAGGTTGTTCCTGGTTTGTTTTCGTTCAAAACCTTCGGGACGTTTCACAATCACCCAACACCAAAAGGAGATTTTCAATGGAAGCAAACTTCATCGTCTTTGTTGTTGTCGGATTTCTCGCCCAGATGATCGATGGCGCGCTGGGCATGGCTTACGGAGTGAGTTCGAATACATTCCTGTTGAGTCTGGGGATTCCACCTGCGGCAGCTTCTGCCAGTGTACACATGGCAGAAGTGGTGACAACGGGCATATCGGGTTTCTCGCACTGGAAACTGGGAAACGTCAACTGGAGCCTTGTCAAACGCCTGCTCATCCCCGGTGTGATCGGCGGCGTGGCTGGTGCATACCTGCTTACGACGTTCGATGGCGACATCATCAAGCCTTACATTTCAGCCTACCTGCTTATCATGGGCATCGTCATCATCGTCAAGGCATTCAATATGAAGAAGGAACACAACGAGAATGAATATCATGGACCCACGATCAGTCTGCTAGGTCTGATTGGCGGATTCTGTGATGCAATTGGCGGCGGCGGATGGGGACCGGTTGTGACGACAACCCTGGTTGCGCGCGGCAAACATCCGCGCATGACGATTGGCTCGGTTAACTTTTCGGAATTTTTTGTCACCTTTGCTGAGTCAGTCACATTCGTGCTGGCGTTGAATTTTTTCGAATACTGGCAGATCATTCTGGGTTTGTTGATCGGCGGCGGAATTGCGGCCCCAATCGCGGCGGTAGCGGCGAAGAAAATACCCATCAAGGCGTTGATGATTTTCGTCGGGACACTCATCATTATCCTAAGTATCCGCACGATCTACCTGACTTTTAAGTAACAGGTCTTTCGCTTTTACCGAGTCCGAAGTCTCCTGACTTTGATGCAAAATCAGGAGACTTTACACTCCAAACGAAAGTTCTGTCGGACTTCAGAATCTTTATTACACTTTACGCAAGGCAAAACGCCTCGCGGATTATGTCATTGCAATGACATTTTTTGGGAAAAGACTTTTCTGGAGAACTAAAAAAACACGACTGAAGTCGTTACTACCCAAATCCATCACTTATTCAGTGCCACTATTTTTTATCCCCCCAAACCTTTGCCGCAAATTTCGCTAACCTTGATCAATTCGTGAAAATTAGCGTTATTCGCAGGATTTTATTTCCAACGCAAAGATGACAGCATCTGCATCAGGACCTGCTTGTTCGTTACATACTGCTCATACTTTGAAGCATTGCCTTTCCAGTTGCCGCCATACTCCACCCGGAAGCCATTTTTGAATTCGATGTGAAATGTCTCATCGAGAAACGCTCCCGATTGGCGGTCGTAGATTTGCATTCCGTTCGCCGCCATGATTGCCCCGTTGACCTGCACAGACTCGCTCGCATCCCTGATATCGAATGCGCCAACGCCGCTCCGCCCGCAGGGAGGCGTATATTTTCCCCAGAGTTCATAGGGAGGCGCAATCACGATATATCCAACATTTAAGTTCACGCCAACGCACAGGTTCGGGGGAATGATCGATTCAAGATAAGCCCAATATTCATCCATTGTCATTCCCTCTGGGATGGGTTCGTCGCTGGGCATACCGCTCATCCCTGTTTCACGGATCTGCGCGCCGGGTGGATAATTGAATTGATATCCCAGCGGCTCATTGATATATGTCAGCCAGCCATCCGGCGCGGGAGGCGTGGGCGATACTTCTGCTGTCGGGCTTGTGGCTGGCAAGGGAACGGATGTGGGGATGGATGTAGCGGTCGGCAAATTGGAGACTGGCGCGGCGCTCGAACATGCGAAGAACGCAAAAGCGAAAAACGGCAATCCAATCAAAGGATACAAATTCCGCCTGGACATCATGTTTCCTACCAAACTCCCGGCAGCAGCCGATAACGTGTTTTTTGCGCGTACTCTTTATAACCGGGCAATTCTGCCTGCAAGGTTTTATCTTCCAATGCGGTGCGGACAATCATTACGGCTGCCAGCAAAATAGAGGGAATCCATGCCCACAGTGAATCAAGCAAAAGGGGGATGAACACATATCCAAACAGACCACCCGCATAGCCCGGATGACGCACGATGCGATACGGTCCCGTGGAAATGACATGATGTCCGCGTTCGGTTTGGATGCGGACAGTGCCGGCGAAGAAACGATTCTCGATCAGCGCCCAGGACGAAAAGCCATAGCCGAGGATAATGCCCGTGAGCGCAATCAGGCTCAAGGTTGGGTTGGAAGCGGGAGTCCATCCGTAATATTTATCCAGACCCGCAACAGCTAGAATCAAGACGGAACCCAATCCAAGCAGGGGGGCGAGTATCTTATCCCATGATTTTGTGTCTTTCGCGTCCATGAAACGCGCGCGCTCTGCGATCAGGTCTGGATGCTTTCGGGCTACGATCAGGCGGCTGATGGCAAACGCCAGAACACTCGAGACGGCATACGCCCACGCCTGCCACCAATCCCATCGAGCGGAAATGATCAGCGGAATGAACGGGGCGATGACAACAATGATAACCATCTGTACAATGACGCGCCAAATGACTGGTTCTTTTTGTTGGGTCATGATTTCCTCCATAACCATTATAATGATTGGATACACAGGATACAACCATGAAACTTATTCGTATTACCTTACTAACCCTGATGGCGGCTCTGGCTTTCTCTTCTTTGGTTCATGCGCAAAGTGACGAACCTCTGGCGATCATCATGACGGCCGATGGCACGATCATGCCGCCGATGCTGGAATATTTTCAACGCGGTATTAAGACCGCCGAACAGCGCAATGCGGAAGTGCTCGTCATTCAATTGAATACACCCGGCGGAAGCATCAGCGTCATGTCTGAGATCGTTGGGGTCATCGGCAAAAGCAAGGTGCCTGTGGTGATTTATGTTTCGCCAAAGGATGCCCAGGCGGCAAGCGCAGGCGCGCTTATTACCATGGCGGGACATGCCTCCGCCATGGCGCCGCGGACAGTGATCGGCGCGGCAAGCCCAATTGATGGTTCAGGCGCGAACATTGAATCCACGCTGGAAAAAAAGATCAAGGAAGACCTGAAAGCCAAGGCGCGTACGTTGGTGGAGCATCGCGGTTCCGCTGCCGTCACACTTGCCGAAGCGATGATAGACGATGCGAAAGCAGTCACCGCCAAGGAAGCGCTGGATTCAAAAATGATTGACTTCATTTCCGATGACACCGAAGACCTGCTTCAATCTCTCAACGGCTTCACCGTTAAAATGGACGATGGCAGCAAGCACACGTTCAACACGGAAAACGTCCGCACAGAAAATGTGGACATCAGTTTTATCGAACAACTTTTGATGATGCTGACCGACCCGAACATTGCCTTCCTGTTACTCGCCATCGGTGTGCAGGGCATCCTGATCGAAATCTCCAGTCCCGGCGGATGGTTTGCGGGATTCATCGGCGCGGTCTGCCTGACGCTGGCCGTGTACGGCATGGGCGTGCTGACCGTCAATTGGTTTGGCTTTATCTTCCTGATCATCGCCTTCGTGTTGTTCATCCTTGATATAAAAGCGCCCACGCATGGCGCGCTGACCACTGCGGGCGTTGCGTCATTTATTATCGGCGCGCTGGTTTTGTTCAACTCGCCCGGCACGCCGCAATTCGAGCGCGTATCTGTTCCGCTGGTTATTGGCATGGGTATTTTCCTCGGCTTGTTGTTCTTCGGAATTCTGCTGATCGCATTACGCGCACAGCACAACCCGATCCAGACCGGAGCTGAGTCCATGCTTGGGAAAACAGGAACAGCCCGAACAGCGGTGGACGGCGAGGGACAAGTCCAGTTAGGAAGTGAGTTATGGAGCGCGGAAAAATTCCCCGAATCAGAACCAATCGGTAAGGGCGACCATGTCGAAGTTGTCGAAGTACGCGGATTGAGATTAATTGTGAAAAAGAAATAAATGTGTCGAAGTGTCAGGTGTCAAAAGTATCATGACGACACTTCGACACGCGACACCTTTGAAACAACTTAAATAAGGATTTGCAAATGGCTGTGACCCCCACAAGAGACAGAGTCTCCACCCAAGCAGAACAACGCCCGCCGCGCCGCCCGGATTGGATCAAGGTACGCGCGCCTTCGGGCAAGACGTTTGAACAATTACAAGTATTAATGCGCTCGAAAGAACTGCATACCGTGTGCGAAGAAGCGATGTGCCCGAACCTCGGCGAGTGCTGGGGCAGCGGCACTGCGACATTTTTGATGCTCGGTGACGTGTGTACGCGCACCTGCGCCTTCTGTGACATCAAACACGGCAAGCCCGGGCTCATGGACTGGGGCGAAGCCGAACGCGTGGCGCAGGCTGTGAAATCCATGAACCTGAAACATGCGGTGATCACTTCGGTTAACCGCGATGAACGCCGTGACGGCGGCGCGCCGATCTTTGCGATGGTGATTCGCCGCATCCGCGAATTACTGCGCGGTTGCTCAATCGAAGTGTTGATCCCCGATTTCAAAGGTTCAATCGAAGCCTTGAAGATCGTGATGGATGCGCGCCCCGAGATTTTGAATCACAATGTGGAAACCGTACCGCGTTTGTTCAAGACCGTCCAGCCGCAGGATAATTACGAATGGGCGGCCGCGACCCTTTCCAACGCCAAGAAACTCGACCCCGAAGTGTTGACCAAATCAGGCATCATGCTTGGACTGGGCGAAACGATGGACGAGGTCAAACAAGTAATGCGCGACCAGCGCAGTTGGGGCGTGGACATCCTGACCATCGGTCAATACCTGCAACCGAGCAAGAAGCATCTGGCAATGGAACGCTATTACTCGATGGAAGAGTTCGCCGAACTGCGCGAGTTCGGCAAGGAGATCGGCTTCAAGTGGGTCGAGTCGAATCCGCTGGTAAGGTCTTCATATCACGCCGCAGACCAGGTCCGCGCGTTGAGTGTGGTGCATCGCAAGTTGTATGGGGGCGAGAGTAGTGAGAAGTAAAAAGTGAGAAGTGAATCCCTTCTGCCGTTTGTTGGCGGGAGGGATTTTTGTTGAAGTGAAATTTATAAATGAGGTTTGGTGTAAACGCAATATTATTTTTTACCCGAATTAAATCGCACTAATTTATCCCAATCAATCCTGCCATCTACGCAAAAATCATCCATAAATTCTTGAGTGAAGAGGTTCAAAATTCGAGAATATTCAGCGAAAAATTCTTTGTTAAGTTCTTTTGCTCTATAACCAAGCGGTTCAACTATGTCTACAAACAGACTATCATTTCCAGAAATAAATTCTGGAAAGTTTTGACTACAAAGTTCGGGCACGGTTTTTCATTTGAGGATTTACGACACCCTAATACGTCAATGCTATGAATACATTTTTGATAAAATGTCCTAATATTTCGTTCAACCTTCTGAAGCTAGTCGCTTAGGACTAGCTTGATTTAACGTCGCTTAAATCAATTTTTTCAATTATTGAATTGAGAATCGCATCATGCCAATTGATTTTTTCTCCAATCAAATCTTTTACGTTTTCGATTTCATCATCAGTTAATTCTCTATCTATTTCCTGAATAGCAATTGTTTGAATGTCTTCTATGTTTAATGAATAAACAATATCGCTTTTATCTTTCATATTCCTCCAAAGTCAGCAACAAAAAATATTTTCTCTGTGCCATTTAATAGCTTTAGGGTGTGGATAAATATTTTCTTCCTTGGGTAAAGAAATTATCAGGTTCTCTTTTGACAATTGCCCCATAAAATCATAATTTTCCAACTTGCCAAAGCCAGCAGATAAATCTTTAATTCTGCTTGAGGCAAGGATTTTAAAATTATCTTCCAAAGTAAACCAACCGACATCAAACGCCCAGTGATGTAAACGACACAACGCTAATCCGTTCAAAATATCGTCTTTTCCATTTACGCTATGAGGAACAATGTGTGCAGCTTCTACTTCCCATATTAAAGTATTTGGGGAATAAATTTTCATACCACAGACTGCACATTTGAAATCATATGCTTCTCTAATTGCTTGTTTAAAGGCACGATTACGAAATTTAGTTTCTCGAGTAATTTTTACAGTTTTTTTGTTTTCAAAAGGATTATAGTTTTCCGGTCTTTCTTGCTCACAAATTTTCTTTACCATCTTTTGAACTTCATAAGATTTTATTGGCAAAATTTCCTTTTGCGTTAAAGGAATGTGTAATATTTCAAGTGTCCGGTTATAACCATCTTCCGTAAGCATCCATTCTTTTTTATTTGTAAGCAAAACTGTTTGAGTGGGGCGGGAAATCAACTTTTCTTTTGCCAAAGAGTCGGCAGCACGAAATAATAAGCGATGCCAAAGGTAAGATTTCTTTACTCTATTTTCTTTTTTGTAAACAGTCTCAAGATACGTTGTTCGTTGTTCTTCGTTCAAGCCAAAATCATTTGCAATTTCCTCAACAATTTTTTCGCCAACGCCAAACTCTTTAATCACTCCATTGTTATTAAATAGTGATTTTAATAATGCCTGCTCAATTTCTTTTCGAGTTGGCATTTTTAGATCTTCAAGCATTTTTCTTTCATAACTCATTGTTTTATCCTATTACTGCAACTGTAGTATTTGGCAATTCTTCCTGAAAGTCCCCACTGTGTCTTTTTTTGATGTATTCATTTGATAAGGAGATGACGTGAAAACTAAATCAATTGAATTGTCAGCAAGTTTTTTGAGTTCTTCTCGACAATCACCAAGCATTAAATGAGTTTCAACATGTTTCATAGAACAGATTATACCCTCACACTTTTAACTGAACCACTACCGGCTGAAAGTCGGTAGGTTCAAAACCAGCGGCGGACAAACCGCCGCCTGAAAGTCTAGCCGCTGAAAGCGGGTGGTTTTCACCACTGTCCGACTAAGAGTCGGCTAAAGTTTTTCTCGGACAATAAATTAATTTGCGCTGCTCTCTTTTCATTTTAGAGTACGATTGCGCGAACATCCATTATTTTGAAAGACAACTATGTCACGTAACCGAATCATTCTCGTCACCATCGGGATCATGCTCAACTTGTTTCAAGTGTGTCGAGTCGAATCCGCTGGTGAGGTCTTCATATCACGCCGCAGACCAAGTCCGCGCGTTGAGTGTGGTGCATCGCAAGTTGTATGGGGAAAGTAGTGGTCAGTGAAAAGTAAAAAGTGAGAAGTGCAGACCTCCCGTCAGTATGACGGGAGGTCTTTTTATTGAAAAACGGTTGGATTGGTTGTATATTTGATTCAAGTGCAAGAGGCTGATTACAACGTGCCGCATAATTAACCAAACTCGAAATTTTGGTAAGTTCATTTTTCTGTAAGAGGAGAATGGAAAATGGAAACGCTCAAAAAGCAGGAAGCGCCAAAATGGGTGAAGGCAGTTAATGCCTACAATATCTATCTCAGCCAGGATTTGCTCGGCGGACCCAAGGTGATTAAAACCGCATGGGTGATCAACCTGCATAAATCCCTGACCGTTTTTGTCGTCGGGCTATTCATGATCCTGTTCAATAACTATTCCACAGCCGCGTGGGTGTACATGGCTCTTCACGGCGCCTATGGCTTCTGCTGGCTGTTGAAGCATGTAGCCTTCCGAGATCCCCGGTGGGAGACCAAGGCAACGCTTGGCGGAGCGGTGTGCCTTTTCCTGTTTCTGGCGGCATATTGGATTGCGC
>DYDH01000327.1 GCA_020717985.1 Herpetosiphon sp. | reverse complement strand
GCAAGTACGCTTTAACCAGACCGGAGTTTTCTTGAGTTAACTGGTGGCCTCATCGTAATATGGGAGACCACGAAAGGTTGGGAACTTAAAGTTGGGAACTTAAAGAGTTCGAGCAGAAATTCTTTAGCCATTCAACTCCATGGTTTGGGCTGGCCCAATGTATAAAGTTATGTCAATGCCCGTCCCTAACCTAATTTTTATGCTTTTACGGCGGAGACATGGAAAAAAGAAAATGATTGAATAAACCTATACGATCCCGGCACCAAATCGGGGAAATAGTCACCAAACTGATTAATGGAGGAAATAAAATGCCATCGATTACGCCCGACGCAATTGCAGTTATATTGACCGCCCTTGATTCTGAATTTCAAGAGGTATCCCGTCACATCCAACCTCTTGGGAAAGTGAAACACCCGAGTGGAACTCATTATCATATTGGGAGCTTTTACGCAGAGCGGACTCACTGGATTATTGCGCTTGCAGCCAATGGAAAACGTAACGTCGCGACTGCTGTCGCGACAGAGCGAGCAATCAATTATTTTGACCCGGACGCGATAATCTTCGTGGGGTGTGCCGGGGGAACGGACGAGAGCAAAGTTGGCGATGTGGTTGCCGCGAGTCGTATCCACGATTATGAGTCAGGGGCGGAAACTAAAGAAGGATTTAGAGGTGCTGACCAAGGGAGTACCGTTGGTTATAAAACTGAGCAACTATTGAAGCAACTGGGCGACTCTTGGAAAAAACGTGTGAGGATAGCTGAGAATGCGCATAAGGAAAAACTGCAAATAATACTTCGTGATGGAATGCTGCGAGTTGAGCCAATAGCTAGTGGCGAGAAAACTCAGAAAGCTGACAATTCTTCTGGGTTGACACAAATTAAAAATACATCAAGAGACGTTGCTGCGGTAGAGACAGAGGGGCATGGATTTCTGACTGCGGCTCATATGAATAACCATGGTTGTGCAATTATTGTACGTGGGATTTCTGACAAAATTATAGACAAAAACCATGACACTGACAAATGGAGCCAACCTTTTTCAGTTGCATGTGCAGCTTCGGTAGCGTTTGAGTTTTTATCAAAGAAAGAACCTGAGAAGAGGCTCTGCGAGAACCGTGCTCCCGGAGTGAGCGGTATATTTGGGCTTCTTCGAGACAGTTTTTCCGTCGAACCGTGTCCATTTCTGGAAGCATCATCACGTCCCATAACTCTCGACTTTGGAGCTTACGCGGATGCCGGTTTTTTTGCGGAAGCAGTTGCCGCAAAAATTTCCAATCGTAATCCTGACGAAATGGATAAGTCCGTCTTGTGTGAGGTTGCCACATTGTGCCAAAAAGCTGGGTATGTTGATATGGCGTGGCGTTTCATTTATGAGGGGCTATTAGACAATGGTACTTCTGGCCCTTCGATTAAAGCGCATACTTACTTGGTAGCACTAAAGCTTTTCTCCCAGCAAGCAAATGAGGATGGGGCACGTTGGATCATAAAATACCACAATGAGGTTGTGAAATGGCTACTTTGTACTAATGACAAAGGGAAAATTCCGTCCGTATATTCAAGAACCGGAGTCGCCTACGCCTTGATAGGTGATAGTGCGCAGAGTGCGTATTGTTTTCGTATGGCTGTTAAATATGCTGAGGAGCATACCAATACGCATCAACTAATAACAATCGGCGTTTTGTGGGCAATGGCTACGTATTTTCGAGAGGTTGAGCCGCAGACGGAGGGGGGTAATCCGCTAGATACCGTTGTTAAAGCTCAAATGGCCTACTTGGAAACACCTGTATCAACTGCTTTTGCCCAAGCCTATCCTCTAAAGTCTGCTGTGCAGTCGTTATTCGCAGAGGCTGCGATGCTTCTAAGGGGGAGAACACCGGAGAAAGGTCGATTACGTCTTGCGGCCGCTGGTGTTATGCGGAGAAAAGCATTCGCACACCCACAAGCTGAGGGATTTGCGGAATTGATCGCATTGGTTCGTGAGGAAACAACAAAGGAATTGCTACGCTTCACCATGGACCCGTCGCTAGACATTTCTCGTCGACAAGAAATCCAACCACACATCGACAAATGTAGCGCGCTCGCAAAGTTATTTTCTTTTGGAACCGCCCAATGGCTGGAGCTACGGAAGATTCTGGAAGAGGATGATGTCGCTTAGGTTTGGCGAGTGTAACTATGAACTCCCTAATTCGACAATTTGAGCGCATAAGATCGTCAGCTCAGACTGGGCTAAATTATTCACATAATTTGCCCAGCCATCACGCTCTGTACTCGGAAATAATTGCAGCCTGCCAAGACATTACGCAGTCTGCTTTCACGGATGGCAGCCAGCCATCCGCATGGGACGCTATACTTTCAGAGCTTGGGTGCATCACTCCAAAAGTAGGGTCGGTTGTCGGCATTTTACGAGCAGATGGGCATCTTCTCGTTCTTCAGCGTCCGTCAGGCCGTTGGTGTCTTCCATGCGGTTATGCGGACATCGGCGAAACGCCAGAGGATACTGCCAGAAGGGAGGCTTTTGAGGAAACGGGGTTGGATATTACGCAGCTTTTATTGTTGCAGGTGACAACAACAAAAGGTGATGAGTCGGTGGCTTTTATGTGGGAGGCTGTTTTTCTCGCACGCGCCGTCTCGGATAAAGTTTTATTATCCCATGAGCATCTCGCCGCTGCGTGGATTCCAAGCGTAGATGATCGAGATTGGCATTCAACTCACCAACAACATGCCTTGGCAGTATTTAGTGCAGTGACCGGAAGTTCAATATCCCGGTCGCCGGGATATTGAGTAGCAGCCAGTCTTGCTCAGACATTTGGTGCCAACTATGAAAGCACGTTTAACTGATGGTCTTGTTAAAAACTGACTATATGGAACGAATGGAATTTATGGCTGTTGCAATAGAAAAATATTCTCCAGTCACACTTTTGTTTTCCCATCTTGCTGGCGTGTTTGAAATGGTCCCCACCCCTATTCCAACACCGGCGGATTGGCGTAGCCTTCAAGTTTTTCTGGAGGGTGTGGATGCTAAATTTAGCCGATAAAAAGCAAAAAATAATGCTAACCGGTGGGCTTGGCTTCATTGGGGTCCATCTCATCAATCGATTAGTCGCTCGTGATGATGTTAGTAAGATTATTGTTGTCGACTCACGCGCACATCAACACGGCAATGTCAGTGTACACGCGCTTGCTCCAAATGCAAAGATTGAGCTTCACGTTATGAATATCGTGGATGCTGATCTCATGTTGGAACTCGCCCGCGGTTGCGACCTTATTTACCATCTTGCCGCCGAGACGCATGTGCAACGCTCTATTGTCGCCCCTCGTCCTTTCGTGCTTACCAATGTGATGGGCACATTCGCTGTGCTGGAAGCGGCACGTCGCCACGGCTGCCGTCTCGTTCATGCCTCCACCTCAGAGGTTTATGGAGATGTTCCTGAAGCACGAATTAATGAAGATCATCCGCTCAATGCCTATTCACCTTACGCGGCTTCTAAACTTGCCGCCGACAGCATGGTGCAGTCTTATATTTACACTTACGGAATTGACGCTACGGTGCTCCGTCTGTTCAACACATATGGCCCTGGGCAACATTTCGAGAAAGTTATCCCAATGTTTATCTGCTCGGTGCTATGTGAATTGCCGCTGCCTATACAAGGAGATGGCAGTGCCTCGCGCGACTGGAATCACGTTGAAGATGTTTCCGCACGATTTGAGCAGTTGCTCCACTCGCGGTTGCCGGTTGCAGTTTGCAATTTGGCCTCCGGCGAACGAATGGCTGTACATGAACTCGCGGACCGGATCATGTGTCTTTCAAGTGGCCCACATGTGAGGACTGAGCGGTACGCTGAACGTCTAGGGCATGTAAATCATCAAGCC
>DYDH01000079.1:15739-20100 GCA_020717985.1 Herpetosiphon sp. | reverse complement strand
TTTTGCCTCGATGGCGGCGCTGGTGTGGATCTCCAGAATGGGGTCTGCCCAACCCAACACCGGCGGCGACTGGTTGATCATTTCCTTTGCAGTTTCCATCATCGGCAGCACGGCGCTGACCGGCGGGGAATTCTCCTCCATCGGCATTTTCGCCGCCGCATTTCTGCTGACCTTGATCCGCAACGGTCTCATCATGTTGAATGTCAATGTTTACTATGAACAAACCTTCCTCGGCTTGATCATCCTCCTGGCGGTCTCCATCGAATCCATCCGCATGATCGTGAGTAATTCCGCCCGCAAGCGGCAGTTGAAAAAGTCCGACAGCGAACAAGAAGTCTCACCCAGTGTCTAAATTCGGGCACTCCCACCGCTCGAATTATTTTGTCCAACATTCGTACGAAGGAGATGAAAGATGAAACACCGTTTTTTCTTAAGCTTTATTTCCCTGCTCGTGATCGGCGTTATGGCGCTTTCCGCCTGCGCCCCCGCTGCGCCTACCGAAGCGCCTGCCGCTGAAGCTCCCGCTGCTGCCGAACCTGCTGCTGCGACCGAAGCGCCTGCCGCCGTCACTGAAGCCCCCGCCGCCGAACCCGCCATGGAACCGTTCGAAATGGTTTGGTACGTGCCCGCTGCCCACCCGTACTTCGAAGAAGTGCGCGTGGGGGTCGAAGCCTGTGAAAAGGAACTCGGCGCAAAGATCGAGTATCAGGTTGGTCCCGACTGGCAGCAGAGCAGCCAGAACCAGAACATGGAAGCCTTGACTGCCAAAGGCTCCAAATATTTTGCCGTGTATCCCGCTGATGCCAGCGGCGCAAACTCACTCTACGAGCAGTTGGTTGCCAACGATGTCAAGATCATCAACTTCGGTTCCTCCACCCTTCTGCCCACCACCGCTGCCTTCGCTGTGGCGACAGACGTGAAAGCCGCCGCCATGTATGCCACCGAGAAACTCATTGAATCGATGGGCGGCAAAGGCAACATCATCAACGTCCTCGAAGTGCTCGAAGACCCCAACACCGTTCTGCGCAAGCAGGGTATCGAAGAAGTTGTCGCCAAGAATCCCGATGTCAAGATCATTCAGGAAGTTGCCGGCATGAAGACCGTGGAAGAAGCTGTGGAAAAAATCAACAGCGCCCTCTCTGCCAACCTCGACACTGTTGATGGCATCATCACCACCGGCTACACCCCCACCGTGGCGGTTGCCCAGGTTCTCACTGAGTACAAGCAACGCGACGGCGCCCGCGCCATCCACGCAGTCGGCATCGACACCGACGCTGTGGTGATGGACGCGATCAAGAACGGCATCATGGACGGCACCATTGTCCAGAACCCCTACGGGCACGGCTACCTCTCCTGCAAACTGCTCTACTTCATGTCGCAGGGTTACGCTCCCAAGGCTGACTCCTACTTTGTGAACGGCGGCTTTGCCTACGCCAACAAAGACAACCTTGAAACCTATGCCAAGGATATTCAGGCTGTGACCGAAGAAATCAACGCAGAGCTTGAAGCGACCTACTTGCAGAAGTAAGCCCGCCATCAAGTAAGAAATCCGCGAGGCGTTCCTACTTCTGGAACGCCTCGCGGCAAAAACATCCAAGGAGCATCAACGATGTTGGAAATCAGGAACATCAGCAAGGCTTTTCCGGGCGTTCAGGCATTGAGCGACGTGTCGGTTGAATTCCTGCCGGGTGAGATTCATGCCTTGGTGGGGGAAAATGGCGCAGGCAAAAGTACCCTGATCAAGATCATTGCCGGGATATACACCCCCGACGAGGGAAGCGTTCACCTCGACGGAAAGAAACTGAAGTTGAGTTCCTATTCGGATGCGATCGAGCATTCCATCAACATCGTTAATCAGGAAATTCAGGTCATCCCGAAAAGCAGTGTCGCTGAAAACATCATGCTCGACAAGATGAAGCGTTACACGAAACTTGGCAAGATCGATTGGCAAAGACTCAACCAGGACGCGCGCCAGTATATTGCAGAGGTGGAACTCGGTGTTGCAGAAACCCTGCCGACGAATGAATTAAGTACCGCACAAAAGCAATTATTGATGATCGCCCGCGCCATTTCGGCCAATGCGCGCGTGCTTATTTTGGACGAGCCGACTTCGTCTCTGACCCAGCACGAGACCGAAACCCTGCTGCAAATTCTGGGCAAACTGAAAAAACAGGGTGTGACCATCCTGTTCGTTTCTCACAAACTCGAAGAAGTTCTGAAAATCTGTGACAAAGTAACCGTGCTGCGCGACGGGTATAAGATCGGCACCCGCGACGCAAACGGACTGACCAAGGAAGACATCGTCACGATGATGATCGGGCGTTCTTCGCACAACGAATATCTCGGTTCCCTGAACATCAACCGCGAACAGGTGACACTCGAAGTCCGCAACTTGAAACAATACGGAAAATTTTCAGGGATTAATTTCAAATTGCATAAAGGGGAAATTCTCGGCTTCTACGGGCTGGTCGGATCGGGGCGCACGGAACTTGCTCAACTGCTGATCGGCGAAGCAGCCAAAGATGGCGGCGAGATTTTTGTCAACGGCAAGCCGACAAATATCCGCAGCATGGCTGACAGTCTGTATAAATATGGAATGGGCTACGTCTCCGAAGACCGCAAGGAAAAGGGTCTGATTTTGGATGCCACGATTAACACCAACATCACCATCACGGTCTGGAACAAATTATTAACCGCTCTGCGCGCCATTGACCTGCGCCGCAAAGACGCGACCACCGAAAAAATGATGCAGGATGTCGACATCCGCGCCACAGGTCCGGAACAGATCGTCCGCCGTTTGAGCGGCGGCAATCAGCAAAAGGTGAGTATCTCCAAATGGCTGGCTGCCGGGTGCGATATCCTCATCGTGGACGAACCAACCATCGGCGTGGACATCGGCGCGAAGGAAGCCATCCACAAACTGATCTGGAATTTGGCGAAGGAAGAAGGCAAGTCCATCATCCTGATTTCATCTGACATGCCCGAAATGATTAATCTGGCAAGGCGCATTTTAGTATTCAAGGATTTCCACATCGTCGGCGAAGTCAGCGGACTCAACGAGCGTGAATTCCACTACGACGAAGTCAGCCATTCAATCGGACAGTTCCTGGCGTAGAAAATTTTCTCTGGAGGCAAGCTATGACCGACAAACCCAAAATGACTTCACGCGAACGCGTTTTATCCGCAATCGAGCACCGCGAACCCGATGGGCTGCCCGCTGACATGGGATCAACGCCCAGCTCTGGAATTTCCGCCATCGCATATTACAACTTGAAAAAACATCTCGGCATGGGCGGACCAACCCAGGTCTATGATGTTGTCCAGCAGGTTGCTCAACCCGAAGATGCCATCCTCGATCATTTTGGAATCGACGTGGTGGACATCGGGCGCACTTTCAATGAACGCCCCGAAGACTGGTACGATTTTGAACTGCCCCAAGGCATGACCGTCCAATTCCCGTCATGGTTCCATCCTCGAAAGCAGGCGGATGAAGGTTGGGATGTGGTGGATAAGGAAGGCACGCGCATCGCATACATGCCTTTTGGCGCAACCTTCTTCGACCAAACCTGTTACCCCTATCTCGATGGTTATCCCGCCGATTACAAGCAGTTGCCGTATTGGATGGGAAAAGTCCACTGGGCTGGGCTGGCTCCCAGTCCCTGGGATCACGCCGGTGAAGACGATTTCTGGCAGCAACTTCGACAGCGTGCCATTGCCCTGCGAGAATCTTCCGACCGCGCTCTGGTGGTCGTTGCTGGCTGTAACCTGTTCGAGTGGGGAACCTTCCTGCGCCGCATGGATAACTTCCTGATGGACCTCGTCAACAACCAAGCCAATGTGGAACGTTTGCTCGATGCCTTGATGGAGCAACATTTTCAAACGCTGGAAAAGGTCTGCGATGCAGTTGGCGACGTGGCTGATATCTTACGCTTCGGCGACGACCTCGGCACCGATCAAGGACCCTTTATGGCACCCAAGACGTACCAGAAACTTTTCAAGCCGCGCCACTCCCAGTTGACCGAATACGTCCACAAGCACAGCAAGATGAAAACCTTCCTGCACTCCTGCGGCTCAATTTATAAATTACTTCCTGACCTGATCGAAGCCGGGTACGACATCATCAATCCGGTGCAAATCACCTCCCGCAACATGGACCCGGTTGTGCTCAAAAAAGAATTCGGCAAAGACATCACCTTCTGGGGCGGCGGAACTGATACGCGCCACATCCTGAATCGCGGCACACCCGAAGCGGTCAAGGAACATACGCGCCGCAACATCGAAGCCCTATCCCCCGGCGGCGGGTTCGTGTTCAACACGGTTCATAATATCCTGCCCGATGTGCCGCCCGAAAACATCGTTGC
>DYDH01000079.1:12858-15733 GCA_020717985.1 Herpetosiphon sp. | reverse complement strand
CGAAACCGTTGACGAATACCGCTAAACCGAGGAGAAAGCCATGACTGAAAATCTCACCAACCTTTATAACAGCGTCTTGGAAGGCAGCATAGACGGCGTGAATCAAAACGTGCAGGCGGCATTGGACGAAGGAATCGAACCCGGTGAAATCCTATCCAAGGGAATGATCGCCGCCATGCAGGAAGTCGGCAGACTCTACGAGGAAGGCGATTGTTTTGTGCCTGAGATGCTCGTCTCCGCGCGCGCCATGCAGGCGGGACTGGCGCTTTTGAAACCTCATCTGCTGAGCACAAATGTTCAGGCGATGGGTAAAGTGGCGGTCGGCACGGTCAAAGGCGATTTGCACGACATTGGAAAAAATTTGGTGGGCTTAATGCTCGAAGGCGCTGGCTTTGAGGTAATCAACCTGGGCGTGGATGTCACGCCGGATGCTTTTGTCAACTCGGTCAAAACCGATGCCCCCGATATTATCGCCATGTCGGCGCTGTTGACAACCACCATGCCTTCGATGGAAGCCACGCTTGCCGCCCTCGAAGCTGCCGGTGTGCGAAAGCAGGTCAAGGTGATGGTTGGCGGCGCACCAGTGACTGAAGAATACGCCCGCAAGATTGGCGCCGACGGCTTTGCAGATGACGCCAGCCGCGCCGTTGCAGTGGCTCGCACTTTGATGACATCCTAACCCGCTAAAAAGGAATTCAATGACATGAAGCGAATCCTATGCTACGGAGACTCGAACACCTGGGGATACGACCCCGTCACCTTGAATCGCTTCGACGAAAATACACGTTGGACTAGGATTCTAGGCAAGGCTTTGGGCGGCGACTACGAGGTCATCGAAGAAGGCTTGAACGGACGTACCACAGTCTGGGAAGACCCCATTGAAGGTTACAAGAACGGGCAGACTTACTTGATTCCTTGTTTGGAAACCCATCGTCCGCTTGATCTGGTAACTCTCATGCTTGGCACGAATGACCTCAAGAAGCGGTTTGGTCTTTCGGCTTTTGATATTGCGGAAGGAGTGAGAGTTCTGGTCAACGTTATCCAGAAGAGTAACGCCGGGGTCAATGGTCATGCGCCGCAATTGCTATTAATGGCTCCTCCGCCCACAACAACTCTCACCGAATATGCTGAAATGTTCGATGGGGCCGGAGAAAAATCAAAAAAGTTTTCAATCTATTATGAGCGTATTGCCCGTGAAATGGGATGCGCCTTTTTGGATACATCGAAGGTTATCGTCTCCAGCCCTCTGGATGGTATTCACTTTGAAGCCGGTGAACACGAAAAATTGGGACAGGCTGTAGCGGTCAGAGTCAAAGAGATGTGTGTAAGTCCAACAAAATAAAAACCCCAGCCACGAATTTCACAGATTTACGCGGATTGGAACAAAAAAATCGGTGAAAATCCGTGAAATCTGTGGCAAAGAAATTATTTATCATTTCTCATCCCGCCAGAAACGGGAGAGCCTAAATAAATTAGAGGTGTCAAGATGAGTACAACTGAAAAATCCAACCGCGTAACCGAATTTGGTTCCTACGATACCCGGGGACATTGGAAGCCACCCTACCCGGTAAATTTTTCGCCGTTATTCGAATGGCCGCTCAAACCCAAAGCCATATTCAAGTGGTTGTTTGGCTATCCCGGCTTCATCTGGCCTGTGCATATCCTGTATGTTCTGCTTGCTTTTGTCACGGTTGTTTATTTCCAGCCAGCCATTGAAAACTGCAAAAATCTGGAATTCGGTTGGATTGGACTGATGCTGCTCCGCAACTTTATTTTGATCATGATTGTTTTCGTCGGTCTGCATCTTGTTTTATATACTTTCAGACTTCACGGGGATGAGCGTAAATATAATCCCAGTTTTCAAGAAGAAACAAAGCGGCAATTTCTATTCGGGAAACAGCCGCTCGATAATGCTTTTCGAACTTTGGCCTTTGGTCTACCCATTTGGACGGCGTACGAAGTTTTATATGTTTGGGCGGCTGCCAATGGGCGCGTTCCATACATGACCTTTCAGGAGCATCCTTTCTGGTTCGTGGCATGGTTTTTCCTGATTCCCTTTTTCCTTGAATCCCATTTTTATTTTATTCACCGGCTAATCCATTGGGGTCCCTTGTTCAAGTACGTGCATAGTGTGCATCACCTCAATCCCAACCCTGGTCCCTTGTCTGGGCTGGCCATGCATCCGGTGGAGCATATCCTGTATTTCAGCGCTACGCTCATCTACTTTATCATCCCATCAAATCCTGTGCATTTCTTCTATCATATTCAGATTTTGGCACTGGGCGCTGCATTGGGTCACACCGGCTTTGAAGGTCCATTGTTCAATGGCAAATTGGTGGCGGGCGATTACTTCCATTACCTGCATCATAAATATGTCACCTGCAACTTTGGGACAAACACCATCCCCTGGGATAAATGGCTGGGAGTTTACTATAACGGCGAAGGCGATTATCGCCCCGGGAAGAAAGTGGTTACACCAGACACAAAAGGGACCTAGCAAAGTTTCACGAAACATTCACCGAATGGAGAAATTGATGACCATTTCTGTTGCCCTGATCAGCGGACCGATGTATGACCCGCTTTATGAATCGATCGACAAATTCTCCCAGCTCACGGGGATTAAAGTTAATGTCGGATTTAAAGGCGATCATCCCGCCCTGAATGAACATTTACACGGGCTGGGCAGCCAAATTCCCTACGACCTGGTTTCGACCCATACCAAATACGCTCCATCTCAAATTGGTTTTCTCGCGCCATTGGATGGATTACTCGACGAAAACTTTCTCGCAGATTTTGTCCCGCTGGTGCTGGGATTGACGCATATCGACGGGAAACTTTATGCCATTCCCCGCAACATTGATGTACGCCTGCTTCA
>DYDH01000079.1:9978-12485 GCA_020717985.1 Herpetosiphon sp. | reverse complement strand
CATTCCCTTGTCCATGACCGCTTCGAACTAGCCCGCTACCCGGTTGGTCCCAGTGGAAAATCCCGTGTGTACGGCGGCGGACATACTTTCGCGCTCACGAAAACCGGAGTCAACAAGCCCGAAGCGCTGGAACTGTTGAAATTCCTGACAGCGCCAGAACAGCAAATGCTCGACGCGTATGGCGGGTCTGTGCCGGTTCGGGCTTCGGTGATGAGAAAAATTCAGTCAGTTTCATCGCCACGCGAACTGTCCCGTTGGCGAATTCTCGAAGGGGTCATCAAAGAAGACATTATCATTCCTCCAAAGTTTGCCCGCTACCCAGAGGTGGAAGAAGTCCTATGGAAGACCGTGCAATCAGCCATGATCGGGCACCTTGACATTGATGATGCGTTATCTCAAATGACACGGCAAATCCGCGCAATTGTGGAAGAAATGGAGTTGTAACTCTGCCTCGTCATAGTCTAAGTCATCGAATCTACCATCCACTGCATTAATCCAACTGCTAATGGTTCACTATCTTTTTCCAAATCGTAACGCAGGACATCTGAAAGAATAAGAATCGCCTTTTTTATTTTCAGCCTGTAATCTTTCCCGAACGCGCATCAGCATAGGATTGAATTAATTTTGGATCTGTGGGGTCAATCATACCAAAGCGGTCAATGCGATGAGGCGCAGAATCCGCAAAGGGAGTCAGACCAGTTTCAAAGTACCCCTCCGCATTGGACTACGCCCTGTCTGCGCGGCAAACCGTTTGCTGCCATGTTGAAACTCGCTCATAATTGGGCTGTATAACCACGTTTAAGCGCCCTCATACCACTGTCCTCGGTCCATCGTCACTCTTTATTTCGCATAAAATCCGCGACTTCAGCAAAACGAGTCTTGAGATGATCTTTCACTGTGGAGAGTAATTCACTTTCATCCAATGCCTTGTTCATGCACCACAACCACTGGTCGCGCTCGACCTCGCCAATGGAAAATGACACGTGGCGCTGGCGTAAACGGGGATGACCATATTTCTCAACATATAACGCAGGTCCGCCCGACCAGCCGGAGAGGAACATAAAAAGTTTCTCGCGTGACTGGTTCAAGCTCTTTGCATGAAAAGCGCGGATGCCTTTGGCTTCGGGTGAGACATCCATGATGTCGTAAAAACGATTGACAAGCGCGCGAAGGTTTGTCTCGCCGCCGATCAGGTCATAGAGGGAGTTCAATTCATTCATATCTGAAATTTTAACGCACCTTATGGAAGTGCGTTGCACCCGTGTCCCATATTATTGGCTTTATAATTGCCGCATCACCAAGAGGAGATACGATGAGCAAAGAAGATGAAGCAGTGATTCTAAGCGCAGCGCGCACAGCCACTGGGAAATTTCAAGGCGGGCTGAGCAGCATCCCCGCTGTAAAACTTGGCGCGGCGGCGATCAAAGCCGCAGTGGAACGCGCAGGTATTGACCCGAAAGACATTGAAGAAGTCCTGATGGGCAACGTCATTCAAGCGGGCAATGGACAGGCTCCAGCGCGTCAATCTGCGCTCTTTGCAGGGCTTCCTGCCTCTGTCGGCGCGACCACGGTCAACAAGGTTTGCGGCTCGGGTTTGAAAGCCGTCATGCTTTCGGCGCAAGCCGTCCGCGCTGGCGATGCCAATCTATTCGTCGCAGGCGGAATGGAATCCATGAGCCGCGCACCGTTCCTCATCAATGGGCGTTCAGGCGAATTGAAGTTCGGTCACCAATCCCTCACCGACGCCCTACTCAATGATGGGCTATGGGACCCGTTCGAGAATTGGGGCATGGGCATGGCGGCGGAATTTATCGCAGACGAATACAATGTCACACGCGAGGCGATGGATGAATTCGCGCTTCACTCCCACCTGAAAGCTGTGGCGGCTCAAGAAGCGGGACGGTTCAAGCCTGAGATTGTTCCTGTCCAAATCCCCGGACGAAAAGGTGAAGCAACAGTCTTCGACACCGACGAAGGTCCGCGCAAAGACTCCACACTCGAAGGGCTTGCCAAACTAAAGCCCGCCTTCAAAGCTGACGGCAAAGTCACCGCCGGCAACGCCTCATCTATGAACGATGGCGCGGCGGCGGTTGTGGTGGCGTCCCGCGCTTATGCGGAAAAGAATAATCTCAAGCCACTCGCCTACATTTCTGGCTACGCGCAGTCAGCACTGGAACCGAAATATTTATTTGCCGCGCCCGCTCATGCAATTCCCAAACTGCTTAAAAAGATCGGCTGGAAACTCAGCGACGTTGATCTCTTTGAACTCAACGAAGCCTTTGCCGCGCAAGTCCTCGCGGATGGATATGCCCTCGCCGATCAAGGCTGGGATTGGGACAAGGTCAATGTCAACGGCGGCGCAATTGCGCTCGGTCACCCACTGGGCGCGAGTGGAGCGCGTGTGCTAACGACTCTAGTCTACGCCTTGAGAGATCGCGGCTTGAAACGCGGTATCGCGTCATTGTGTTTGGGCGGCGGTGAGGCTGTGGCGATGGCAGTGGAAGTCG
>DYDH01000079.1:1760-9558 GCA_020717985.1 Herpetosiphon sp. | reverse complement strand
ATATACTTTTGAAAAGTGGCTCACTCTCTATTCGGGACACATCCCCGGGCATATTGAACAGATAAAGAATAATGTGGTTTCGTGGAAAAAAGATAATTCGTCCTGAGCACGCCTAAGACGATTGATTTAGAGTCTCTCCATGCAGATTTGTACACTTCAAAATATTTTTGCGAGTCTTTAGCAAAAATATTTGACTCATCCCCTCAACCCTGCTATCATCTTTTTATGCGGAAAAATTTTCTTGCACGCATTTGGCAAACCCTGCGCGACATTCCACGCTGGTTTCGCTCAGGTTTGGGAATCAGGCGTTGGTTTATTTTTGTGATGTTCGGCGTTACATTGCTGGGGCTGGGTTTCGCAGTCATCCTCATTGACCTATACCGAACAGACTCAGCCAACCCTGTTTTGCTGTTATTTCTTTCCTACGCTTCCTTGAGATTTATCCCGCGTTTCTGGCGAGCCATTCTCTTCGGCGGATTGGGGATCGGCATCGTATTCTACGGTATTTTTCAACTTAACCGCTCACTGCTTCAACCGTTCATTCGACCCGGCTCCGATGTGTTTGATCAGATTACGGATTTTCGCCGACGCAAACGCGGTCCGCGCATCGTCACCATCGGCGGCGGACATGGACTCGCAACCCTTTTACGCGGATTAAAAGCGCACACCGGCAACCTCACAGCAGTAGTCACTGTTGCGGACGATGGCGGATCATCCGGCAGATTACGCGAGAGTCATGGCATCCTTCCTCCCGGCGATATTCGCAACTGTCTCGCCGCGCTCTCCAACGACGAAGCCATGCTCACACAACTATTTCAATATCGCTTTAGCGGTTCACCCGACCTTGAAGGTCATTCATTTGGAAACCTTTTCATCACAGCGTTGGCGGATATTACAGGCAGTTTTGAAGATGCAGTTGTTGAATCGGGGCGCGTGCTTTCGGTCAATGGACGGGTGCTGCCCTCCACGCTACATGATGTCAAACTGGTTGCCAGCATGGAATTGCCGCATTCAATTAACGAAGTCCGCGTGGAAGGTGAAAGTAAAATTCCCGCAATGGCGGGCCGAGTCCGCCGCGTTTGGCTGGAACCAGATAATGCATCTGCTTTTCCGCCTGTCATCAAAGCCATATTAAATGCGGATATGATCGTGGTGGGGCCTGGAAGTCTTTATACAAGCATCCTCCCCAACCTGCTTGTGCATGACCTGCTTGCCGCCATACATGCCAGCCGCGCCACAAAAACATATGTTTGCAATATCGCCACACAGTCCGGTGAAACAGATTTTTTCTCCTGCTATGACCACGTCCGCGCGCTTGAAAATCACATCGGCGAAAACATGTTCGATGTGATTTTATGTAATGATAATTACGAAAATAATATTGGCTCATCCCAATGGGTTTACGCAGATGAAAAAACCCTTTCAGACTCCCGAACCCATTGCGCCGATCTTGTGGATGACGGGCATCCCTGGCGGCATGACTCGCTTAAACTGGCAAAGGTCATCATGGATATTTTTTACGAACGCACAGGTCCTTTAAGTGAAAACAGCATTTAGCAATGCTATAATTCATGCAATCTATGTTAAAATAACGCAGATTGTGTAAAATATCACAAGAACTACATTTTCTTTAAGGAGATTTCAAATGACAGTAAAAGTTGGTATTAATGGCTTTGGCCGCATTGGACGTCAGGTTATTAAGGCGATCCGCGATAAGTACCCCAGCGAGCTTGAGGTCGTTGCCTTTAACGACATCGGCGATGTGAAGACAATGGCTCACCTGCTTAAATACGATTCGACCTATGGTCGTTTCGAAGGCACTGTGGAAATTGCCGGCGAAGATCTTTTGATCGATGGGAAGAAAGTCAAAGTCTTCAAGGAAACCGACCCCGCCGCCATCAAATGGAGCGACCTCGGCATTGACATCGTCATCGAGTCAACTGGTCTGTTCACCATCAAGGAAGACGGCGTCAACAAGAAGGGCAAGACAGTCAAGGGTGCAGTCAACCACATCACCTCTGGCGGCGCAAAGAAAGTTATCATTTCGGCTCCCGCTGAAGGCGAAGACTTGACCGTCGTGTTGGGCGTCAACGAAGACATGTACGATCCCAAGAAACATCATGTCGTTTCAAATGCTTCCTGCACCACGAACTGCCTTGCACCCGCCGCCAAAGTTGTGCATGACTTGTACACCATCAAGCGTGCTTTCATGACCACCATCCATTCGTACACCAACGATCAGAAGGTGCTCGATATGCCCCATTCAGACCTGCGCCGCGCCCGCGCTGCCGGGTTGAATATCATCCCGACCACCACTGGCGCCGCCAAGGCCATCTCCCTGGTCATCCCCGACCTGAAGGGTAAATTCGATGGTTACTCCCTGCGCGTTCCAACCCCCACAGTTTCTGTGGTGGATTTCACCGCTGAACTCGACAAAGAAACCACCACCGAAGAACTGCGCCAGGCATTCCGCGACGCCGCCAAGACACCGCGCTTCAAAGGCATCCTTGAGGCTGTGGACGAGCCCCTGGTCAGCATGGATTTCAAAGGCAGCTCGTACAGCTCCTCGGTTGACCTGCCGTTCACATCCGTCCTCGGCAAGGAAAAGAGCAACTTCATCAAAGTCGTCACCTGGTACGACAACGAATGGGGTTACTCCTGTCGCACAGCCGATTTAGCCGCATTGATGGCGAAGAGTCTGTAAAAGAGGTATACAGGTAGACAGGTACACAAGTAAGCATATTCGAAACTTGTGTACCTGTTTTCATGTCTACCTGTTTACACAACGGAGCAACCATGAACAAGAAAACTGTAAAAGACATCGATCTAAAAGGCAAACGCGTGCTCATGCGCGTGGATTTCAACGTACCCATGGCAGATGGCAAAGTCACCGATGACAAGCGCATCAAAGCCGCACTGCCGACGATTAATTATGTTTTGGAACAAGGCGCATCCCTGATGTTGATGAGTCATTTGGGACGCCCCAAAGGCGGAGCCGACCCTGAGTTTAGCCTGCGTGCTGCTTCGGAAGCATTAGCTGTGCTGCTAGGAAAACCCGTGCAAATGGCGCCCGATTGTGTCGGCGCGGAAGTGGAAGCAATGGCGAAGACGCTCAAACCCGGCGACGTGCTAATGCTGGAGAATACCCGCTTCCACAAGGGCGAAGAAAAGAATGACCTCGACCTCGCCAAACAAATGGCAGCGCTCGGCGAAGTGTATGTTAACGATGCGTTCGGTTCCGCGCACCGCGCCCACTCCTCCACCGAAGGCATTGCGCGCTTCCTGCCTGCTGTCTCTGGTTTCCTGATGGAACAGGAACTCGAATATCTCGGACGCGCGGTTGCCAACCCTGAGCATCCCTACATTGCCATTCTTGGCGGCGCAAAAATTTCAGACAAGATTTTGGTGGTTGAAACTCTCGCATCCAAGTGCGACAAACTCATTATCGGCGGCGGCATGGCAAACACCTTCCTCACCGCGAAGGGACTGAACATGCAAGACAGCCTTGTCGAAGCAGAGGCAATTGAAACCGCAAAATCTTTGCTCGCCAAACTGGGAAGCAAATTAATCCTACCCGTAGATGCGGTCATCGCCGATAAATTCGACGCGGAAGCCAACACCCAAACCGTAGACGTGGACAAGATCCCCACAGGCTGGCGTATGTTGGATGTGGGTTCGAAGACCATCGAGGCCTACAAAGCTGTGATCGGTACAGCCAAGTTGATCGTTTGGAATGGTCCCGTGGGCGTCTTCGAAATGCCGAAATTTGCCGAAGGTACATTCGCCCTCGCGCGTATGTTGGCTGAATCCGGCGCGATCACAGTCATCGGCGGCGGCGACTCGGCAAGCGCAGTCAAGAAAGCTGGCGTTGCCAAGCAAATGACACACGTCTCCACCGGCGGCGGCGCTTCACTTGAATTCCTCGAAGGAAAAGAACTGCCAGGCGTGGCGGCATTGCTCGATAAATAGGTTGTCAAAGGATGGACAGTTCCTGTCCATCCTTTTTGTATTCCAAATCCGGAGGTCGATAATGGACATTATTCTGCGATAACAGCTCCATACCGGTCTACAGGATCATCTTCACCTCCGACCCGATGGCAACGTCAATTTTTCACCCGGATTGATCAGCAAATAAACCAGTTCCATTGCATCTGAAATTCAATGTGAGACAGGAACGGGTAGGAACTTTTCTACCCGTTCTACATTTCAATTTACAAACAATTTACAATATGGCAACCGAAATTAACCGCACTCGGCTATAATCGGAAAAAATGCGAGCGGAGAAAATGAATGTCCTTCAACATCGGTGAGAACGTTGGTCCATATCGGATCATCGAACAACTGGGGCAGGGTGGTATGGCGACTGTTTATAAAGCCTATCACGCCTCCCTTGATCGCTATGTTGCATTAAAGGTTTTGCATCCCGCATTCCACGAAGATCAAACATTTACCACGCGCTTCCAACGCGAGGCACGAGTGGTTGCAAAACTCGAACACCCGAACATTGTGCCGATCTATGATTATTCCGAGCATGAGAAGCGGCCTTACCTTGTAATGAAATATATCGAAGGGGATACACTCAAGGCGCGGCTAAATCAGGGACCACTTACTTCGGAAGAGATCGAACAGGTGGTGAATTCAGTCGGCTCTGCTTTGGCGTACGCGCACAAGCAGGGGATTTTACATCGTGACATCAAACCGTCCAATGTAATGATCGCCAAAGACGGAAACATGTACCTCGCGGATTTTGGACTCGCACGCATTGCAGAAGCTGGCGAATCAACCATGTCCTCTGATTCGATCATGGGCACACCGCAATACATCTCACCTGAACAGGCGATGGGCAAGAAAGACCTCGATGCCGGCACGGATATTTATTCCTTTGGTGTGATGCTCTACGAAATGGTGGTGGGACAGGTCCCGTTCAGCGCAGACACCCCCTTCTCCATCATTCATGACCATATTTACACACCCCTGCCCCTTCCCAAAAAGATCAACCCCAATGTGCCTGATTCTGTTCAACGCGTTTTGTTAAAAGCGCTTGCAAAAGACCGGCTTGACCGCTACACATCCACCGAAGAATTGATGAGAGCCTTCAAACAAGCATGGACTGAAGCCGGCGTGCCGATGCAAGGCACCGCCATCGTCATGCGTTCGACAATGAAAGACAAAACGGACAGCGCAAAACAAACCTCTGCGCAAGGTGTCAAAACGGCGTCTGCCGCCCCCCGCGCAACGAAGAATTTGTCACCGTGGACGTGGATGGGAATTGGCGTGCTGGCTTTGCTTTGCGCCGCTGTTTTAGCAGTAGTCGCGATTGGCTATAATCGAAGGAATAATCCTCCACCTTTGGCATCGGACAATTCTCAACCTCTTGCGGCAACTCTTGCGCCAGTTGTGCAGATTCCTGTACTGGCAGCCACATCAACTGCTCAGCCTCCCGTACTGGCAGTAACGCCGCCTCCTCTACCCCAGCCCCAGCCTCAGGTTCAAAATGCCTCGCCTGAAGTCACCATGGCAAGGGAGTTGGTGGCAAAAAATCCAAACGATCCCCAAACACACCTCACCCTGTCTCTTGCTCTATTGGATGTACAAGATATGCGCGCGGCTTTTGAGGAAGCACGACAGGCGGCAACTCTGGCAGACCAAAACTCACCCGACTTTTTTATTCAAGCCGGAAACGAATATCACAAGCGTCAAGCATGGGTATTGGCAACCGTTATGTATGCCCATTTGGTTCCAATTTATTATCCAAACAAGGACATGCCTGAAGACGTTCAAAATAATCAGCATGAAGCGGCATATAAGTCTCCTGAACAGATGAATATGTTCGATCCAAAGTACTTTGAACATTCGGGAACTCCCACCATGCCGCTGGCTGTCCTTGCGGATGGACGCAGAGCGCTTTTGAACGGCAATATCCCTGAAGCAAAAAGGCAGCTTGAGCGATTAAAACAGACCATGCCCAATATGCAGGAAATACCTTTGCTTGAAGCCGAAATCGCCATGAAGGAAGGCGATAACCAAAAGGCAAAGGCACTTTTATCCATACTGACAGCGAATAATTCCACCCCGGAATGGATTCGTATCATGGCAGAAAATTATCTCAAAACCATACAATAAGGAATACATCATGCGAAAATCACTAGTTGCTGGAAATTGGAAAATGAACAAAACCATCGCAGAAACACGCGATCTGGTCTTCAAAATGAGTATGCAATTACGCGAGATCAATGGCGTCGAAAAAGTCATCTGTCCGCCGTTCATGTCGCTCATGGCCGCCTCCGCCCTGCTCGAAGGTTCGGGTATTGGTCTGGGCGCGCAAAACATGCACTGGGAAGAGAAAGGCGCATTCACCGGCGAAACCTCCCCCGCGATGGTCAAGGAATTATGCGGTTATGTAATCCTCGGTCACTCGGAACGCCGCGCCTATTTCAATGAAACCGATCAGATCGTGAATCGGAAGTTGATCGCCGCCCAAGCTGCAGACTTAACCCCGATCGTTTGTGTCGGCGAGACACTGGACCAGTACGAAGCAAAACTTACCCGTGAGGTTGTTTCTGCTCAAACGAGCAACAGTCTCAGGGACGTATCTCCCGCCTATGCCCCGCGCATCATCGTCGCCTACGAGCCTGTCTGGGCGATCGGAACAGGCAAGGCATCCAATGGCTTGGAAGCGAATGCGGTAGTAAAAGACGTCATCCGCCCCGCGCTGGCAGAATTGTTCGGGGAGGAAACCGCGCAAGCCATCCGTGTGCTGTACGGCGGATCGGTCACACCCGCAAATGCCGCCGAATTCTTTGGTCAACCCGATATTGACGGCGCACTCGTTGGCGGCGCAAGTTTGAAAATAGACGACTTCGTTGCCATTACAAAAGCCGCTTCGAAATAATAAGTAAGACCGAGGACGGTGGACGAAAAACCGAGGGTTATCCGTCCACTGCCCTCGGTCCACCGTCCTTAGTCCGTCGTCCTCCATCCACCATCCCATGCCCTTCGCTGGTTTACTCTGGTTCATCATAATGCTCCTGCCGCTGGTAATTCTCCAGCGGCTTTTGCATCGTGAGATACAAGCCGTCCTATTGATCGTGACGCGCAATCCTCAATTGACAATTGGGTTGTTCTCGATCTTATTTTTCCCTGGCGTGTTCCTGCACGAACTCAGTCACTTTTTGATGGCAAAAATACTGCGCGTACCAACCGGAAAAATATCACTTATCCCCACCTCATTACCTAATGGGCGGCTGCAAATGGGATACGTGGAAACCGCGCAAACAGACATCGTCCGCGATTCGTTGATCGGGCTTGCGCCGTTGATCGCAGGCTCATTATTCATCGCATACGCAGGATTAAATCGGATGGGATTAATCACCCTGCTGGATGTATTGGCAAACGGACAAACCGAATTATTCTGGATGGGATTAAAACTACTGCCGCAAGTCAGCGATTTTTATCTGTGGTTCTACCTTGCCTTTGCGATTTCCAGCACCATGATGCCCTCAGAATCAGACAGGCACGCCTGGCTTCCGCTTGGGTTATGGACGTCGGGACTGCTTGCGCTGGCAATCTTCGCTGGCGCAGGCGCGTGGATGCTGAAAAATATCGCCCCGTTACTAAATGATTTTTTCGGCTCAGTGGCCACTTTATTTGGACTAAGTGTTGCCCTGCATACCCTGCTTTTATTGCCAACAATGCTTCTTCACCGAATCGTTTCAAGAGTCACAGGGGTGGATGTAAGATAACGGTGTGCGTTATGCCCCTTCGGGGTACAACAGGCTGGGCAGGCGTGGACAATACT
>DYDH01000079.1:0-1726 GCA_020717985.1 Herpetosiphon sp. | reverse complement strand
GGACTTAGAAATTAAATCCTTGCTTTTTGTACAAAAATTTTTGAACCGTGAAGTCGCGAAGGTCGCTAAGAAAACCTTTTACAAACCTTCGCGTTCTTCGTTCCTTCGCGGTAAAACTCTTTCAGCTTGTCTGAGCTAGGGTCTAGCGATAAGACTTCAAACTGCCCCAAATTTTATCGACAGAAATTTTTGGTTTTCTGCAAACAAAGATTGAAATGGGACCAGTCGGCGCGTCAAATCCTCGCTGGGCGGTTGCCTGAAATTCACACTCGTCAAAAAATACAGCCAGAGGATTGGTTCTGGTGGTGATAATGATCATCACATCCCAGGAATATCCCGGCCCCCAAAGATAATAAGTCAATGAGCCGCTGACCGCATGGGGAAGACCATATTGAGGACCAAATAGGTCTATCGCGCCTGCGTCCATCCAAAAATCTGCATAGATCCCCGCCATGGCGCGGTCTTGCGAAGGCAACTTGTCATATACCCCGGCGACATCCTGGGTAAGCTTCTCCCATCCAATACGACCGGAGAGAAGCAACGGGTAATACGAAGGAGCGCCATTAAATTCCTTTACGGACTGATACAAAGGTTTTCCAATCTCACCATAAAAGGCATGGAAACGATCCAGCGGCAGGATAGGCAGGCTCGTTGGGAGTATATAAACGCCTGTGACCAATAAGTAAAGCGTAGTTGCGATTTTCATTCCATTTTCCCAGCGTATTCCAGACAACTTTTCCTCCACGAAGACTGCGCCGGCCGCAATAAGCGGTACGAAAAGCTCGCCGAGCATACGGGTGGATGCATGCAAAATAAACTCGAGCACCAGAGTGACCAGGAACAGTACACCCAGGAAGCTGTAATTCACACCGTTCAACCGCCGAAAGATGCGGTACAACCCGGCGGTCCACAGCGGCAGGAAAAACGGATTCATATAAGCAAGAACATTCGTAAGATACTGCGGGATGGAAGCCTGATACACGCGCAATGTGCCATAATTGTTCCAATATTCGAGAGTTGGCCAATGGTTGGCGATCTGCCAGAACAGATACGGTGAGACGACTACCACGCAAAGCGCTGCCCCCAACCAAGGCCAGGGCGTTAATAAATCCTTCCTATATTTCGAAACCAGTAACGCAACCAAAAAACCTGGTCCCAGAAACAGGATGGTCATTTTCGTCATGCAAGCCATACCCGCGATCAAACCCAGCAGGATCCAGAGTCTCTTGTTTCCGCTCCACAGAAATAAGACGAGCGTATACAAGAAGCCAGCCAGGATCAACTGATCAATGCTATCGTAACAGAAAATCGAATCGAGGCTGAGCCAGAGAGGAATAAAAATGAATCCCATGGCGCTCAACATTACCGCAAATGTTTTGCCTCCAAACTCTTTTGCGATCAGGCACACAAAGGTCAGCGTGCCTGATCCAGCCAGCGCCGGGACGATGTGCATCGCAAACAGCGATTCTCCCAGCAGGGCGCGGCTGAGTGCGACCAGGGCTGGCACCAGCGGCGGCAGATCCACGTAGCCGAATGCCAAATGTTTGCTCAGCCCAATCGTGTAGAGTTCATCACCAAAAAAACCATACCCTGGGGCGATATACATATGCATCGCAAATTTCACCGCAGCGCCGAGGATAATAACCAGGGTGACCGAAGAGAGTCCGAAGGTATATTTTCGATCCTGCATGAGGCACCTCCTGCAAATAGAAAACAGATTATTGAG
>DYDH01000326.1 GCA_020717985.1 Herpetosiphon sp. | reverse complement strand
AGCCGCCAGTAGCGAAAGTCGGGCTAACACAACCCATGAAAAACAACCTATCAAAGACGGTTCGATGTGACATCGGAAGCGGATTCAACCCGGCTATGCCAGAGCGAGTTGCCGAGGAAAGCCCAGCGGTTGAGTATGATCCGGAGCCGCCGCCTATGTCGGAGGATTGGTATAAGAAGCTCATGGCGGCCATCCGCCGGATCGGCCCGCTTCGGAAACCGTCATTGCCAATGAACAATGAGACAACCGGATAAACGGGATTCTTTGGCTCTCAATCCTGACACGTGCCTTCCAGCAGTCCGGAGTTCTGTCTCCGAATGACGGTTTTCCTTGATTCCCCTCGTTTGGCACGGCACTCTACCCCCATTCAATAGGTGCCATCGCTGAGGCCGCTGACGAGTATAGCGAGCCGAACCCTGAACCCTGAACACCGAACACTGAACACCTCCCCTGTAGTTACTTCAGACATCCTGATCCGCGCACAGGACCTGCGCGGATCAGAAAATTGATCAAGAGCCTGTTCTGTAATGGGTTACGATAATTTTGCGCTTTACCTGCCGCTTATCCGCCATTCATCTTTCCGGAAAATTAATTTGGCGCTTTTCCCGTGTAAAATTGAGAGGCATGATAGATTCTTTGGATCAAAATTCTTAGTCCAAAAGAGCTTTTAATTCCAAGGAGGTTCCATCATGCCGCAGTTATTATTACCAGGATTTCCGGACGGTGCAAGCCGAATCGGCGCCGTGGTCAGCATTTTGAAGAAAGACGGTCGGATCACATATTTTGTCGGTTCCGACAACTATTTTTCACATTCGGAAGGCGACCGGAGAGGATTTCGATTTGTAATGGCAACGCTGATTGCCAATCAACACGTCAAAGCGAGCGAAGTGGAAACTTGTCTGGGGATACCGCACCGGACGTTGATGCATTGGAATCGGCAATTGGGCGAGAAAGGTCCGGATTCGTTTTATAAGCCGCGCGGCCGGCGTAAAAAAGGTCTGGTAATTACTTCCGAAAAAGCGGCTGAATGCGGTCGTTTGCTTAAGGAAGGACTGGGGATTGGGGAAGTGGCCCGGCAAGCGGGAATAAGTGAATCCGTGTTGCGCAAGGCGATTCGGCGGGGACGAATTCCCACGAGTGGTCGAAGCCTTCCGAAGCGGGCGGGGTTGGCGACAACGAAATCTGAGCGTGGGCAATTAGACGCGGCCGCCGCGGATGGAATGGGCACGGCTTGTACGCGTGCTGACGAGCGGATTATGGCGGCCTTGGGGGTGATTGACGGCGCCACGACGCGTTTTGAGGCGTGCAAAGACGTTGCTTTTGGCGGGTTGCTTGCTGGTTTGCCAGTCTTGTGCGCAAACGGTTTGTTCAGTGGCTTGAGGAAACATCTCTCATTGCCAAAGGGATTTTATAGCGCCCTGCATATTCTGATGTTATTGGGATTTATGGCCTTGGGCCGGCTGCGCCGGCCTGAAGCTTTGCGGCATGTACCGCCTGGTGAAATAGGCAAGGTGATCGGTCTTGACCGGGGGCCGGAAGTGCGCACCTTGCGCAAAAAGATCGCATGGATGGCCGAGCATGGAACACCAATCGCTTGGATGAAGGAATTATCACGCAACTGGATGGCAAGCGAACCGGACGAAGCCGGTTATCTTTATGTTGATGGACATGTCCGGGTCTATCACGGTACGGCAGCGCACTTGCCGCGGCGGTATGTTTCCCGCGAAAAGCTTTGTTTGCGCGGCACAACCGATTATTGGGTCAACGACGCGCTGGGACGTCCGTTTTTTGTTGTTTCCAAGACCCTCAACGATGGTTTGGCCGCGACTCTGCTTGCGGAGATTGTCCCCGAGTTGCTGGACAGCGTTCCCGGTCAACCATCCGAATCTGAACTGGCCGCCGATCCGCTTCTCCACCGTTTTGTCGTGATTTTCGACCGGGAAGGTGCGATGCACAGCTTGCTTTCCGAGCTTTGGCAACAGCGGATTGGCGCCATTACTTATCGCAAGTCTGTGGTCGACCAATGGCCTGAAAGCGAATTTTTGGAAATAGAAGTTCCGGTGTCCGGCGGTGGATCAACCCCTATGAAGCTGGCCTCCCGTGAAACCATGCTTTCGGCCGGCAAAAACTCAATGCCCGTCCTTGAGATTCGCCGCCTGACCAGAACCGGACATCAGACGGCCATTATTACCACTGCCCGACATTTGAATAACCCCGTAGTTGCAGGCCGCATGTTCTCGCGTTGGTGCCAGGAAAACTTTTTCGGGTATATGATGGAACACTATGATATTGATGGACTTGTCCAGTACGGATACGAGGAACTTCCTGGCACATTATTGGTTGTCAACCCGAATTGGCGCACACTCGACAAGGCCGTGAAAGACAACCGGCGGCGCATCCAGAAACTTCACGCAGAATTGGGCGCGGCATCCCTTGGCGATGGAAAGGACTTTCAAGGGCAGGCTGAACGGCTTCAGGATATTCAGGCGCTGGAGACGGATAATGCCGGTTTGCGCGCCAAACGCCGGGCAACTCCGCGAAAAGTGCAGCTTTCCACACTGCCTGAAAATGAACGCCCCCAACAACTCGTACCCCTCGGAAAAGCACTAACCGATACCGTCAAAATGATTGCTTACCGCGCCGAGACTGCGCTGGTTGGCTTGATCCGTCCACACTTAGCCAAGGAAGATGATGCGCGCGCCTTAATCCGCCAACTCTTTGTTTCTTCTGCCGATCTGGAACCCAATGCTTCCAAAAATACTTTGACCGTTCACGTTCATCGCATGGCCTGTCCGGCCCATGACAAGGCTATAAAAGCTCTCTTGACCGACCTGACCAATTTCAATTTCCGCCATCCCCAAACTAATGCCCGTTTGATCTACGATCTCGCTTGATTTTGCCCAAAATGTGCCATATTATTTCTCACCGAGATCAGGATTTCTGAGATTATGGTCTTCAAGGAAGAGCATCGCTCCTATCCGGTCTGGTGCGAACGTTGCCAGAAGATCCATTATCATGATTTCCCGCCGGAAGTGGTTAAGGAAGGCCTGTTCAAAGAACGTCTCACGGCGCTGGTGGCCTATATGAAAGTGGTCGACCACGCCTCCTTTTCCACGATCCGCAAGTTCATCCGCGACGTGCTTGGCGAAAAGATTTCACGCGGCTATCTGCGCAAAATCGTCGCGAAAGTTTCTTCCGCCTTGGACGCACCCTACGCGGAACTCCTCCGGCGCCTGCCCTTGGAGCAATTGCTCAACGTGGATGAAACCGGCCACAAGGAGAACGGCGGCAAGTTCTGGACCTGGGTATTCCGCGCCGAGCTTTATGTGCTGTTCAAGATCGATAAATCCCGCGGCTCACAGGTGTTGCTCGAAGTGCTCGGCAAGAAGTTCGACGGAGTGCTCGATTGCGATTACTTCTCGGCCTATCACAAGTATATGACCGATTTCAACATCACCGTGCAGTTCTGCCTCGCCCATCTGATCCGCGATATCAAATACCTTACAGGTTTGCCGGATGCCGAAACACGGGCCTATGGCCAGCGGCTGCTCGCCGCGATCAAGGATATGTTCAAAGTCATCCATCAGCGCGATCAACTCGATCCTACGACGTTTGCGCCTGCGCTGGAATGCGCCCGCGAACACATCATGCAGGCAGCCTTGAACGCCGTGCCTTCCCGCTTGGATAAAGACGGTAAAGAGCAAAAGCGGGAAGCGTTCAATATGGCCAGGCGCTTTCGCGAAAACGGCAAGGCTTACTTCGAGTTCATCACCACGCCGGGCATCAGCCCCACTAATAATCTGGCCGAACAGGCGGTGCGTTTTGTGGTTATTGACCGGCGGATCACGCAAGGCACGCGCAGCGCAAAGGGGCGCGAAACCAATGAACGCTTGTGGA
>DYDH01000078.1 GCA_020717985.1 Herpetosiphon sp. | reverse complement strand
CGGAGCGATGACGCTCTCGCCGAACAAGCCGCCGAAGGAAACAAACTCGCCCGCTTCCTTGCCCGGAACTGGGATCACGCGCACAGCTGTCGTTTTGTTGTTGATCATGCCAATCGCCATTTCATCGGCGATGATGGCGGAAAGCGTTGCGGCATCCACCGAGCCGGGGATGGCGATCATATCGAGTCCCACCGAGCAGACGCTGGTCATGGCTTCGAGTTTTTCCAACACCAGGCTGCCATCCGCGACGGCATTGGCAAGCGCCTGATCTTCGCAAACAGGGATGAACGCTCCACTCAAACCGCCCACGCTTTGGCTGGCGAACGCGCCGCCCTTTTTCACCGCATCGTTGAGCATGGCCACGATGGCGGTCGAGCCGGGTGCGCCGATGGCATCCACGCCCAAAATTTGGATGATCTCGCCCACGCTGTCGCCGACATTCGGGGTGGGCGCAAGGGACAAGTCCACTACGCCAAATGGAATATCGAGCGCCTTCGCAACCTGCCGCCCGATCAGTTCACCGCAGCGGGTCACGCGGAAGGCGGTCAGCTTGATCTCCTCGGCAAGGTCGTGCAGACCAAGGTTCTGGCTGCCGTCCTTTGCGATCTTTCGTTCGAGCGCGCGGGCGATGACTCCCGGTCCGCTGACGCCGACATTGATGACCACCTCGGGCTGACCCAGCCCGTGAATGGCTCCAGCCATAAACGGATTATCTCCGGGTTGGTTGGTGAAGATCACAAGCTTGGCCGCGGCAAATCCGCCCGTATCACTGCTTCGCTCCGCCAGATCCTTGACCGTCTGCCCGAGCAGCACCACCGCATCCATGTTGATGCCTGAGCGCGTCGTGCCGACGTTGATGGAAGCGCAGACTTTCTGTGTGCTGGTCAACGCTTCGGGAATGGCGGCGATCAGTTCACGGTCACCGAGAGTCATGCCGCTGGAGACATCGGCAGAGAATCCGCCGAGGAAATCAATGCCTGCTTCGGTGGCGGCTTCGTCGAGGGCTTTGGCAATTTGCACAAAACCGGCGGCGTCGAATCCCGCGCCGACATGCGCGATGGGCGTCACGGCGATGCGTTTGTTGACCACCGGCACCGAATATTCCGCGCTGACGGCTTCGCAGGTGGACACCAATTTTTCGGCGTGACGTTTGATCTTGTCCTTGATGGCCTGACAGGTGCGGTCAACGGTGGAGCGGTGGCAATCGAGCAGGCTGATGCCCATGGTCACCGCGCGCACATCCAGGTTTTCCTTTTGGATCATATCCACTGTGTTGAGAATTTCTTCCGGTCGGATCATAATTTTTCTCCCATACCAATCTGAGCGAACCTGCTCCATCGGGGGCTAAGCCCCCGATGGAGCAGGAAGGAATTGAAATCATCGAATTGGCAGATTGATCTCATGTAAAGCCCTGAAAATATCGTAATGTTGAAGCACAACCTTGATGCCGTTTTCCTGCGAAAATTGCAGCAACTCAGTCCGCACATCGCTGACGGAGGAGCACTGTTTCAAGTCAATGATGAGGATCATCACGTATGCCTCATCCGAGACCGTCGTGGAAAGGTCAATGATGTTGATTTTATGCCGGACGCAAAAGGAGGTCATTAAGGCCACGAAGCCGACGCGGTCATAGCCTGTGGCTGTGAGGACGTAGGCATTTTCGGGAATGGACGAACCAACTGCCAGCGCGTTTTCGTCCGCTTTTCTGACCACCGCTTCGATGGCAGACTCGCTGTTCGAATCTGCTTCGGCGAGTTTTCTCTCGATGGAACGCTGGGTCACTGTCGGCGGGAAGGAAGCGAGCAGAATCATGGTGAAATATCCGCAGAGCACACTCTGGCGCACGTCGGCGATATTCCCGCCCAATTCGCTGATCGCCTTCGATACTTCGTAAACGATGCCGATCCGGTCGCGCGAAGTAATGGAGACAACAAAGAGTTCTTGTGATTCAGTCATTGACCCTCACCAATTATTTGGAATAAAAAAACTGGCTCAGTATATCAGAATGTTCACAGGGACAAAAAAACAGGGCGTAGTGATACGCCCTGCCACTTTTCACTTCTTACTCTTTCTACTTCCCTTTATTATTTTTCTTCGAGCCTTCTTCATCCACGCGGCCAAAGATCATGCGCCCGGCGGCGGTCTGTAAGACCTTGGTGATGTTCACATCCATGTATTCGCCGATGTAATCCTTGCCGTTCTCCACCACCACCATCGTGCCGTCTTCCATGTAGCCCACACCCTGACTGTGTTCCTTGCCTTCCTGCATGATGTTGATGCGTAACGCCTCGCCCGGCAGAACAACCGACTTGACCGCGTTGGCCAGCTCGTTGATGTTGAGCACGGTCACGCCTTGCAGTTCGGCGATGCGGTTGAGGTTGTAGTCGTTGGTCAACACGGGACTCTTGAGTTGTTTGCCCAACACGATCAGTTTATCGTCCACTTCGCGCACGCCATCCACGTTGATGTCTGAAATACGGACGAGGACATTCGGCAGTTTTTGCAGTTCCGCCAAAACTTCCATGCCGCGCCGTCCGCGCTGACGGCGCATCCCATCGGGCGAATCAGCGATGTATTGCAGTTCATTCAACACAAAGCGCGGGATGAGAAGCGTGCCCGGCAGAAAGCCCGTCTTGGCAATATCGGCTACGCGCCCGTCAATGATGACACTGGTATCCAGTAAGATGTTGCGGTTGAGATTTGTCCAGGATGATGAAGAACCTCCACCCTCGCCGTTACGCCCGCTCAGGGCGCTCAGCAACCCCATAATATCACCCTGCCGCATCATAAAGAGCGAAACACTGAGATAGGAAAAAACCAGAACTCCAATGAACGGAAGTACCTCGCCAAAGGGTTTGGGCAGCAGTGAAAGCGGAAAACCGAGCAAAGCCGCGATCAACAGCCCAACAACCAGACCTGTCAACCCGGCGAATAAACTTTCGGCAGACATGCGCCCCAGCAGTGAGCGCATTGCGCGCGCGGGTCGTGTGGTAAAGTATGGAGTAAGAATAATACCTGTCAGCGCCCCAACCAGACCAAAAACCGTTGTGGTGATGTAGGCATCCGTTGTTGTCGGATTTGCCTGTGCAACGTCAAACCCCCAGTACCCGCCTGAGATTGCAAGTACGAACATCCCAATAATGCGAAGAATAAATTCAAAACTCATCAATAACTCCTTTTTACAAATGAAATAAGTGCTGGCAGGATGATAGCACGGGTAATAATACCCGTCAATTGTGCCGATGTAACTCATATAATATTGTTATAATTTAGGAAAACCATGGCAATTGACCGTTTTGGACGAAACATTCACTATCTACGTATCAGCCTCACAGACCACTGTAATTTGCGCTGTATCTATTGCATGCCCGAAGACATGACCTTCCGTCCCAATGCGGATTTAATGCAGGATGACGAGATTCTCACCTTCACGCGCCTTTTTGCCAGCCTCGGCTTTGACAAGATCCGTCTGACAGGCGGCGAACCGACTGTCCGCGCCAATGTGGTGGACATCGTGCGCGGGATCGCTGCCACAGAGGGCATCCGCTCCGTTTCCATGACGACGAATGGGTTGCTGCTCAAGAAGCTGGCTCAACCTTTGGCAGATGCCGGCCTGCAGCGCGTCAATGTCAGCATTGATACGCTTGACCCCGCCAAGTTCAAACGTCTCACCCGCTGGGGAAAGTTGGACGATGTATGGGAAGGAATTCTCGCCGCAGAAAGCGCCGGACTTGCGCCGGTAAAACTTAACGCGGTGGTGGTCAAAGGTTATAACGAAGACGATGTGATAGACCTCGCCGCACTGACCATTGACCATCCGTGGCAGATGCGTTTTATCGAGATGATGCCCTTCGCAGGAGCAACCGAATTACAGGTCAATCAGGTCATCACAATGAAACAAATTCAACAGACCATCGAATCTGAATTTGGCAAGCTCGAAGTCGCCAACGACGGAAAACTGGACGGCGAAGCGCAGGTCTTTCACATCCCCCACGCCAAAGGCGATCTCGGTTTTATTTCATCGGTCACGCACCCGTTTTGTTCGGCATGTACCCGCGCCCGTCTCACATCTGATGGAAAACTGCGCCTGTGCCTTTTGCGCGAAAAAGAAGTGGACCTGCTCACGCCCATGCGAGCCGGAGCCACGCTTGAGGAATTACGCAGACTCCTGCTCGATGGCGTTTGGGAAAAACCCTGGGGGCACGGCCTTGCGGACGGAGTCATTCCCCTGAACCGCATCATGAGTGAAATTGGAGGATAATCCCACGCGCCCATGAAGAACATCAAAGCAATTTTATTTGACCTAGACGGCACGCTTTTTCATCATCAACCGTCTTCCGGCGAGATTTTTGTCGAACACATCAGGGGACTCGGCTTTCAAGTCTCGGAAGCGGACAGGGTCCGCGCCGAGCATTGGGTGCATTATTATTTTGCCCACTCGCCTGAAATTCAAACCGACTCCGAAACATTCAAGGATGACTCAAATGGGTTTTGGGTCAATTTCACACAGCGGCGTTTGATTGCATTTGGCGTTTCCCTGACCCGGTCTGTGGAACTCGCGCCCCAGGTTTCGGCTTATATGAGCAAAGCCTACAAGCCTGAAATTTATGTGCCCGATGACGCGCACACACTTTTGAACTTCCTGAAAGAATCGGGCTATACGCTGGGCATGGTCTCCAATCGTGAATCTCCCTATCAGGCGGAAATGCAAAACATGAAACTGGATTGCTATTTTCAGTTTTTTCTCGCAGGCGGGGAAATAAATTCCTTCAAACCCGATGCCCTTATTTTTGAACACGCACTGGAACTGGCGGGGACATGCGCACACGAGACAATGTACGTCGGCGACAATTATTTTGCAGACATTGTCGGCTCGCAGCGTGCCGGGCTGACGCCTGTTCTCTACGACCCGATCAACCTCTTCCCCGACGCAGACTGCGCGGTGATCAAGTCACTTGCTGAAATTCCCGCATTGCTAAAATAACCGGAAAGACAAGGAAGGATTATAAGGATGAAGGATGAGGGATAAAGAAGTAAAAAGGTGACCTGCTCTTTTAGCGGTCACCTTTTTACTTCTTACTTTTACTTTTCACTCATTACTCATTACTTCTCACTTATTACTCACTTCCCATTCTTCAACGCCTCTTTCAACGTCATTCCCAGCCTTTCGATCCCCTCGCGGATATGTTCTGGATTTGAGAACGAGAAATTAAGACGCATCGTATTCTTTCCGCCGCCGTTCGGGTGGAAGGACCCGCCAGGCACGAAAGCTACCTTGCGTTCAACCGCCACTTTCAACACATCAGCCGCATCCACATTTTCAGGCAGCACCCCCCACAGAAACATGCCGCCCAGCGGTTTTGTCCAACTTACACCGGCTGGGAACATTTCCTCCATCATTTCGATCATTACATCGCGCCGCTCCTTGTATACCGCGCGGATCACCTTCACATGTTCATCCAAAAAGCCGCCTTTGGCAACTTCATAAGCCACATGCTGATTAAAGGATGATGTATGCAGGTCGGCGGCTTGTTTCGTCATCACCAGTTTGCGCACCACCTGCGGTGGCGCGATCACCCACGCAAGACGCAAACCTGGCGCGAGCAGTTTCGAGAATGTGCTGAGGTAAATAACATTTCCAGTGTATTCGCCGTCATTGTCATTACGATAGCGGCTGTCAAGTGTCGCAACCGATGGAATATGTTCACCGTCATATCGCAACTGACCATAAGGATCATCCTCAACGATCGGCACACCGTATTGGTCTGCCAGCAGCACCAGACGCTTGCGGCGTTCGAGGCTTAAAGTGGAACCGGACGGATTTTGGAAATTCGGAAGAATGTAAATAAACTTTGGACCAATCCGCAGCGCCTCCTCCAGTTTGTCCATGATCATGCCGTTTTCATCAGACGGGACGGAAATATATTGCGCACCATACGCATTCCAGGCCTGCAACGCGCCCAGGTAGGTCGGCGATTCCACCACAATATAATCGCCGCGATTCACAAACAGGCGTCCGATAAAATCCAGGGCCTGCTGTGAGCCGGATGTGATCATAATGTTTTCGGCCGTGACCCTCACACTATATCGTGTATTGTGGCGCGCGATCATTTCACGCAGGGGCAGGTAGCCTTCGGTGGTGCTGTATTGCAATGCCAGCGCCCCGTGATCGGTTAATACCTGATTGCAAGCCTCCTGAAATTCCTTTACCGGGAAAACCTCGGGCGCGGGTAATCCCCCCGCAAACGAAATAATGTCGGGTTGTTCCGTGAATTTCAACAATTCACGGATGACTGAACTCCCCATTTTCTGTGTGCGATGAGCGTAACGATACTCCCACGGTGTCTGCATTTATTCTCCTTGTTCCGGGATAAAAAAAGCCTGACAGGTACGTGTGTACCCATCAGGCTGGCTGACAAAAGGCATAAAAATGCCCAAAAGGTCGAAACCTATTATTTGTTTCATTGCTTCCTTATCTTAACCATTTTTAAGCAGGAGTGCAACCATTTTAATCACCCTGATTTTATGACAAATTTCCTTCGATGATCTTCTCAATGGAAGTGCGCGTGTAGGAATCCAAAGGCAGATGAAGAGCCGCATCCAACTTAACCCAAACATGGTCCTCCGCCTCATCATTCAATTCCACTTTGAGAGAGTCCGTCCTACAGGCATAATCGAAAAAGAGGAAGTGGCGCTTTTTCCAAAACGAAGGGTCGTAAATGAACTGCTGAAAATTAATGAATTTTAGGTCGTAAATATCCAGCCCAGTCTCCTCCTTTGCCTCGCGGATGGCCGCCTCCTCCAGCCGCTCGCCCAATTCCACATGCCCGCCTGGGACAACATACTTCCCCGGCCATTTGTGACTCTTCAACAACAGCATCTCGCCTGCCTGATTGAAGATAAAAACCCCAACTGTCGGTTCTGGAAAAATTTGGTCCGCCATTTTTCACCTGTCTGAAAAAAATAGTAGGTCACGCTTATAGCGTGATGCCTATCCAATAAAAACCGTCACGTTGCAAACGTGACCTACGGCTACTCACCCAAAAATCGCGATCACCATTACGCCTGCAAACACAATTGCCGAGCCAACCACGCGCACGCCGCCCATCTCCTCTTTCAAGAATCGCCAGCCGAGGAATGCGCCGATGACCACACTCACTTCGCGGATCGCGCCCGAATAACTGAGCGGCGCAAACGAGTAGGCGAATAACGCCATCATGTAAGCCACCAATCCCAACACGCCGCCAAGCAATAAATAACCGCGATTTTTTCTCCAACTTTCTGAAAAATGATCCCATCCAAATTTTTGCACAAGGTAGGGCGTTGTTACGAATGGCATCATCGAAAACATAAACAAGCCATACGGCAGGGCTTGACCATTTTTCACGGCTGTGCCGTCAACCAATGTGTAAATCGAAATGATAAACGCCACCGATAAGGCTGTCAAAATTCCGCGCAGATGAGGCTTTTCGCCGTTGCTTTGAATCAACGTGGTTGCGCCAATGACCATGATGCCGCCCGTGATAAAAGCCAGCCCAATGTATCCGCCGACCGTCAAATGTTCGCGCAAAAAAATCGCAGACCACAACACCAGCAACGCTGGAGCCGCTCCACGCGCAATGGGATAAATGAGCGAAAAGTCATGGTCGCTGTAGGCGCTGCACAGCAAAATAAAATAAATGGATTCAAGAATCATGCTCAGGACTGCAAAGCCCCACATTGAGCGCGGCGGCAAGCCTGTGAAGAAGAGAAATCCGAGCGAGAAGATGGCGCTCAGAATCACCTGCCAGCCCATTACAATGTATTTTTCGTCTGAACTCTTAAGCAAAAAATTCCACGTGGCATGCATGGATGCGGAAAGGAACAGCAAAATAAGGGCTGAAATTGGCATGGGCTATCTCAAACAAGGGTGCGACGCACTCTCGTGGTTATCTCATGAATTCGATCAGTTTTTGGTTGACTTCTTCGCTGGCATCGTGCTGCACCCAATGCGTGGCTTTGTCGAAGAAGGTCAATTCGCCCTCGTCGCACAAATCAATCGAAGGCTGCGCCATATCGGAACTGAGCGCGACATCGCGTTTGCCCCATAGCATCATCGTCGGGACATGCACACGCCGCGCGGATGTTTTTCGGCTGAACGCAGACCGCATTCCGCGATGCATGACGGCACGATACCAATTGACCATTCCCGTTAACGCGCCTTTTTGTGACCAGGCTTTTTTGTATTCCACCACATCCGCTTCGGTAAAAGTGTTTTTGCGCCCCGACTGTACCAGCATCCGCGCGAGGTATTCGAAATTATTTTTACCCAGCATCCATTCCACAAGCCAGGGGATTTGAAAAAAGAAAACGTACCAGGATTTTTTCCGCTGGGCGGGATTGTGCAGCACAAAATCTGTCATCACATCGGGATGCGGCACATTTAGGATGGCGAGTTTTTCCACTCTTTCAGGGTGGTTAATGCCAATTGTCCACGCCACAACTGCCCCCCAGTCATGCCCGACGACTTCCGCTTTTTGAATCCCAAAGTGGTCGAGCAGCCCGACAATATCTTTCGCAAGAATATCCACATCGTAAGCGGAGATTCCCTTCGGCTTGTCCGATAAGTTATATCCACGCTGGTCTGGGATAATGACACGAAAGCCCGCTTCGACCAGCGCGGGGATTTGATGTTTCCAGCCATAATGGTAGTGGTGGGCACAATACACCAAAAGGTGGCTTCGTATTGACGAAGCGACTGGTAATTCCCTACAAAAAGCGAACAGTTCTCTTTCCTTCTCCATCTCAAAAAAATTACGTGGCAATGGTAAGATAATTGGCAGTAACCTTCCAACATTTTTTCTTTGCGAGGAATTTCGTGTGGACGATCTAATACTAGAAGAACAATTCATTATAACAAATGGCGTTCAGTTGCATATCGTTATGGCGGGACCCAAAAGTGGACCACCCGTTATTCTGTTGCATGGTTTTCCAGAATTTTGGCGAGGTTGGGTAAATCAGGTGCCTGCCTTGGTGGAAGCAGGTTGTCGCGTGATCATGCCTGATCAACGCGGGTACAATTTGAGTGATAAACCGCTTGGAGCAAAAGCTTACAACATGCACGAACTGGTCAACGATATTATTGGGTTGATCGACGCTCTAGATTACGAAAAAGTCAACCTGGTCGGGCACGATTGGGGTGCTGCTGTCGCTTGGATGACGGCGATTTGGCATCCTGAACGCATCTACCGATTAGGAATCCTAAACGTGCCACATCCTGCTGTGATGAAGCGTTTTCTGTTGCGTGACTTGGAACAAATCCGCCGTTCCTGGTATATATTTTTCTTTCAACTACCCTGGCTACCTGAGGCTGGTATGGGTGCTGTTAACTGGCGTGGAGCAGAACGTGCATTGCGCGGCAGCGGCAGGATACATACATTCAGAAATGAAGATATTGAAAAGTACAAGGAAGCTTGGTCACAGCCTGGCGCGATGACCGCCATGATTAACTGGTATCGCGCGGTTGTACGTTATCAACCACGGATTACCAACAATATGCGAGTGAAAATACCCACGTTGATGATGTGGGGAATGAAGGATGTTGCCCTCTCTTATCGCATGGCACGTCTCAGTATGGATTTTGTGGACGAGGGAAATCTTATTTTTTTTCCTGAAGCCACGCATTGGGTTCAACACGATGCGGCGGCAGAGGTAAATCATTACCTGGTCGACTTTCTATTAGATAAGATCAGCATAAAGGTGCTTCGATAATTATGGGGAGTTTAAATGTAGATCCGGTCACCAGTATGGCATGGGCAAAAAGTTATCGCATTCCAAGGCAAAATTGGATGGTTAAAAAATTAAAAAACATCTTGAGGGTATTTCGGTAAGTTCATTGAATAATTAGGTTTTAGCAAATGCAGGCAAAGATGAATAAGAATTTCACCACTATTTTATATTGGCGATGTAATCCCAAGGGAACACAATATTTGGTATCGGCGAGGCTTGTTATGCCTATACATGGGGATCTTCAAGGAAAAATTTATAAAAATAATTACGCCCCTCCTTCCAGGGGGCGTAATTGCCTAAAAAGGTGCTATGAATCCTTCGGGGCAGGGATACACACAATCGGACATATTTTTCATGTTCTATAAACCAGAAAAGAGTAATTGTAAGAGGAAACCTGATAAAAAATAATTATACTACCTGCCCGAGCGCGGGATACACAGCTATCCAGTTATGAAGTCTTAATTCTTACTCAGTTAAATTTGAATCTTCATTGCTGTTTCCCAAAGTTGAACATGGGCATACCATTTTGGGTTAGGAGAATATTGACATCTTCGATGCGGATTAATCTCCCGGTTTGTGGCAATTCAAGAAAAGCTATATGCTCTTTATCAATCCAATTATTGACTTTCTTGATTGTTACCTTGCAGTATTCTGCTATTTGAGCAACTGTCAGATAATCACCTGCTGGTATTGAGACAGGAGATATTTTTGGAGGAACAGGTTCTTCGACCATTTTATCCATCCTGTCTTGAAATAGGATCTCATAAACTTGAGAAAGCCTTCTTTTTCCATCTTCTTCCTCGGCTAGTGCAATTCGATTTAGGCTATCTTCATTTTTTATTAGAAAATTATAGAATTCCTCAGCTTGTAACGATGACATTGGAATCTGGTTCGCTAGAATCCATTTCCCATTCGGTTCTTCTTCTTCTGGTTCATCCTCTTCGTTCTTTTTTCTTTTCTTTCTTTTAAGTTGAATGGAAAATTCGTAAGCTGGCGTGCCAATCACAATTCCTTCGGTTTTCCAATTACCTTCTGCTTTCATTTTCATCATTATTTTGATGGCATAAACTGCAAACAAATGAGTGACACATTTGATGTTGGAATCCCAAACAATCAGCCCACGCATTTTCCAGTCCTGTCCTTGCGCAGGGTTTACCCAATCTGGGTCGCTTGGGATGGATTGGGAATATTCGGAAGGATTTATATGGAACCCCCAATTTTCAAAGGAAACTTTGTCATCGGATTGAGTCATGTCAACCTCAACCTATATTGGTTTACCGAACCTTCTTAACTAAAACATGGTCCTTAAGCCCTTCTATTTGAAGATAATAAGCTCCTCGTTCTGCAATCACCTGAGCATTAGGACGATAGGCATAATGATAAAGGTATTTATATTCCGCCTGCTCCCAAATTTCACCATTGATAAACTTGTATACTCGCCCGCCATCAAAACCATGAAAAGATCCTTCGATAACACTATCCACAATTATTTGCATAATAGACCTCAACTTCTGTTTCTTCTTTACCTAATTGGATTGCTATACCTTAATCATTCCTGGATTGAAAGCCTTCAGTTTGATTTGTATGGGAATCACTTTATTCAATGTTGGAAAAGATCTCAAATCGCCATCAATTACTTCTATGGCATTTCCACCATTCAGCATTCGTAGCGCTTCAGCGATAACGAATGTCGATGCAATTGCACCAACGAAAGGCGCGCCCACACTGCGACCTGCCAATTCCGTGAGTCCGCACTGATCAAGTCCTCTCCCATGAAGATCTTGATATGCAGGTTGCTGAATCAGGTTTTCAGCCTCATCCCTGCCCAATTTTTGACCCCAGTAACTTTCCGCAGATTTACTTGCTGGAAAAGTGTGCATCCGAAAACATAAATACTCTTCCACGCCTTTACCCAAGCCAGCTTCGATGATCCTCTTAAAGCCAGCTTTTTCCAAAACTGCTCGCGCCTCGGCATTATCCACTCCACACAGCGCGAGATGTGGCTCTTCATCATTTACATTGAAATTATCAGTAAATTTTCTTTCTATAAGCGACGTTTGAAACCCATATTGTTCGCACCAATCAGACATTGCCCTTGTCTTCTTCATGCCTACTATTGAAAAATCAGTCAAAAGGGATGTGCTGTCATTAGCCTCCTCCAACCGATCGGTATCTTGAAGAACAAATTTGATATTATCTTTCATTTTATTGTTTGCTTTATATGGGAGGAATCCCAGAGTCCATAGATAGGCTTGACCAAGATTTCCCAATCCGATCAACCATAATTTTTGGGGTAAATATGAAAGGTTTGGTCCAAGGTCAGCATTCAACCAATCTGCATCCCGTGAAGGTTTCCATAATGAAATACCGACGGATCGGTGCCCTACAGTTGAATTACCTCCACGGACAAATTGAAATGCCTCGGACACAGCAAGCGCACCAGCAAGTACACCCGCAGGTGTAAATATTTCTTTTCCTGAAAAATCAAATTGATCCTGAATGGGCAGGATGCCCCCAGACCAGCCACGAATGGCAGGCTTTACCCCAAAATCCCCTTCCCAACCCTCGAGTAATTTATCCGAGAATGAAATCAGTGGAATTGAAGCATCCAATTTATCAACTACTTTTCCTTGCAAATCTTTGACTGCCTCAGCAACCGTTTGAAAACGTCGCCACGGTATTTTCAAAGGAACATCCAAATCACCAAATATTAGAACGCCACCAAGAAAACACCGTCGGCCAGTATTGATGACCGTTAGCAGTCCAGCCTGGTAAGCTGGCGAATCAAGCACATTCCTATTGACATGGATACCGAGACGATACCCTTTCAGTTTTTCTTCTGCTTCATACACGGTGGCGGCCTCGCCTGTATCCATCAAAAGTTTGGCAAGCCGATGCAATTTACCACCGGTGATTTCATCATGTGACATATTAACTCCACATACCAATATAAAAGAATCTAGGGATATCTTTTTTCAAATATGCCTGCCAGCGATGATTACCGAGATATTCATAAACTCCGAGTTCCTCAGCTCCTACAATACGGCGTGCCAGGTCAGGAACAATAATGGCAATATGACCAGGGACACCGATCATGGGATTGGCTCGATCCGTGAAACTTTGGAGTGGAATGCCGGGATGGGTGTGTACATCTGCAATCACTTTCATGTCCACATCTCGGCAAATTTTCCATAGTTTTCCAAAGACTGAACCATCAAGGACGACTATACCTGTATCGAAGCAGTGTGGGTCGAGATCATCGTAATAGATGAACTTGGAAATTCTGCGTTTACTTCCTTCCTGATGCCCAAGCAAAAATGCTCCACTTTCATGACGATTTTTTCCCCGTCTTCTTAATTCGGTCAATCCCTGGCGCCATAGCCTTGAAGAACAACTGATTTGATACTCAGGCGCCACGAGGTCCCGTATAGTCGCTTGAATTGAGTAATCCATAAACCACATCCAGGTAAAGGGTAATATCGCTGTCGGTTTTCCAAATCCAGTTTGGGTATTTGGTGGTCCAATCAGAATGACCGTTAATTGCATTCTTGTCACAGGGGAGGTACAAGCATTGCGCATTGTTCCAACCTGGGTTGAACACCTTTGGAACCCGGTCTTTTCCACCGGGCCATTTCTTCGTATCCAAAGGCTCTTTCTTTTCCAAGTCCCAGGGACGGGCGGTCACACCTGCCACAGGATAGTTTGCACATTCAAATTGGAAACAATAAAAGGGTGGCCATTCCTCATGTGAAGTAGCTGTGATGTTGATATACACATTTGGCCAAGCGATGTCGCTCAACTGCCATTTACCAAGATCCACTCCGCTTTGGAATGGACCACCCTCAATATGTTCGCGGAAAATCTGCTCGTCCAGTGTCATTGGAGCAAATTCCCTCAGCCTTCCACGCGTTGCTCAGGGACTAAATCAAAGCACGCAGTACATTTACCTGGTTCGGCAAAGTACCCAACTTGAGTGTCTTCCTTGGGGCGATTTGACGTTCCACATACCTGCAAAACATATTCGGAAACATCAACCTCTTTCAGGTTGAACTTCTTGGCAGCCCATTCTTTGACATCACCAACTGTTGAAGATGGAATAAAAGGATGTTGATGGGATTGATTGTTGAAATTAACGGTGACATGAATTTGCCGGCAGGTATGCACATGGACCCTGCTGCGGGATTTGATGCCGGCTTCCTTCAATGAAGAACCGGACTTCAAAGGCTCTTCCGCGTTTTCAAGCCAGACATCCGGCTTTTCCTCCGCCCCAATTTTCAAACCTTTTTCACGTGCCTGCTCAATAAGGTCACTGATTTTGCCATCTATTGGCAACTTGACCAAGGTAATAACAAGACCTGGTCCTTGTAAAAAAACTTCGACTGTATCTTTCATAAGGTTTCTCCTCTGCCCCTGGGGGCAACGATATAGAATATTGGACTGAGGAGCGGCGTTTTATCTCCTGTTGTCCTATCATCCTTAATCGTTGGGAGTTGGAGAAACCGGAAATGCAAAGTAAAGTCTAGTACATTAGGAGGCGTTTTTGTTCTGTTTCTCGGGAATTGTCGGACAAATAAAGTAATTGGGACAACGCGGGCAATGTCTCGCATCCTTTGGGCTAGCAGGAAATTCGCCTGCCAGTACCTGTTTTATTGCCTGATCATATTCATCGAGCCTCATAACCACCTTCTGATCGGTAAGTTGAATCTGTAACGTCGTCTCGCTTGTTAGCGAAACTACCTCGATGTCAAAAGCATCGCCTGTTATCTGCTTGGCTGCAGCATAATATAGGCCATACACGTCCTGTTCAGCCTCATCTTTCCTCAATTTCCCAGTTCTTATCCTACGGAAGATATGTCGCCCATCCCCTGTCACTTCATGGTGATCAGGGAAAAATAAAACAGTCCCATTTTTTAGTTTTATTGGGATACGCTCGACCTTTTTGATATTTCGCGAACCTGAATACATTTGCACGGCTGCAACCACCATGTTTTCGGCTGTTTTTCGATACACTGCGTCGAAAGGATGTCCCTCCAGAGCTGTTGTCGGCCACAGAGTCTCCAATTTTTCCAATGCAACAGAAACCTCTACATTTCCCGTTTGCAGATAGAATTCTGCAATCCAATCCATCACCTGATATACACAACGATGAAAACGCAAAAAAGGTGAAGCTTCGGTCTTGCGAGAAAAACCTAGAACCGAATCATAGTAATACCTTCTGGGACAACGTAAATACAAATCTAATTGGTCCACTTCAAAATCGCGTGAGGAGACCTTTAGATAATCATCCTCATACTGATCACCAACCACATTATTTTCTTCTGTAATTGCGCCAGTAATCGTTCCCGATTGCGGCTTCTGGGGGATTATGACAGATGAAAGCAGGGAAAAGAATTCGGAGGGATTGCTTCCCTTTCCGTTATATCGCGTTGCACGAGAAAGATATAAGACATCCCTTGCCCTGGATACGGCTACGAAGAACAAACAAATCTCCTCATCTGCATGTATTTGCCTAAGGTCCTGCGACACAAGCCCTTTTGGGTGGTAACAGGTCTGTGGCTGCATTTTTAATGGTACGTGTCCTTTCCCAAGCAGGGGAATGTAGACTGCTCTAAATTCCAAGCCTTTACTGCCATGAATAGTTAATAAGCGAACCGCATCCACCAAATGCCCGGCCTCAGGAATTTGCCGTAATTGTTTCTCTTCGCCATGAATTTCCAATCTTCGCACATAGTCAAGTAACCTGAGCTTCGGATTTTCCCCATTGGAATTCACCCTGTCCTGTTCATAAGCAAACCGAAGGAATTGATAAATGGCAACGCGCTGATGGTAATTTGCATTGCCATCGGACTGCATGATGGTTCTCAAGTATGAACTGTGATTGAATAAGTAGTTAGCGAGAAAATACCAGGAGCCATTATTGGTTGAATGATTTCGCAGATGATGACCAATCAAGTTAAGTGTTTGCCGACCCGGCATTGAAATTCCCGGGTCGTTCTTGAATTGTTCAATAGCTTCCCGGAAAGGAATTTGCTTATCCTCAGCCAGGGAAAATATTTTGTGAACATCAGAGGAAGATAGGCGATATTCGGGGAACTTTGACACGCGCACCAAACCGCGCACATCCCCAGTAATCAGGCTCAAGAGGGCAAGTAAATCCTGGATTTCAGATCGTTCAAACAAATCTCCGATGTAGAGTGTGGGGATTCCAGAGCGCTCCATCAACGCAGCCATTCTTGCGAGCTGCGTGTGGGTGCGGCATAAAATTGCCTGATCTTTAAATGGAATGCCTTGTTCCACCCAATGACGGATTTCCCTTGCTATGGATTCACCTTCCACTTCAAGATTATCGGCTTCCTTTAGAAGAACCATGCCACCGTCATCGGTTCGATTAGCCCGCCATTCGCTAAAAGGCAAAACGGTTGAGATTGCCATCTGTTTTGCCAAAGTCGAAAATGCCTTAATTACAGGCGGCTGGGAGCGATAGTTTACCTGTAATGGCAAGGTTGTTGCCCCAGGAAAATCCTGGGGAAATAATGCCATATTTTTGGGGGAAGCACCCCGAAAGCGATAGATGGATTGGCGAGCATCACCGACCACCCATAATCCCTTTCCATCGCCGGCGAGCTGTTGAAGGAACATTGCACAGGCACGGTTGACATCCTGATATTCGTCAACCAGAACATGACAGTATGTTTTACGAACATCTTGTTGAACATCAGGATGGTCAGCAAGTAACTGAACAGACTTGGCAATCAGATCGCCAAAATCAATAAAATGCTCCTGATCCAAGTGGGATTGATATGCCTCGTAAACCCCCGCGACTTCAAGTGTCTTTTCCGCCCGTTCCCTTTCTTCGTCAGATGCAGCCTCACTAATGGTTTGCATTGCCATCTGGCGATATTTTTCCGGGGTGACCAATTCATCCTTCGCCCGTGAGATGGCTTTAAGAAAGTCCGGTAAATATCTGGCCGGTTCGTATAAATCCTGATAGTAGTCCAGATTCAACTTCGGTAAAAGTTGTTCCATTAACAATATTGCACTGATCGGATCAAGAAGTTTTGGGGAAGGTGGAAGTCCCAAAGCGTGTCCATATTTCCGCAGTAACTCCAATCCGAACGCATGGAATGTGCCCATCCATACGGTAGGAGCAATATCAGGTAATACCTTGGCAAGCCGCCCCCTCATTTCCTCAGCAGCCTTGTTGGAGAAGGTTAATACCAAAATGGATTGCGGACCGACATTCTGTTTCGTAACAAGAAATTCGATCCTTCCAACCAAGGTCCGAGTCTTTCCAGTACCAGGACCTGCCTCAACCAGAAGCGGGCCTTCAGTTGTGTATGCTGCGTCAGATTGGCTAGAATCAAGCCCTGTATCTACAAAAGGTGCTTCTGTTTTTACTTCCCCATCTCCATTCGATGGAATAAGCAAGATGTCGGTGAGTTGATTGAAAACAAGATTTTCAGTCACCCCCACGTGGCTGGCAATTTGGGATGCAGTCCATTTCTCGCGAATGAACCAAAACTGCAAACGGTCTGCCGGCAAAAGAAATTCACGCGCGAAAACATTCGCCAACGCCTCACGACGTTCCCTAGGATTGTAATTTTCCACGCGGTCTGTCCCCACGGGAGAAATCTCTTCAGACAGACGGGCGTCAACGTCGGGTTCTTTACACGAATAATCATTCCCCTCGAGCCAGTAATGAGCATATTCGTGGATAATATAGGCTGCTAATTGCGGAGGATCAATCTCTGCGTTATACCAAATTCTTTGAGACGCGGCATCTAATACTGCTTCTGCTCCATATAATAAAGGGTCATCCTTGCGAAGGGCTTCACATTTAATTGGCAAGGAAGAAGATATTGCACTAATGAGATCAATTGCGGACTCACTTAGAGATAAAAGATCGATTTCTGCCCTTTTTTTGTGAGCGAGATTGCGTACAAAATCCCATTGATTCATTGTAATATCTCTAAATCATTTATTCTCATCTTCAAATGAAAGCCAATAAGTACGTTGATCATCGCCTAACGTATCGTCTTTTCTAATCACATCGAAAAAATTTTCCCTTTGAGCAATTTTTGGTGGTTGATGTGCTTTGAATCTCAAACCAGTGGGGATGATCGGCTGTCGATTTAAATAGGAAAGGATATCTTGAGTGCTTTGATGAAGTGTTTGCGCAATTCTTTGAATCAAGTCCAAGGGTATCGATTCGACCAATATCAACCTGTTCTCAATCCTTCGCATCATTGCCATTGATAGATTGCACTTATCTTTAAATTGATCAGCGGATAATCCAACAAAACTTGCTGTTTGCAACAAAGAATCCAACTGCGAATTGACTTGGGAGGATTGTTTAACATCCTCCACAGTTCTTTGTTCGTAAACTTTTCGTGCCATATCCATACCGATCTGAATTCTTCTATTCGAGATTTCCGTTTTTTCTTCGACCTCCGTAGAAAACTCTGATTGTATCCAAGCCATTGTGAATTCTGCTAATTCATCCGCATATTGCGGATAACGTTTAACCCATTCCGCTAATGCTTCACGACTTGGTTTAGCTGTTGCTGCAATATAAGCATCGAGCACCTCTTCCCGGGAATACTGCCCGATTGGGTTATTCATGATGGTCTCCTCGCCATTCTTGTAAGTCCTTTTCAGCCTTACGCAACCAGTTGCCAATAGTTTTTTCAGACACCTTATATTGTTTACTTAAAGTCCATTCATCTGGATCAATGGAACCAATTGGCCAACCTTCATAGTGGTGTAAAAGAAAAATAGTGCGGATGGGCTCTTTAAGAACCTGGTAGGCGTCCTTTTTTAATCCTTCCATTTCAGCGGAGGATCCTCTACGATTGTCTGGGATATTTTGATCAATTAGTGGAACTGCAGTTTCCCACAAATCCTCGCTTTCCCCAGTCTCATCTGCTCCTATAAAGGAATCAGGATGCAAATTTACACGATCTTTTGATTGCTTGCGAGAATATGTACGGAAAACATCGATTGCCATTCGATCAAATGTTACCCAAAAACGAACCTGCAGAAAATCTCCCTTTTTGTCTTTAGCGCAAATTTCTTCAAACAAGTTCAGGATTACATTTGCATAGGCGTCATCCTTTGCTTCTGAATCAATATTTCGATGTCGATAAATTAACCGCTTGTGGCAACGATCTACCAGCATCTGTGCCAGGTCATTATACAGACCCGGATTTTGTTCTTTACGACTTTTTTTAATCAGGTACACCAGAGCTTCTTCCTGGAGGTATCCGTTTTCTTCCTTGTTTTCTAGTTTTGCTTTCGCAACAATTTCTGTTTCACTCAAAGATAAGCAGGCAAGAATTTGCCTCTCAACTTCCGAAGATCTCTCATAATCGTGCTCTTCTGCATTCCTGCCAGTGAGAGGTTCAAGGGTGTTGTTCTTATTATTGGAAGGCTTCTGAGACAACTTTTTATCCTCCTAACCTTTCAGCCTATCCACTAATCATAATCGTTGATAGTGAGGAAAACCGGAAAGGCGAATTTTTCAGATTTGTACTCTGAATGGCAACTGTCTAAAAATAATGGCCGACAGGTCTGCTCTACGTGCAGGGGCATGATAGCACAATTTTCATCTTACTTGAGTAAATATTTTGAGATAAATAAGTATGGAATTTACAAAAATCATCTGAATATAAAAAAATAGGACTTCAGAATATATTTCTGAAGTCCTGAACGGGTGATTTTCCACTGCCAATAAAAAAATTCCTAGATATGCAGTTCAATTCGTCATGAAAATTCATATATCCAAAGCTGGTTGGATAATTCAAGATTTTGCCCCGTCAATGCCTTCCAAGCCAGGGATAATTCCAAGTCAAACAAATGACCTCCATTCAAGACAGATAATTCATGGATGTCCACATCCCGAGGCAGGAATAACAAGGGGTTATGACCTGCAAATTGTGACAAACGGTTTTTTTTGCCCCTCTTAATTCGGTGAAGATCTGCAGGTGAGAGCGGCGAAAAGACAACCTTTATACTGACGTCTCCAGATGTGCAGACCAATGATTGTGGCTCTTCAAATGTTTCGAGAACTTGCAATTTCAGGTCATAGCCGCAAACTTTTGATGCGGTTTTGTTGAGCCAGCCCAAAGAATCAGGAACCTGAACAGTTTGTGCCAGGTGTTCGCGCTTAATCTTCAGATCCTGCACCGCCCAAAGGACAACCTGCTCACGCAAACCATCAATTGCCTTCCTTTGGCGTTCATTGCCCATGCTAATTAATGCCCCAAAAAAGATCACTGCGGATGCCACTACAATGGCGAGAATTATTTCCATGTTTAATATCCTTTTTTGTAATTTAATCTTGTTTG
>DYDH01000325.1 GCA_020717985.1 Herpetosiphon sp. | reverse complement strand
CCCCACCCCCACCTTCAATTTCCCCAAAGTCACGGTGAACGTGGCCGCCGCAGCCTGCCTTTATGGCCCTTCGACGGCTTACCTTTATCATTGGACCCTGCAGGCTGGTGACACTGGCACCGTCTATGGTCGTGCGCCGGTCGGGACCTGGCTCTATGTATACATGGACAGGGTGGGAAAATGGTGTTGGATATCCCCGTATGTTGTTGATGTTGTCGGCGACCCCAATACGGTCATCGTGGAGACAGTACGCCTGCCCGTCACGAATGCTCTGTACGCCCCGCCGACCAATGTTAGGGCGGAGCGCCAGGGAGACCAGGTCACTATCTCCTGGGCCCCGGTCTCCATGACGCAGGATGACGACCGCGGCTACTTTCTCGAAGTATGGGTATGCCAGGGCGGCAACCTTGTCTGGGTGCCGGCCTCTCTGCCCGACCAATACCATACCCAGTATACATTCACTGACCAGCAGGGCTGCCCTGATCCATCGCACGGCGAACTGCGCACGATCGAGAAACACGGTTACACCGACGCGGTGCAAATCCCATGGCCTCCCTATACTGTGAACCGACCGGTGGAGGACACCCCTACAGAATCACCCACACCTGTACCATAAAGGCAATTTTTGACTAAATAAACAAAATGCCCGACCGATGTCGGGCATTTTGTTGTCTTTCTTATTTGCCTACTTATCTTCAGCAATCTTTTTACCACTGTACTTTAGGGATCGTAAAATAATAACTTCCCTCATTGGCCATAGCCACGAGGATAAATGGTGTAATTCCATTGCGGACAGATCGCGTGGTAAGAGATGTTCAAGGTTGCCATCATAACGTCGGAGATTTTTTCGCCAGTCACATATTTCTTGCGGATCAGATGAGCACAAACCGTCAATCCGGTTTGGGTTTTCGTTTCTCGAATGTAATGGGCTGTCATCGCAAAAGTGCGTAACGGACAACCTGCCCAAGTCTTGCTGATTTCGCTGAATAAGCGATGTTCAATCGGATTCCATTTGGAGGCTCCTGTCGGGTAGTGGCAAACCGTCACGATCAAGCCAAAGCGGTCCGAAACCTTTTCTTGCAGATGATATTTCCATGCTCGGGAAACGGCGCTATTACTTCCGCCGCAATCCGTCTCGATCATCAAACGCTTTGAATCTGGAAAACGATCCAGCCTTTCCGTTGCGCACCAAGCTGCGATGTTATCCACAGCAAAAGCAGGTGTATCTGCCGAGCGTCCAAGATATACCGTGCCACGATTGAACTGGAGATCATACACGCCATAAGGTACGGCTCTTCCAAGAGAATCTTGCTTGAAATCATGTGCATGGACCCGTTCTGCCGCCTGACACCATACCTGTCCACGATTCAGAAAGTTGCCAATCAACTCTTTTTTCTTCGTATCCGTGCTAATGTGCGGCTCTCTGGCCTCTTGATGTTGTTGACGTTGTTCCTGAATATGTTCAAACTGAAGGTTGCGTTCAGGATCTTGCTTGGAGCAGATTTGCTTGGTATTGGCTCTCAAACGATAATCATGCGCTTTCAGCAAACGACTGATGACGGGCCTGCTCACCCGATGCTTTCCCAAGCGTTCTTGAATATCGCCCAAGCGACAATTCAACCACTTGCGGCTGCTCATCGGGTCGCCTGCAGTATGCGGCTCCACCAACGCCAACAGTCTTGGCTCTAACTGCCTGTCTTTTTTTCGGCTCGCAACCGTCCGCCACCTGCCCGCCGTTGCCGATCCACTGGCACGACAGCGAGTTGATCCTGCAGTTCCGCTTTACCTCGCCGAATCGTCTTTTCGTCCAGACCAGTGATCAGCGTCAGTTGGCGGTCGCTAGAACCATCGGCTTCTTCGGATAGGGTCGCAACGTACCAGCGTTTTTGCGGTTCATTCAAACGGCTCAAGAACAGGTTGATTCTTTGATGGCTTTTAGCGGTTTCCGTGTCAAGTCCTGCTTTGCAAGCCTCGCACTCGCATCGGTGTATGATCGGCTCTGGGCTCATCCTGCAAGTATAGCCGATGTGAGGGAAGTTATTTATTTACGAACCCTAAAAGACACCACCCAACAAAGCGCCCACTGAGCGGGGCTACTGCCCCATGAAGACAAACGTGGTTTGCAAAACTTTATGCCATAATATCAGATAGTCTTGCAAATCCACACCGCCGCTGACGCAAACCGTTGAGCCGCAATGTTCACCTCGTTTTTATTAGAGAGCAGATATGACCATCAAGAAAATTATGTCGCTTGAAACGTGGCAAAAAGAAAAGTCTCCGCAAATGGCCTTTGTTCAAATGATGAATTATTGTTTCCCTAACGATAAAACTCTCTTTGATGCTCTAAATTCATTGGTGAATGAAGCACAACGTAAATATAGCAGCGCTCTTGTATATTCACAATCAGAGCCTTTTCATATCTCGTGGTGGGGAGATGATATAGCGCACAACGAATCAGAGAACAACATAAAGAAATTTTGGATAATTTCTTTTTTTGGGCGTAAAAGTGGAAGAGGATTTGATTCAGAACCAATTCGTAAACTAAGTGAAAAAACAACCGAACAACTAATACACTTATTGCCTCCTGAATGGTCATCTTTTGATGATGAGTGGCTTTTTAAAGAATCAGTTTATGTAGCTAAAGGAGAACATTCTCTATCTCGAGGTCTTTACTCAGAAGAGCAAATAAAGTTGTTTATTTTAGAATTATATGATAAGGAAAAGGAAAAATACGAGAAGCTAAGAAATAATTACATTAAATCGGAGAAAAGATTAACAACATACGAACGGCCTCGCATTCCTGAAAGTATTCGAATTGAAGTATGGCGACGAGATGGCGGTAAATGTGCAAAGTGTGGAAATAGAGAAAGCTTAGAGTTTGACCCATTGGTCATAACTTAAGCGCTTTTGTGCAGCAAAAAGCCGAAATTTGCCGTGTTTGAGCAGTCAATTTGATCGCAATCATGCTTATTGCGGCGAAAAAAAGCCATTTATCGGCCATAAAAGCTTGTTTCAAGCCTTAAGTTATGACGGATGGTTTGACCATATTGTTCCAATTTCAAAAGGAGGTAGTAACACAACAAGAAATATTGAGTTATTATGCGAGAAGTGTAATCGGAGTAAGCATGATAATGTAGCCTGATTTTAAAAAATGGGAAACAGCTAATACCGCTCAACTGTTAGAAACCACAAGCCGGACAGGATTTCTCCTGCCCGGCTTTTCGTTCAGCCAAACCGTCAGCCGATATTATGAAAACAGGCCTAATTTATGCTACACTTGCAGCAGGAATGTAACATGACCATTCAGAGTAGTGTTCAAATCGGAAATGTTATTCGCAATGCCGTTGTATTCAACGTCAAAAATTGGATTGGTGGCATGATGAATTCTGATTCTTTGATTCAATCTGTTCAAGATTTATTCGCTGTTTTAGAGCAGCGCAAAATAGATTACGTTTTAGTCGGGGGAATTGCCCTTTTGCACTACGTGGAAGGGCGCAACACACAAGATTTGGATTTGCTGATGGCTTTATCATCGCTGGAAAAGTTACCTGAACTCAAAGTTTCCAGTCAGGATATGTATTTTGTCCGGGCAGATTACGGCGAATTGCAAATTGATGTTTTGCTTACTCAAAACCCGCTTTTCAAGAAAGTGCATGGCAAATATTCGAAGGTTCAGCGATTTCTTGACCGCGATATTCCGATAGCAACAGTGGAAGGTTTGCTGTTGTTAAAACTGTATGCCTTACCGTCTCTTTACCGCCAGGGTAATTTTGCCAGGGTGGGTA
>DYDH01000077.1:15166-20245 GCA_020717985.1 Herpetosiphon sp. | reverse complement strand
AGTTACCCTGCCCGGCAAAATCAATGTCTGGAAGGATTATGGCGCTGTGCTTGCGAATTTTTGGGCATCACCCAAAGCGGGATTGGATTATCGCGACGCGGTGGCTGTCTACATTCGGGAGAATACCTCGCCTCAGGATGAAGTGTTTGTCTGGGGCTTTCGTCCGGTGATCAACTTTGCCTCTGACAGAGAGTCCCCGGCGTCCTTCCTGCCTTATCCTCTGATCCATGTGGATACTCCTCTCGGAGAACATTGGGCGGAGCAGTTTTATTCCCAATTTACAACCGACCCTCCCGTTTTGGTCGTCAATATGATCGAATCCGCTGACCGTGAACGAATTCCCGATATTGACCCTGAAGTCCGCAAGCAATATAAGATCAAATACAAGGATGTTGTCCTCGCGCATAATTATAAGGACATGCTGGATTTTATCCATCAAAATTACACCCGGGTCGATTCTGTGGATGGCTCGGATATTTATCGCTTGAATACGTCGTTGCCGTAGGTTTGTCTCGTCGAAACATGGGGAAAATAGCTATTTCATATCCTGCTATTCCTGTTATAATTCAGCGACTGAATTTTGGAATGTGAAATCTATGGAATCAACAAACGACGAAATCCGCGAACTCTCCCTGCTAGAAAAAATTGAGAGCGACCCTGACGTAAATCAATCCGTGCTGGCTACCCAATTGGGTGTGGCTGTTGGCACGGTCAATTGGCATTTAAAGCGGCTGATCGCAAAAGGCGCGGTGAAGGTCTCGCGCGCCGAGCGCAAGAAACTGCGCTACATCATCACTCCCGAGGGACTTGCCCTGCGCGCCCGCCTCGCCGTGGATTATGTGGAGCGTTCTTTTTCGGTCTATCGTCATACCCGACAGCGCGTGAAAGACTATATTGTAAAAATCCGCGGCGCCGGTTTTGACCGCGTGCGCATCGTCGGCTCTGGCGATGTGGCGGATATTTGCAAACTCACCTGCCTCGAACAGGGTATTTCTGTTGTGAATGATAAAACAGCGCCTGCTTTAATTTTGGATGGATATAAAATAAAACTGGAGGGTTTGGAATGACGGACCGTCATATTTTGATCACAGGCGGCGCGGGATATATCGGCTCGATGCTGACCTCGGAACTGTTACGCGCCAATTACAGGGTCACAGTCCTCGACAGTTTACTGTTCGGCGGCGAGAGCATTGTCCCGTTTCTTCATCATCCCAATTTCCATTTTATCAAAGCCGATGTGACCGAGAATCGTGCGGTGCGCGATGCCGTCAAACGCGATTGGCAAAAGCCCGATGCCATTGTCCACCTTGCGGCGATCGTGGGGTTTCCGGCCTGTCAGGCGGTGGGGAAGTCTGTGGCGTGGAAGTACAATGTCGAGGCTACGAAAAATGTCTATGGTCAGGCATCAGACTTGGGCGTGGAAAAGATCGTGTTTGCGTCCACCTACAGCAACTATGGCTTGTCTGAAAATGGCAAACCTGTCACCGAAGAATCCTCTCTAAATCCGCAATCTTTATATGCCGAAACGAAGATCGCGAGCGAGGAGTTTTTGCTTTCAAAAGCAGACGGGGCTTGCGCTCCGTTGCTGTTCCGCTTTGCAACTTTATATGGAATTTCGCCCCGCACCCGCTTTGACTTGATCGTGAATCAATTTGTCCTCGAAGCGTTTACCCGGCGTGAACTTATCATTTATCAGCGCGGATACTCGCGCTCGTTTGTCCACATCCGCGATGTGGTGCGCGGCGTGATGATGGGACTGGAAGCCGACAAGGAAAAAGTGCGCGGGCAGGTTTTCAACCTGGGAACCGACAACGGAAATTACACAAAAAGCGATATTGTGAATTTTATTCTCAAGCGTATGCCCGAAACGGTGGTCGAATATAAAAACCTGACCTTTGGCGGAGATATGCGCGATATTACTGTTTCATTCGAAAAGATCAAGCGCGTGCTGGGATTTGACACGAAGTTTGATATCGATGACGGCGTGCGTGAAGTTTTGTTTGCGTTGAAGTCTGGCTTGATCCGCAATCCGACAGATGATAAATATAGAAACGCGCAGTTCATTGTGCAATAGGGTGAAGGTTTCAAGTTGAAGGTTACAGGTTGAGATATGACTACCGCAAAAAGATTCGAGGATTTGGAGGTTTGGCAAAGAGCAAAAGATTTGACGAATCTGATTTATAAATATTCCTCGGATGGAGCATTTGCGCGTGATTTTGGTTTGCGCGACCAAATGCGTCGGGCGGCGGTTTCGATCATGTCCAACATTGCGGAAGGATTTGAAAGCCAGACACAAGCCATGTTTATAAAATATCTGGCTCATGCAAAAGGCTCCGCAGGTGAACTGCGCGCCCAACTTTATATAGCCAGAGATCAGGGATATGTCCCTGAGGATAGTTTTTCTGAAATGTTTTCCCTTGCGGAGATTTGCAGCAAGCAACTCGCGCGTTTCATTCAATATTTGGAAACCCAACCCAATGCGCGGCGTGTCCGCGAAGAAGGAGTAACTTATCATGTCGAATAATCAACCTTCCAACATTCAACCTGAAACCTTGGACTTCTGGAAGAGCAAAAAAGTAATCGTCACAGGCGGCGCGGGCTTTCTTGGCTCGTTCGTCATTGAAAAATTGAAACAACGCGGCGCGACTGATATTTTTATTCCCCATTTTGAAAACTACAATCTCGTGGATGCCAACGACATCCGTCGTTTGTATGCGGATACGCTTAAAGGCGTTGACCCGAAGGACGTGGTCATCATTCACCTTGCGGCAAATGTCGGTGGCATTGGCGCGAATATGGAACATCCCGCTGATTTCTTTTATGACAACCTGATGATGGGCGTGGAACTCATGCATCAGGCATATAAAAATGGCGTGGGCAAGTTCGTGGCGATTGGCACGGTTTGCGCCTATCCCAAGTTCACGCCTGTTCCTTTCAAAGAAGATGACTTGTGGATCGGCTACCCTGAAGAGACCAACGCGCCGTACGGTCTCGCCAAGAAGATGATGTTGGTGCAGGCGCAGGCATATCGTCAGCAATATGGCTTCAATGCGATCTTCCTTCTGCCTGTCAATTTATATGGACCGCGAGACAACTTCAACCCGAAATCATCGCATGTGATTCCCGCGTTGATTCGCAAGGCTGTCGAAGCGACCGAACGCGGCGATAAGGAAATGCAGATATGGGGCGATGGTTCTCCCACGCGCGAATTCCTGTTCGTTGAAGACGCCGCCGATGGAATCGTCACCGCCGCTGAAAAATACAACGGCGACCTGCCTGTCAACCTTGGCTCAGGTTATGAAATCTCGATCAAGAACTTATCCGAGATGATCGTGAAGATGACGGGCTTCAAGGGCGACCTTGTCTGGCAGACAGACAAACCCAACGGTCAACCCCGCCGCGGATTGGATGTTTCCCGAGCGAAGGAACTCTTCGGCTGGGGAGCGCAAGTCCAGTTTGAAGATGGCATGAAGCGCACGATTGAGTGGTTCAAGGAGAACAGGTCGAAAGTTACAGGTTGAAAGTTGTAAGTTGCCAACCTTCAACATTAAACCTTCAACCTTAAACACAAAATGACTGAAATCGTAAAGCACGAACCTCACACCATTTATATCAAACCGTCCAAAGGTCTTGCGGCATTAAACCTGCGCGACTTGTGGATCTACCGTGAATTGATTTTTTTCATGGTCTGGCGCGATGTAAAAGTTAAGTATAAGCAAACCCTTTTGGGTATGGCATGGGCGGTCATCCAGCCTGTGATGACCATGCTAATTTTCACTTTCCTGTTTGACCGGGTGGCAAAACTGCCAACGGAAGGAATTCCCTATCCTGTTTTCTCTTTTACAGCGTTGTTGCCATGGGGACTATTCGTTGTTGCGCTCAACCAGGGCAGCCGCTCGCTCGTCGCGCACAACAACATGGTGACGAAGATTTACTTCCCGCGCCTTATTCTGCCCATATCCTCGGTCTTTTCGGGGCTGGTGGACTTTGCGATTGCCTTTGTGATCCTGGTCATTTTGATGCTTTACTATCGCGTGTCGCCCGCCTGGAATTTGTTGTGGACACTTCCGCTCTTCCTCCTGCTTGCCATTGTGACCGCGCTTGGAGTGGCGCTTTGGCTTTCGGCGATCAACGTGCAGTATCGTGACGTAAACCAGGCGCTCCCGTTTCTGACTCAGTTTTGGCTGTTTGCCACACCCGTGGCATATTCTGCCACTGTGATTTCTGAAAAATGGCAGATCTTATATTTCCTAAACCCAATGGCGGGCGTGGTCAACGGGTTTCGCTGGTCACTGCTCGGTATAGGCAACGGGCCTGACATCACCCTTTGGGTTTCAACTGGTATTTCGATTTTGATATTTATTTCAGGTCTTTTCTATTTTCGAAGCATGGAAAAAACCTTCGCGGATACGATATAGTTACGGGTTGCAGGTTACAGGTTGAAAGTTACAGGTTAAGACCTTGAAACTTCAACCTCGAACCTTCAACCTTGAACCTTGAACCTTCAACCCCTATGACAACAGCAATCAGTGTAAAAAACATCGGCAAGCAATACAAGATCGGCGCGGCGGAATCCAAATTCCGCTACAACATGCTCCGTGATGTGATCGTGGATACGGTCTCTGCGCCCATTCGTCTGGTAAAGGCGATGGTTGGCAAATCTGACCGCAGACTGAACCAGAATTATGTCTGGGCGTTGAAGGATGTTTCCTTCGACCTCGAGGAAGGCAAAGTCCTCGGCATTGTGGGACGCAATGGCGCGGGCAAAAGTACCCTGCTCAAGATTCTCTCACGGGTGACAGAACCAACCACGGGCACGGTTTCTGTGCGCGGACGTGTCGGCTCGCTCCTCGAAGTGGGCACGGGTTTTCATCCCGAACTGACAGGCCGCGAAAACATCTACATGAACGGCGCCATCCTCGGTATGCGACGCGCCGAGATCGATTCCAAGTTCGATGAGATCGTGGATTTCTCTGAAGTCACACAATATATCGATACGCCCGTCAAGCGATATTCGTCGGGGATGTATTTGCGGCTCGCGTTTGCGGTTGCGGCGCATCTCGAACCTGAAATCCTTGT
>DYDH01000077.1:0-15124 GCA_020717985.1 Herpetosiphon sp. | reverse complement strand
GAAGTGCCTCGGCAAGATGGGTGACGTGGCACAGCAAGGCCGCACGGTTTTGTTCGTCAGCCATAACATGTCTGCAATTTTGCGTTTGACTCAGGAAGCGATTGTTTTGAACAAAGGTCAAATGCTCATGCGCGGACCTACGCAGGAAGCCGTTGACTTTTATCTTTCGTCGGGTCAGGCGCAGGCGGGGCAGCGGGTTTGGGAGGCGGAAGATGTCCCAGCGGCGAGTGCGCCATTTAGACCGACCAGTTTGAAGATTATGAACAAAAGCGGAAAGGCGGTTGATACTGTCCGCTCCACAGAACCGGTCACCGTCGAATTTGAATACCAGCTTGATGCGCCTGTCACAGGGCTGCGCGTTGGCATGTATCTTAGCACCATGCGCGGCGAATATGTGCTCACCTCGTTTGACACCGATGCGCCTGATCTTTTCGAAAAATTTGATTCGCGCAAAGCAGGTCTTTACATCAGCCGCGCCGAAATTCCTGCCGATATTTTCAATGAAGGCCGCTACACCATCGGCGTGAACGCCAGTTCGTTTGGCGTGCGCCGCTATTTTATGGATGAAAATGCGATTGCATTCAACGTGGATATTACCGGCGCGCCTGGAATGCATTGGGCTGAGCCGCGCGTGGGTCCTGTGCGACCAAGACTGAATTGGAAGATTGAGAAGATCGGTTGAAAGTTGCAGGTTTAAGGTTGCAAGTTGAACCTTGAACTATCAACATTAAACTTTCAACTTTAAACCTGCAACCATTATGACAAACTCCCTCCGAGAACTCCTGGGCGACCTGCCCTTCACTGCTGAAATTGACTGGATGCTTCGGTCAAAGAATCGTCCGCGCAAAGATCATTTCAATTTGGATAAATTGCAAAGGTCATTGCCTGCGGCGGTTGAAGTGGTCAAGCCTTTTGCGAGTCGCGCTTCGACTACGCTCAGCACGAAAAAAAAGGTTTTATTCTTCGCAACCCTTCATTATTGGATCGAACAATCTGCTTATCTCGGATTGGTGTTGGCGGGCTTGGGACATGACGTTACGCTGTTGACTCTCCCATACTCCGAATGGCATAAGCAAAAGGATAAATTTACACAGCGACAACGCGTGCTTCATACAAAAGATGCGCTGGCTTCTTTATCGCCACTCATCAAGCATATCTCGATGCTTGACCTTCAACCTTCAACGTTCAACCTTCCAACCAGCATTCAATCCGACATCAAAGAAGTCTCTCTCTGGGATGCGCAATACACCCTGATGCGCGAAGAAGTGGATATGAATGATCCTTCTGATCGCGCCTTGTACGATCTGCGGATTCAACGTAACACCTTCGCCGCCAAAACTGCGCTTGAATATTTGCAATCCAATAAACCTGATGTTGTATTGATCCCCAATGGTTTGATTTTGGAAATGGGAATCGTTTTCCGCGTGGCGCGATATTTGAACATTGATGCTGTCGCTTACGAATTCAACGACCAGCGTGAACAAATCTGGCTGGCGCAAAATTCATCCATCATGCAGCAGGAGACAGATTACCTTGTGGATGCGCGCTGCCATTTGCCCGTCACCGATGAAATGTTCGAGCGGGTTGCCGACCTTGAAAATGCGCGGCGCGGCGCACGGGTGTGGGGTAAATCCAAACGACTGTGGCAGTATGTCTCTTCTCAAGGCGCAGACGTAACACGCACCACGCTCGGTTTGGATAGCCGCCCTGTGGTCATGCTCTCCGCAAATGTTCTCGGCGACAGCCTCACCCTCGGGCGTGACATCTTCGCTTCATCCATGACTGAATGGATCACAAAGACTGTCCAATATTTTGCCAAACGAACCGACCTGCAAATGGTCATCCGTGTTCACCCAGGCGAGAAACTTGTGCCGCAAGCCAAGTCCATGGGAACGGTTGTCCGTGAGGCATTGCCCGAACTTCCCAGTCACATCCATGTCATTGGTGCGTTGGACAAGATCAACACCTATGACTTAATCGAAATTGCCGATGTCGGTTTGGCGTACACCACCACGGTTGGACTTGAAACTGCGATGAATGGTCGTCCCGTCATCTCGTGCGGACAAACCCACTACCGCGGGCGCGGCATCACGATTGACCCAAACACATGGGACGAATATTACGCAACGCTCGATAAAGTTTTGGCTGATATTCCCGCCCATCAAATGACCGAGAAACAAATCGAATTTGCCTGGAATTATGCCTATCGTTTCTTCTTTGAATACCCGCGTCCCTTCCCGTGGCGTCTGATGAATTTCTGGGACGACCTCGAAGTTCATCCGCTGGAAAAAGTGTTGAGCGATGAAGGCATGGCGCAATTCAAAGACACGTTTGATTTTTTGGTGAACGAACCATTCACGTGGAAATAACAATGTAGTAGGGGCGCAGCATTGCTGTGCCCCTACGGATGACAAAAATATGACCAACGACACAAAACAAAAAGTCCGCGAATTTTATGATGAGATCGGCTGGCAGCAGGAAGATGACGGGAATTATCAAAACGCCCGTTACGAAGACCTGCGTCCCGTTTCGCGCGAGTATATCCACAAGACGCGCCTGCGCGTGATGAATGGATTGATTCCCACTGGCAAACTTCTTTTGGATGCGGGTTCTGGCCCCGTGCAGTATGAGGAATACAAAGTCTATTCGCAGGGATACCAGAAGCGCGTTTGTCTGGATATTTCCATTCAAGCCTTGCGCGAAGCGCGTGAGCGGATTGGCGACCACGGCTTGTTCGTCGTCGGCGACCTCGCCAATTTGCCTTTCAAAAAGGAATCCTTCGATGGTGCAGTTTCAATGCACGCCATCCACCACCTCGCGCTGACGGAACATCCGCGCGCGTATGCCGAAATTCATCGCGTGCTCGCAAACGGGCGGACTGCGGCGATTGTCAATGGCTGGCACAATCCGTTTTTGATTTGCATGGCAGAACCATTGATCGGGCTGATGAGAAAATTGTCAGGTCGCGCCGAGAAGAAGAAAAAAGAATGGCAGAATGACGAAGATGCCACAGGCACATTCGTTCAAAAGATGACCCCCGAATGGCTCAAAAAAGAAATTGGCTCGAAGATGACTGTTGAAATTAAACCCTGGCGCAGCATGAGCACGCGGATCATGCGCTGGTTCGTCCGTCCGTTTGGCGGAAGGGCGTTTTTGAAATTTGTATTCTGGCTTGAAGGCGTCTTCCCGAAGTTTTTTGCCGAGAATGGGCAGTATCCCCTGATTGTCATTAAAAAATAAAATGCAAAGATTTACAGATCAGCAATATCTAACGCAGGATCAATACAAGGATGCGAGCAATCTCGATGCACGGATTGCAATTCATCAAAGGTTCAGCACTAATCCGCAAGGCTGGTTTAACTGGGTATTCGATGTGCTGGCAAACTTGCCTGATATTGCAAATATTTTGGAGTTGGGCTGTGGTTCTGCCGAGATGTGGCAGGAATGCGCGGACCGAATCCCCGCCGGCTGGGTGCTGACTCTGACCGATCTCTCCGACGGGATGCTGGATGCGGCGTGGCGGAATCTGGTTCGGCTTGGGCGTGGTTTCAAGTTCGAGAAAATGGACGCCCAGTCCATTGCGTATGGCGATAAAATGTTTGACGTGGTCATTGCCAATCACATGTTGTATCATGTGCCAGACCGCGCAAAAACCCTGGCTGAGATCAAACGCGTGCTGAAAGATGATGGACGCTTGATTGCGACGACAGTCGGCGCAGGTCACATGCAGGAAATGTATCAATTCTTGAAACGCGTAAATATCAACCCGCGACCGGATATGTTTGTTAATCCGTTCACACTTGAAAATGGATTGGATCAATTGCAAAATGTGTTTTCGCAAGTGAAGAAATTACACTATGTTGATAATCTACAGGTTACTGAAATGGACCCGTTGCTTGGTTATATCCGTTCCTCGATCGGGGCGGCGGATTTATCAGAAGATAAGCTCGCTGAATTAAAAAAAGAAATAAGTGCAACCCTTCGACAAGAAGGTAAAATTTTCATCAGGAAAGACTCTGGCTTATTCGAAGCCCTGAAATAGGAGAATCTATTATGAACTGGAAAGATCAAGTTGTATTAGTCACCGGTGGAACCGGATCGTTCGGCAAGAAATTCATCAAAATTTTGCTTGAAGAAAAACAGCCGAAGAAGGTGATTGTCTTTAGCCGTGACGAATTAAAACAGCACGAAATGCAGGTCGGTGGATATAACCAGGAAAACCTGCGTTACTTCATTGGCGACATTCGTGACCGTGAACGTCTCGTGCGTGCGCTGCACGGCGTGGATATCGTTGTCCATGCGGCGGCGCTGAAGCAGGTTCCGGCCTGTGAATACAATCCAATGGAAGCCATCAAGACCAACATCATGGGCACGGCGAATGTGGTCGAAGCTGCGCTGGATGCGGGTGTGAAAAAAGTGTTGATGGTCAGCACCGATAAAGCTGTCAGCCCGGCAAACCTTTACGGGGCTACCAAACTTGCCGGTGAAAAGTTGACGATTCAAAGCAACGCCTATGCCGGGGGCTCGGCAACCCGCTTCTCATGCGTCCGGTACGGAAACGTCGTCGGCTCGCGCGGTTCGATTGTCCCGTTATTCCTGAAACAGCGCGCAGGCGGCAAGATCACTGTCACCGATGACCGCATGACCCGCTTCTGGCTTTCATTGGATCAGGGCGTGCGCTTTGTGATTGATTGTATTGAACAAATGGAAGGCGGCGAAGTTTTTGTCCCCAAGATTCCCAGCACAAAAGTTGTTGACCTTGCGAAAGCCATTGCGCCGAATGCCGAGATCAATATCATCGGCATTCGCCCCGGTGAGAAACTGCATGAAGTGCTCATCTCGGAAGACGAGGCGCGTCACACGATTGAACTCGATAAAATGTTCGTGGTGCAGCCTGCCGAAGCCACGTGGTTCGGTTATTCGTGGCAGGACAAGGGTAAGTCTTTGAAGGAAGGTTACTTTTATTCCAGCGACAACAATTCTGAATGGCTCGATATTGAAGGCATTAAAAAATATATCGCGCCGTTTGAAGAATTGTTCAAACAAGGCAAACTCGAAGGATAAAAAATATGGCGCGTATCCTCATTACTGGAGCCAGTGGTCTGCTCGGCATCAATCTTGCGCACGAAACAATGAGCGCGCATGATATTTTTGCCGTGGATCGCGGCAAACTGACCAACGCGCCTTTTAAAGTTTTGAATGGGGATTTGTTGAACGCTGGCACAGTGGACTCCATCCTCGACTCTGCCCAGCCTGAATGGCTGGTCAACTGCGCGGCTCTGGCGGACCTTGAGTCTTGTGAGGACAACCCAGACATTGCCCGCCGCCTCAACATTGACCTGCCCGCGCAAATGGCGAAGTCATGCAAATCACGCGGCGTTTCCTTTGTTCACATCTCAACCGACGCGGTTTTCGACGGCGAAAAAGATGGCTTTTATACTGAAGAAGATTCTCCCAATCCGCTTGGCTTTTATGCGCAAACGAAATTGGCTGGTGAGCAGGCTGTGCTTGCTGAAAGCCCAAATGCGATCGTCGCGCGGGTCAATTTTTACGGATGGAGTTTAAGCGGCAGAAGAAGCCTTGCGGAGTTCTTTCACCATAACCTGACCAACAACAAAAGCATGAGCGGATTTACCGATGTAAAATTTTGCCCAATGTTGGTCAACGATACCGCACGTACCCTGATAAAAATGCTTCAAAAGAACCTGAGCGGGTTGTATCATGTTGTTGGACCGCAGGCGATGAGCAAATATCAGTTTGGCGTGGAAATTGCGCGTAGATTTAGCTTGAGGGAAGGCGAGATTTCACCAAAATCTGTCCTCTCCTCAAGCTTGACTGCGCGACGCGCCCACAACTTATGCCTGTCTACCCACAAGTTATCCACAGCGCTTGGCGAATCTCTCCCCGGGTTTTCCACAGGGCTGAATGAGTTTTACTCCCAGTTTCAGCAAGGTTATCCACAGAAAATACGCAGTTATGCACAATTGTAGGTCGGGTTTCCAATCTGGCTTACACAGGCAAAACACAGTTATCCACAGGATACACTTCGCTATCCACAGTTTTTACCCCTTTTATCCACAAGATAGGCTTCGCTATCCACAGAAACGGAGGATTTATGGAAATTAAGTTTGGCAAACACACGATTGGATTAAATCACCCGACCTATTTCATTGCAGATATTGCCGCCAACCACGACGGCGATCTTGACCGCGCGAAGGAGTTGATCCGGCTTGCGAAGGCAGCAGGCGCCGATGCGGCAAAGTTCCAAAACTTCGATGCGCCGAAGATCGTCTCAGATTATGGTTTCAAATCCATGAACGGCGGACAGGTTTCGCATCAGGCAACATGGAAGAAATCTGTGTTTGAGGTTTACAAAGGCGCGTCCATTCCTTTTGACTGGTCCATGATTTTGGTCGAGGAATGCAAAAAAGTCGGCATTGACTATTTTTCCTCGCCATATGATTTCGAAGCGATTGACTTCCTCGACCAATATGTGGAAGTCTACAAAGCCGGCTCCGGTGAAATTGACTGGATCGAAGCCTTGGAGCGCATGGCAAGCAAGGGCAAGCCGTTCTTTGTCGCCACGGGCGCATCCACGATTGGCGAAGTGCAAAAGGCAGTCCATGCGATTTTGAAGATCAACAAACAACTGGTCTTGATGCAGTGCAATACCAATTACACTGCCAGCCCGAATAATTACGACCATTTGCATTTGAACGTGTTGAAAACATTTGGGACAATGTTTCCCGATGTGATTCTGGGACTCTCTGACCACACGCATTCCGTTGCGCCTGTGCTCGGCGCGGTGACTTTGGGTGCGCGGGTGATTGAACGTCACTTCACTGACCGCAATGACCGCGAAGGTCCCGACCACAAGTTTGCGATGAATCCTGAAAACTGGGCGAAGATGGTCGAAGAAACTCGCCTGCTGGAACGTTCGCTTGGCAGTCCTGATAAATTTATCACCGAGAATGAGCAGGATACTCAAATTGTCCAACGCCGTTGTTTGCGCGCGGCGCGGGATATTAAAGCCGGTGAAACCTTCACCCGCGACATGATTGATGTGCTTCGTCCCGCCACCCCTGGCGCGATCAAGCCTGACCAGATCCACAATGTCATCGGCACCAAGGCGCTGGCAGATATGCCCCTCGGCAAGGAATTGCGCTGGACAGATCTAATTGCATAATGCGTAATTGGTAATTCGTAATTTACTACTCACCAATTACCAATTACCAATCACTAATTACCAACCATGCGTATTATTTACTTCTCCCTCGGTTACTGCACACACGATTACCGCTTTCTAAAATCCATTTCAGAGGGCGGACATGAAGTGTTCTTTGTCCAACTCGAAGGGAATAAGCGGCAGGTGGAAGACCGTCCTGTGCCGCCGAATGTCCAACTGGTTTTGTGGAAGGGCGGGCATGAACCGTTCAAGTGGAGCAATCTCCCCAAACTGATTTTAGACTTTCGCCGCGTAGTTCGAGAAATCAAACCCGATTTGATTCATGCGGGGCCGATTCAAACTTGCGCGTTCATCGCAGTCCTGAGCGGATTCCGTCCCATCCTCACCATGTCGTGGGGATTTGATCTGATGGATGATGTGCATCGCAACAAATGGTGGGAGTGGGTGACACGTTACACGTTGAAACGTTCCACGTTTTTTACAAGCGACGCAAATGTCACGCGTGATAAAGCCGTTGCCTACGGCATGAACCCCGAAAAAACAATCGTATTCCCCTGGGGCGTTGACCTTGAGCATTATTCTCCGTCCACCGTCCACCGTCCACCGTCTGTTTTTACGCTCTTCTGCAACCGCGCCTGGGAATCCCGCTATGGCGTGGATGTGCTGGCGCGGGCATTTGTCAAAGTGGCGGAACAGAACGAAAATGTCAATCTGCTTTTGCTTGGCGGTGGCTCGCAGGGGAATGCCCTTCGCCATATTTTTGAAAGCGGCGGCGTGCTGGATCGGGTGGCGTTTGCGGGGCAGGTCTCGCAGACCGAATTGCCACGCTGGTATCATAGGGCTGACCTGTACATCTCGCCTTCGCATGTGGATGGTTCATCCGTTTCGTTGATGGAAGCATTGGCTTGCGGACTGCCGTGTTTGGTTTCGGATATTCCCGCCAACAAGGAATGGGTCGTTGAAAATGAAAATGGCTGGCTGTTCCGCGATGGCGATGCAAATCATCTGGCGGAGAAGATTTTGTCGGCGATCTCTCAAAGGGAGAAACTGCCCGGGGTCGGCGAATCAAGCCGCAGGGTGGCCGAGGTCCGCGCGGACTGGAAAAAGAATGCCGAGGCGTTGATGAATGTCTATCGAGGTTTGAAATAAAGAGACCCTAAAGGTTTCTTTTCAGATCGTGTATCGAATTAACGGGAAAACCTTTAGGGTCTTCTGAAAGGAAAATAACTATGCTCACTAAAAAAGATTTGCTTGCTGGCTTTGGAAAAATAAAAATCGAAAGCGATACGATCGTTGTGCATACTTCGTATAAATCGCTCGGCGGCGTGGAAGGCGGCGTGGACACGGTGATCGATGCGATGCAGGAGTTGGTGGGGAAGGGCGGCACGGTGATGTTTCCTGCGTTCAATTTTCAGTCGTGGACGGAGACGCATTATTTCGATGTGATGGAGACGCCTTCGAAGATGGGCATGATCACCGAGCAGGCGCGCCTCAGACCCAACGCCAAGCGGACTCCGCATCCGATCTACAGTTTCTCCGTTTTGGGTCCGCGCGCCGAGGAGTTTTCCAAGACCGAAGATGTCGAAGCCTATGGACCGAATTCTGCGTTTGCGTTATTCCATAAATTAAATGCGACGTTGATAAGCATTGGTCTTGATTTCAATAATACATTTTCGATGCATCACTATATTGAATATAATGCCGGTTGTAACTATCGGCGCGTGAAAGAGTTCGGCGGCATCTACATGGGCTATGACCGTGTACCGCAGGTCAAAAAATATTCGATGTTCGTGCGTAATAATGACCGCGTGAAGACCTACATCGTGCCCGGCATGAACGACCTGCTCCACGCGGGCGTGATAAAAGAAATTCAAGTCGGCGGCGCGAAAGTCCATCATATGACCGCGAATGAATTTTTTGATAACATGACGCCCATTGTGCGCGAGCATCCTGAGAAGTTGCATTATATTGAAGAGCCGAAATATTAAGAGATTAGAGATTGGTAATTAACGAACAAGCGCCCCTGAGATAACTTCAAGGGCGCTTGCCGAGGTAATTGTCATTTGCCTCGTAAGAATTTATTTTGCAGAAAAGACGAATCTACTCGCGAGCGCTTTTATAAACAAGCAGGTAAATCAAGGCTCCGATTGAGCCAAGTGCAAGCGTAAGCAAAACCCAGGGCAATGGATTGCGTCCTGCGGCTTTGGCGTCATTCCACATCCAAACCAGAAACAGGGTGAGCGCAATGACCAAGTCTACCAACACCTGTGCGCCGCCATAACTTTGGAACTGTTGCATAAAAATGCCCGCGTAGCCATGTTGCAATACTGCCATTGTGGTCAGAACTAAAAAAGCAATCAAGGTGACAATTAGTACGATTCTTCGCATGATGAACTCCATAAGATTTTATTGTAGCAACTGCTACATAATTATTGTAATAGGTGCTACAATAAATGTCAAGGACATTGGATTATGGAAAAAACAGAAATAAAAAGACAACTTATCCTAAACGAAATTGCCGACTACCTGCTTGCGTCTGGGATGACAGATTCCAGCCTGCGTCAGTTGGCGGCGGCCATTGGCACAAGCGACCGTATGCTCTTGCATTATTTTTCAGACAAGGAAGAATTGATGAGCGCCGCTCTTAATTTGGTGGCAAGGCGACTCATAGACATGTTGGACAGTACCCGTTCGAACCAAATGCCCTTTCAGACGCTTATGCCCTACCTTGCAGGCATGATCAAAGACCCGCGTATCCGTCCCTACTTGCGGCTCTGGCTGGAACTGGCGGCCATGTCCACGGCGAGCGAGACCTATCGTTTGATCGCTAGGCAAATCTGCGATAGTTTTTACAATTGGATTACTTCGGTTTTGATAGTGGAAAAAGATGAAGAACGCGCGCCGATGGCAGCGCTTGCTTTTGCAACCATAGAAGGTTTTGTGCTGCTGGACGCACTTGGCTATGATGCAAAAGTTGCCATCGCCTTGAAAGGAATTACAATACGATAACCTCAACATGTAGTAACTGGAGTTTTTCATGAAAACCTACACATCCCTAAAAGCCATTCTTGCAGAGTTCTTCCCGCTGCACCGCACCCTTGCTTCTGATGACCACGACAAGACGTTGGAGATCATCGGTTCGTACATGCCCGATTCTTCAAACTACACCATCGAAACATACGCGCCGCTCGAAAAAGCGTGGACATGGTACGTGCCGGAACGCTACGTGGTGCATGAGGCATATCTCGAAATCGAAGGCGGCGAGCGGGTGGTGGATTTCAAGAATAATCCGCTGCACATTGTTTCGTATTCTCCGCCTGTAGATAAAGCGCTTTCGTTTGAAGAACTTCAGCCACATTTATATTTCAACGAGAAACTTCCGCACGCCATTCCGTGGGTCTTCAAATATTATGACCGCAACTGGGGATTCTGCCTGCCGAAGAATCTCTTCGACAAACTTCCGCGTGACAAAAAATATCGAGCGGTCATCAACTCCGAATTCATCACCGACCCGAAGCAGGGATTCAAAATGGCGACGGCGGTGATTCACCCCGAAGGCGGCGCGTCCGCCTCGGTGGGGGAGATCATCGTGCAGGCGCATACCTGTCATCCCATGCAGGCGAATGACGACGGCGCGGGCGTGGTCAGCATGATCGAGTTGGCGCGCCGACTGGCTGAGAAGCCTTTGCCTGCCGGTTCGATGAGTGTCCGATTTTGGTTTGGACCTGAGACCATCGGCACCATTGTTTATCTTTCGCACAACGAAGAGATCATCCAAAATTTGCGCGGCGGAATCTTCATGGAAATGACGGGCAACAAAAACAAGATCGCCTGGCATCACACGCGCCAGCACACGCATCTGCTGGACCGAATCACGAATCATGTCGTCAGCAAGTCGGCGCATGATGAGCGTGATTTTGCGGCGGCTCCTGCCAATGACGAGCGCGTCATCAACGGGCCGGGCGTGAACGTGCCGTGCATCTCGATCAACCGCTGGCCCTACGATGAATATCACACCACCGACGATAACCTCGACATCATGCACGAAGATATGCTCGTCGGCGCGGCTGAAATTACGGAGCAGATCATTCGCATCTATGCCACCAATTACATTCCCAAGCGCACCTTCCGCGGACCTGTCTTCCTCAGCGGCAATGGGCTGTGGGTGGATTGGCGCGAGAACTGGGCGCTCAATCGCGCCATCGAAAAGATCATGATGCGCTTTGAAGGCGAACTTTCCGTTTTCGAGATCGCCGAACAAGTGGGACTTGATTATTGGATGGTGCGCGACTACATCGAAAAATTCCGTGCGAAAGGATTTGTCACGCCGTTGCCGATTCCATCCGAGGCGCAAGCGGAATAGTCCACCACAGAGGGCACAGAGAGCACGGAGGTTTTAAGGCTTTATATGAGACAGTTAAGCGTGGATGACCTAAACAAAATTACCGAAGCGATTATTGGCGCGGCAATTGAAGTCCACCGAAACCTTGGACCTGGGTTGCTTGAATCTGCCTATCGTCAATGTTTGTGCTATGAGTTATCGCAGCGCGGATACGAAGCCTTGCAGGAAGTCCCGCTTCCCCTGCTTTATAAAGGTGTAAAACTTGATTGTGGCTATCGCCTTGACCTTTTAGTCAACGATGCTGTGATTGTCGAAATAAAATCCGTTGAGAATCTTGCGCCTATTCATGAAGCGCAATTGCTTTCCTATTTGAAAATATCTGGGGGCAAAATAGGATTGCTTCTTAACTTCAATGTAAAAATGTTGAAATACGGCGGCATAAAAAGGCTCGCCAATTAAACCTCACAAAAAAACTCTGTGAACTCCGTGTTCTCTGTGGTAAATTTTCTGATATGAAACCAAAAATTGTTGCCATCATTCAAGGACGCATGTCGTCCTCTCGCTTGCCTGGAAAAATCCTGGCAGACATTGCGGGTCAGCCGATGTTGACTCGCGTATTCACGCGGACTTCGCGCGCGCATACTCTCAACGAAACGATCTTCGCCACGACCACAGACGCATCTGACGACCCCGTGGCGGAGTACTGCGACTTTAGCGGCATTCCCTTCACCCGCGGCAGTCTGTTCGACGTGCTTGACCGATATTATCAAGCCGCACTGCAAGCGAATGCGGATGTGGTCGTCCGCATCACTGCGGATTGTCCCGTGATTGACCCAGAATTAATAGACAACGTGGTCAATGCGGTGACTGGTAAATCGGGAATTGGTGATTTTGATTTCGTGGCAAATCGCCTGCCGCCGCCGTGGAGCCGAACCTATCCCATTGGACTGGATGTCGAAGCCTGTACCTTCAAGATGTTGAAGAAAGCGTGGATGGAAGCCAAGGAACCTCAGCACCGCGAACATGCCATGCCGTATTTTTATGAAGGCGTAAAGCTGACTCGCCAGAGCCGAACCCTCGAAACCGGCATTTCCCCACGCGGATATAAAATTGCCCTCCTCCATCACACTATTGATTTTGGCGATTACCGCTGGACGGTGGATACTCCCGAAGACCTTGAATTCATGCGCCAGGTTTACAGTCACTTTGACGGACGCGATGACTTTTCGTGGAAAGAAGTGCTTGATCTTGTCCATGACAATCCTGAATTGATGGAAATCAACGCAGGGGTGCAGCATAAGACTCTCAAAGATATTGATAAAAGAGCGTTGAAACGTTAGAACGTTTGAACGTTCAACTCATAATTTATGTCACTGATCACTTTTTTCTCCGCCCCCAAACCGTTCACCAATCCGCATATTGCGATGATTCAGCGCAACGCCATCAAGTCTTGGACTTTGCTTCCTGATGTCGAAGTCATTTTGCTTGGCGAAGAGGAAGGACTCGCCGAAGCCGCCAAAGAATTGGGTGTAAGGCATATTCCGCATGTGGCACGCAACGCAAATGGCATACCGTTGATCTCGTCCATGTTTCAATTGGCGCGTGAAAATGCCAACAGCGACCTGCTCTGCATCATCAACGCGGACATGATCCTCTTGCCTGATTTTGTCGAAGCCGCCCGTAGGTCACGTTTGCAACGTGACGAATTTGTCCTCCTTAGCCAACGCTGGGATTATGACATTACAAATCCAATTGACTTTGCGGCAGGCTGGGAGTCGAAGCTGGGGGAATCTGTCAGAAAACAGAACCAGCTTCATCGTCCCGCAGGAAGCGATTTTTTCCTCTTCCCAAAATCCTGCTATATAAACATTCCCGATTTTGCAATTGGCCGCGCGGGCTGGGACAATTGGATGATCTACAAAGCCCGACAGCAAAAATGGCCGGTGATCGATTGCACGCCGTCGGTGATGATCGTGCATCAGAACCATGATTACAGCCATTTGCCCGGCGGCAAGTCGCATTACGACCATCCCGACACGAATGAAAATATCCGTCTTGCCGGCGGACAATCCGCGATTCGCTACACGATTTTGGATTCAACGCTGCAACTCGTGGATGGTAAACTTGTGCGCCCAAAGATGACCAATGCCCGCCTCATGCGGACCATTGAGCTGATCCTGCGAAAGATATTTTTCTTCCTCCCTGAGAGGATGATCGAAAGCGTGGCGCGTCCTAAGAGATGGAAGAAGAGATTTAAGAAATTATTCAAATGAGTTGAAAGTTGAAGGTTTCAGGTTGAAAGTTTTCTTGAACCTTGAACCTGAAACTTGGAACATGGAACCCAAAATGAGAAAAGGTCAAAACCCCGCCAAGTTCGTCAAAGATGTTGCCCGCCCCGAGCGGATCACTGTTGCGCTGCTGAATTACATCCCCTTCCTGAGCGGATTCTACGCCGAGACTCTCGATGTGCTGAAAGCCTCGCTTGACTCCATGCGCAAGGATGCGGGTCTGCCGTTTGACTTGATGGTCTTCGACAACGGCTCATGCGAAGAAGTGCGCGAGTATCTTGTCAATGAAAAGGAAGAGGGGCGGATTCAATATTTGATTCTCTCCGAAAAAAATATGGGCAAGGGCGGCGCATGGAATGTGATGCTGACCGGCGCGCCCGGCGAGATCATTGCCTACACCGACGCCGATGTTTTGTTCTCGCCGAACTGGCTTTCGCGTTCTCTGGAGATTCTCGAAACCTTCCCGAATGTGGGCATGGTGACGGCGCGCCCGTTCCGCACGCCGCCTGAATTTTACGAAACCACGTTGACATGGGCGCGGAGCAACGCAACATTGGATGAAGGTCAATTCATTCCGTGGCCAACCTTTCTTGAATTCAATCTCTCGCTTGGACAAACCGAAGAAGAGAATCAAAAAGTGTATGCCGAGACAAAGGATTGGCGCATTCAATACAAAGGCGTGACCGCGCTTGCGGGCGCGTCGCATTGGCAATTCACGTCTTATAAATCCACGCTGCAACAATTCCTGCCCTTTGAAATGGACAAACCCATGGGGCAAGTCCGCCAGTTGGACAGGCGCATGAACGACGCAGGCTTGCTGCGGCTGATGGTCAGCGATCCGCTGGCGATGAATATGTCCAATACAATGGGATATTTGCGCGGGGAGTTGGGCGGGAGTAAAAAGAAAAAAGTAAAAAGTAAGATCAGCTTGGCGAAGCGTGTGTTGGCGATTGGGTTGGTGAAGAAAATTTTGCTGGCGGTGTATAACAAGATTTTCAGTTGGTATTATTCGTAAGCGGAGACAAACATGCTCACTTTTACGTTTGCGGGTGACGAGGCGGGTGATTTTAGTTTCAACTTTGAGAAAGGCGCATCGCGATATCTGGTTATTGTTGTGATTGCAACTCCAGATCCTGATAGATTGCGCGAGTTGCTTGCAAATATTCGCAAGGAAAATAAATTGTCGCCTTCTCATGAATTTGGCTTTCACAATACTTCTTCATCACAATTTCGCAAACGTATATTTACCGCTCTACGCAGTGCAGATTTTGAAGCATGGGCTTTGATCGCGGATAAGACTGCCTTACC
>DYDH01000324.1 GCA_020717985.1 Herpetosiphon sp. | reverse complement strand
AGCGTTCTTCCCTGGCACCGCCCGCCAGGGCAGGTGTGCGACGAAGCAACCTCCTTATTCAACGGGGATTGCTCACCGCACTGGCGTACGGCGCAAGTGTCGTCGGGGAGATCACCCTTCGCAATGACATATGGTAATGACACAGGAGAATTATGACAAACTTTGACGAACGCGCAAAAGACTGGGACTCTGATCCCAAAAAAGTGGAACGGGCCCGCGTGGTGGCGGAAGTCATCCGTAAAACAATTCCGCTCACACGTGAAATGAAAACATTGGAATATGGCTGCGGTACGGGCTTGTTGAGTTTTGCACTTCAAGCTGATCTGGGACAGATCACTCTCGCGGATACGTCACAGGGAATGTTGGATGTGCTCAATGAAAAAATTGCCGCCGCAGGTATGACGAATATGCACTCCCTGCGCCTTGACCTTGCCGTGGATGCGCCGCCCAACGATAAGTTTGACCTGACCTATTCTCTCCTGACTTTGCATCACATCGAAGACCCAAAAGAGATCCTGAAAAAATTCCACGCCCTGCTTGAACCTTCAGGCATACTGTGCATCGCCGACCTCGATAAAGAAGATGGCTCATTCCATACTGACGGCACAACCGATGTCCATTTGGGATTTGAGCGAGCCGAACTTCAAAGATGGGTTGAAGATGCAGGCTTTTCAGGTGTAAAATTTTCAACCGCATTCGAGATCAAAAAGAAAATAGACGACGCCGAAAAGATATTCCCCGTTTTCCTGTTAGTGGCGCGAAAGGCATAATATGAAATCGAGCAAAATGACCGAAGCCAAAGACCATGTAGGCATCAGAATCCCTGCACCGACTCTGACGATCATCCATATTATTATGGCTATTCTTCTGGGATGGCTGGCGCCACTGCCGATCCCCGCGCCCATCTTCATTCGCTGGATTGGATTAGGCTTTGCCGCGCTTGGCTTCGTTTTGGGTGTTCTTGCGCTCATTGAATTCAGACGTGTTCGTGCCGCAAGCGATCCAAAAAAGCCAGCCACAACTTTTGTCACGTCTGGAATTTATCGTTACACACGCAATCCCATTTATCTTGGCTTTGTGTTGATGTTGATCGGGCTTCCCCTCAACATGGGAATTTACTGGGGCTTCCTCCTCGTCTGGCCGCTGGTTACATTTATGAACAACATGGTCATCAAGCACGAAGAATCCTATCTTGAGAGAAAATTCAAAGAGCAGTACACGGACTATAAGTCACATGTGAAGCGCTGGTTGTAGTAGTACAATTATCTAATATTACAAAGTTCAATGGAGTAAATGTTCATGTCAGAAAATTTTGATGTCGTCGTTATTGGCGCCGGGCCTGCGGGATATGTCGCCGCGATCCGCGCCGCACAACTTAACCACGCGGCGCGGGTCGCAATCGTGGACAAGCAATGGCTTGGAGGTGTGTGCTTGAACGTGGGATGTATCCCATCGAAGTCACTGCTCAAGAATGCCGAGGTTGCCCACACCCTGCGCGAACGCGCCAAGGATTTCGGCTTTTCGTTCGATAACCTGAAACTGGATTACAGCGTGGCGGTCAAACGCTCGCGCCAAAATTCGGATCGACTGGTTAAGGGCATTGGCTTTTTGATGAAGAAGAATAACATCACCGTCTTCATGGGAACCGCGCACCTGACCAAGCCGACAGTTGTTTCGGTTACCGATAAAGATGGCAAGCTGACAGAGTTGGTCGCCAGGAATATCATTGTCGCCACGGGCGCATCCGCCGCTGTTCCAGCCGCGTGGAAGGTGGACGGCGAAAAGGTCATCACCTACAGCGAAGCCATCTTGCAGGAAAAACTTCCCAAGAGCGTGGTCATCATTGGTTCCGGCGCAATCGGCGTGGAGTTTGCCACCGTTTGGAGTTCCTACGGCGTGGATGTGACCATCGTCGAAATGCTGCCGCGCATTGTTCCGCTGGAAGATGAAGAAATTTCCAAGGAACTTGAAAAGGAATTCAAGAAGCGCAAGATCAAAACACTGACCGGGCATAAAGTGGAATCTGTCGAAGCCACGGCAACCGGCGTGCAAGTGAAGGTCTCTGCCGAGGGCAAGGAAACTGTCCTCGAGGCAGATCAGGCTTTGGCCGCGATCGGGTTCCGTCCCAATTCCAAGGGGCTCGGACTCGAAGAAGTCGGGGTCAAGATCAGCGAGCGCGGATTTGTCGAAATCAACGAGAAAATGCAGACGAATGTGCCCGGCATCTGGGCGATTGGCGACCTGACCGGCAAACTCATGCTGGCGCATGTCGGCTCGGCGATGGGCATTATCTGCGCCGAAAATATTGCCGGCGCAGAAACGGTCACGCTCGATTATGAGATGATGCCGCGCGCAACATATTGTATGCCGCAGATCGCATCGTTTGGAATTACCGAAGCGCAGGCAAAGGAACGCGGACTGACCGTAAAAGTTGGGCGCTTCCCGTTCCAGGCGAATGGCAAGGCGCTTGGCATGGGCGATTACGGCGGCTTTGTGAAGATCGTGATGGATGAAGCCTACGGCGAAATCCTCGGCGCATCCATGATCGGTCCCGAAGTAACCGAGTTGCTGCCCGAGTTGACTCTGGCGCACATGATGGAACTCACTCCGCATGAGATCGCGCGCAACGTCCACGCGCACCCGACGCTTTCAGAGGCAATTATGGAAGCAGCGCACGCGGCAACTGGACAGGCAATACATACCTAAAACTAAACCTCCGAGGTACTTAAGCCTCGGAGGTTTTTTTATTTAAACCACAAATCCCGCCAGACTTGCCCAAGTCTGAACGGGATTTGTTGAAGGGAGAATGTAATACTTATTATATTCGGCGAGATAAACTGAACCTGAGTAAAACTTAAGTGGCGGATGAGAGTTTACAATTTTTCGATCACCCAAAAATGGGAAAGACCAAGTCCCTTCAACGGCGTGGCTTCGAGGAACTGCAAGACCGAGCGCAGGAATTTTCCAAGCACGCCGAAGCGCGCAATGATGTTGTCGTATGCGCCGAAGATGACTGTGCGCTCGATAAATTTCACATTCAGCCCGTCGAATAATTTTTGAAGGTCGCTTTTTGAATAGACTCGCACATGCGGCGCAAGTTTATTTCGCAGGCTGCGCGGCAGATAATTCACGAATAACTTGTTGCCAAAATAATATTTGCCGTTCCAAAATATTCCGTGCGTTTCGTATGGATATCCGCGATTGGGGCAAAACAATGCGATCCGTCCGCCGGGTTTCCCCGACATGGGGTCGGGACTTCGCAAAACGCGGATCATCTCACAGATGGCGGCGCGGTCATCCTGTACGTGTTCGATGACTTCGTGGCTGAGGATCAGGTCGAAGGTCGAAGAGGGAAGCGGGATGAATTCACCTGCGGCGTTGATGATTCTTTTTGAATTAATCCCAGCCTCAAGGGTTCGCTCGAAATCATATTCCAATCCGATCACGCGACACCCGAGGCTGGTCAGCTTTTCAACATACATTCCCACCCCGCAGCCATTTTCAAGCGCCAGCCCGTGGATGCGTTCGCCTGCGGCCTGTGCGATCATATCCAACCGGCGTTGTTGTCCTGCCCGCCACACATACGATGGTTCACCGCGCAACGCGGCCTTTTGCATATCTCTTTCAGTCATGGTGGTCGATTATACCAACCCTAATGCCGATATATGGTAAAATCGCTTTCGCCTGGAGGGGTGGCCGAGCGGCTGAAGGCGCATGTCTTGAAAACATGTTTGGGTCACACCAACGTGGGTTCGAATCCCACCCCCTCCGCCAGGCTGATTATCTCGTAGTGACAGCTTTAGCAACTGTCCTTGTGCGACTAGCCGAATGTAAGAAGTCGCTACTACAAAAAAACTGGGGAGGTGCCAGAGTGGCTGAATGGGCTCGCCTGCTAAGTGAGTGCTGGGTTAAACCAGTCGCGGGTTCGAATCCCGCCC
>DYDH01000076.1:1544-20334 GCA_020717985.1 Herpetosiphon sp. | reverse complement strand
CCCCTTCGAGAAGCCTGCCAATAAAGGCAAGATCGCGGTCAAGGTGATAAATCACTATGGGGATGAGGTGTTGAAGGTGTATGAAATAAAATAGGGCATCACAAATTCACCAAACCAAGCGAGGGTCACAATGAAAGCCAATGTAATTGCAAAAGGGTACACCAATGTCGTGCTAGTCTTGAACATGAAAAGATTTATTGCGGAAAAAGATCGCGCTAGATTTGAACGACTGCGCGGCACCCGCGAATTTGCCAATATTCTTCGAGATGCCTGGCCCGCGCAGGCTCTGGCTGACGGGCGCTTTCAAACAAGCGCCGAGGAAAAACATCATCGCGATATTGACGATGAAATGAGCACGGAGGAAGTCGGCTTCGCCACTGGCATCTTCCGTTCTCCAATGTTGGAAGAGTTTACATTTCCGACATATGCTTTGAATAAGAAAGGCTACGAATTTCCTGAGCATCTGGTTGGGAATTATCAATTCAAAAACCTGTTTTTATCGGCCTGGAAAGGCTGGCGCATCTTTATCCGCCCTTCATTCACGGGAATGTTTGTCATTCGCCTGACAAGGCCGTATGACAAAGCAACTCCGCTAATGGATATTACGCACGATGTGATCCGCTTGCAGGATTCACTTGATGTACAAAGTGCGCGCAGGCGGTTGAGCGAAATCCGCGCGGCCTTTGCAGATCAACCAGAAGAACGCGAAAAATTCGAAGGCTCTGTTTTGAAGTTCCTTGAATGGCTGGGTGCGGACGAAAAAGCTCCTACGCGCCTACTTTATGCGCCAGTTCAATGGAAACTGGCGATGGAGGTCTGCAAAATTTTTGTGACTGCGGTCGGGTACTCGATCCCGGTTAAAAATAGTCCGATTGTGTTGGTACATCCAGAACCAAAACTTTCAAACCCACTTCACGACTCCTATGTGGTCTACCATCTTGATGAAATTTGGGCAAACCGAAGATTTATTTCAAAGGAAGGGGAAACCACTGTTGATCCAGATACTGCAAAAAGTGCAACTCCAGTAAAGCTTGCTCAAGATGATATGCAGCCAGTTCGGCCAAGTAGTATTCGCAACTCTTTGGATTTACAACAACAGCTGGCTAGTTTAATCGAAGGTGCATTGCTAAAAAATACAATGGATGGTCAGGTAAATGAGGGTGAAGAAAAAGATGACGGCTCAATTGACGACCAGAGACGTAAATATACGCCACGCTTCGAGCCGGAACTTGCCCGAAAAATTATCGAGACGGATGTTGCCACCTGGCAGGACGAATTTTGCCTGCATACTCCCCGCGCCACTGTACTCATGCCATCTTATCGCTCACGCCATCATGAATTACTGATTGCAACTCTTCCTGGATCAACCAGCCGTTTTGAATATATACGATATTGGGGAGCCGTCGAACGGATGATTGAATTTGTAATCGAAATCCACGTTCTTGCCCGCCTTCTTGAACGGCGCAGTTTCTCATTGCTTGAAGAAATGGCCGAGATCATGAATGAGATACGAGGATATTTATTTTCAGGAGATATTCGCCTTCATGATCGCCTGCCCGATCTTATAGCAGATGCCGCCCATTTGCGCAGATTGGCTGCGTTTTGTCAGGGTCTTAGTGACCCACACTTTTGGGGTCGCGCCGAATACGCAACTAATAAAGCAGGATTTTTAATGGAACAATTAAGTCTTCCACTTATGCTGAATCAAATTGAAAGAAACATTAACAGTATAAACAGCGTGGTTGATCATGTCGATGAATGGTACATGGCCGATCTTGCTGAACAAAGCAATGATATGTCCACTTTGTTATCGCTTGGTCTGGCCGCTGCGTCGTTTATCCTGACCCTTCTCGTTTTACCCTCGTTTTGGACTGATCTTTACGCTGACAATGTTAATCTTTCTGGTCCGGTTAAGTTAATGGTAAACATTATTGGAACCATCCTGGCTTTTATCCTCATGTCGGCGGGCGCTTACCTAACTTCAATTTCGGTCAAGTATGGAAAACAAATTATCACTATTATGAATCGCTCACTTGTCCGTTTGAAGAAGACTTTCGAAAAAAAGAACGCTACTCAAGGATTTAAAGATTAAGTGGATCATGCTGCTTGAAATGTGGTAGAGAGATAAATTATCAATGCCAACATCACAAAATAACTCCAAAACCGTCTGGTCTTCCGATGATGGAGACTTGCGAAAAAAACAGCCCCCACCTGCCTCCCCCCGCGAAGCGTCCGACCTTGAAAGTTTGGAAAATATAAAAAATTTAGATGTCGAATTTGGGGGAGGTGTCCGAAGGACGGAGGGGACGCCTCAACAGCAGACGGTGTATTTGCACCGCGAGTCCAAGGGGCGCGGCGGGAAGGCTGTTACATTGATCAAAGGCCTGGCGCTTTCAGAAGGGGATTTGTCCGCGCTGGCGAAAAAACTCAAGCAAGCCTGCGGCAGCGGCGGCACGGTCAAGGATGGGGTGATCGAAATTCAAGGCGAACACCGCGAAAAAATTGCCGATACTTTGCGGAAACTGGGATACAAGGTCAAGGTGGCTGGCGGGTGAGCGCGGGTGCGACGCACTCATGTATCTGTTTATTTTGTGAGAGTGGGTGGCTGAGTTTTCGGCGGGTCAATGGGCAATTGCAAATAAAATGTACTGCCGGGGAAATTGACTTCATTGTGTCCCGAACTTTCCACCCATGCCTTGCCGCCGTGCGCCCGCGCCACACCGCGCACAATTGCCAGTCCCAAGCCGGGTCCGCCGCCTTTGAATGACGTCTTCCCCGATGAATGGATTGCCACATCACCGACCTGGTAGAATTTTTCGAATACCAATTCATGGTGCTCAGCATCCAACCCGATGCCCGTGTCTGTGACGCTGAACTCAACTCCCTGCGTATTATTTTCCAGCGTGACCGAGCGCGAACGCAAGATCACCTTGCCGCCATCTGGTGTGTATTTAATGGCGTTGATGATTAGGTGATACAGCGCTTTTTGGATCAAGGTTGGGTCGGCGTTGATGCCGGGGGTGTCTTCATCCTGTTCGATGATTATTTCGATATTACGCTCTGTGGCGGCTTTGGTGAAATCGGATGCCAGTTGATTAAATATCCGCTTCAACGGCACCGGAACGGGCCTGATCTTTAATGTTTCGCTGTCAATGCGTGTCACATCCAGCATTGTGTTGACCACTTCGTGCATACGGTCAGCGCCCTTGATAATCCCATCCATTACTTCAACCAGCGCGGCGTTCGTTTTTATTTCGGGGAAGGAATTCAGCACATTCACGTAACCTTTTAAGACAGTCAACGGGGTGCGGAGTTCGTGCGCGGCAACCTGAATGAACTCCATTTTGTTGCGGTCTAGGTGGTGCAGTACCTTGTTGGTGCTCTGCATCACCCGGATCGCCATCAGATCGTTCTCGCGGATGCGGTCCAGTGTCGTGCGGATGATATTGATCGCCATGCTGGGACTCCGCCCAAGCAGGGTCTCAAAGTCCTTTTTGTTCATTTCCAGCACGGTGCAGTCTGTGATGGTGCGCACGGTCGCCGAGCGCGGCACATTTTGGATCAACGCCATTTCGCCCACCAGATCGCCCTTGCCTGCGACCCGCAAAATTCGTTCGCCATCCTGCTCGCTGATATTCTTGCTGACGGCGGCATTGCCATCGGCGATAACGTAAAAGACCTCTTCGTACGCTCCCTCATGGCATAAGATGTGTTCGGGCGGATACGTGCAAAGCTGGGTTGCAGTTGCCATCTCCTGCAACTCATCCGCTGACAGTCCTTTGAATGCCTGCCGTAGAAGAGAAATTTTATCGAAGGGTTGTGTCTCGCTCATCACGGCATAGTATAACCTTGACCGTGTTGGATGATAATTGCTTTTGAATGATAAATTATGGGAGGCAGGAACAGGTGGCAATGCCACAAGGCGGACTAAAAAGATATGTGTTATCTGCGAATCAGAAAGGTGTTGTATTCACAAAACAATTGTTGTATAGTGTTGTTATTGGTTTTTGCAAGGTTTATAGAACGTCCCGAAGGTTTTTTCGAAAAACCATGTTCAGCCGATCAAACCTTCGGAACGGTGTATGCATCCGTTATTAATAATTTATTGCGAAATTCTTGCAAGGTTTTTGTTATCTGTTTTTTCGTTCGAAGTATGTATTATTACATTGATGGCCAGGTCTTGTTTTACGTCGTGCTTATTCATAATCAGGTTGTAAAAAGAGAGGATGCTATGGCTGCAAAAAGAACTATTCAATTGATCGTGGTCGTTGTAATTCTGGTTACATCTTTTGCGTCAACTGGAGGTGTGATGGCGTGGTCGGGCTGCGCCAGTTATGTCACTGTCCAATGGGGTGATACGTTGAGCGGACTCGCTTCGCTCTGCGGCACCACTACTGACGCAATCCGCGCTTCCAACCCCGGACTTGGCTGGTGGGTTTACGCGGGACAGGTGTTATACATCCCGAGCGGATACGTGCCCGCGCCTGTGCCTCCTCCAGTCTATTACCCGCCATCGTATGGAAATACCTATGTCGTGCAGTTTGGCGATACCCTCGCGAAAATTGCCGCGAGGCAGGGAGTCGGCGTGAATGATATTCTGGCTGTCAATCCGCAGATCTGGAATGCAAGTTTGATCTATGTCGGGCAATGTATTAATCTGCCTGCCGCCGCTCCCACCTACTACACAGTGCAATATGGCGATACACTGCGCATTATTGCCAATAGTTACGGGACGTCTGTCTACAGCCTGCAGCTACTCAACCCAACACTCTACAACCCGAACCTGTCTACCCCGGACAAGTGATCCGCGTTTGGTAGGATAAAAAATTTAATCGCCGAGGTCAACCTGACCTCGGCGATTTTGATTCCACGGCTATTATCCGCATCTATTCGCTGGGTATGATGACCATCATCACCAGATAGACAAGAATGCCCGGCACGCCGCCGGGGATGAGCGCGATCAGGAATGCGAGACGGAACCAGAATGTGCTGACCCCGAAAAATTCAGCGAGTCCGCCGCATACACCGGCTGCCATGCGGTTGCGTTTTGAGCGTCGTAAAGCCTGTCGTTGGGTTGTCATTTGAACCTCCAAAATTTGATTGATACCTCAATATACGCGCGTTTTTGAAAATGGATGCGGCAGCGTAGGTGTTTCGGCGGCATACTGTAGTCCTATTTCGACCCCGCCTGCTTTGCAAACAAATGGGAGAATGGCTATAATTACCCCGTTCCGCAATATCAATGAGGTCGATTTTAACAGGAGCAAAACATAACATGTCGGATATAAGATTGAACAGGTTGGCTAATGTGCTGGTAAATTATTCCACCAGAGTGAAGGCGGGAGATTGGGTCCACGTCAATGCCAATTGGCAGTCAGTCCCCCTGGTGAAAGAGGTGGTGACTTATATTCTGCGGGCTGGGGGCAACCCGAGTGTGACCTTGGAATCCAGTGACTTGAATGAGGTTTTTATGGCGCAGGCGGGAGAGGCGCAACTGCGTTGGATGCCGCCGCTTGATATGCACATGATCAAGGATGTGAATGCCTGGATCATTATTGAAGCGCCTGAAAATACGCGCGCCATGAGCAATGTTGATCCAACCCGGCAGCAGATACGTAACCAGGCGTATGCAAAATGGACGGAAATATATACCAAGCGTTCCGCTTTACGCGAATTGCGCTGGGTGATGACAAACTATCCATGCCAGGCATTGGCGCAGGATGCCGAAATGAGCCTTGCAGATTACGAAAACTTTGTTTATCAAGCCACCTTTGCAGACCAGGTGGACCCCGTGCAATACTGGCGCAATATGCATGATGAACAGGAACGCCTGATCTCGTGGCTGGCAGGCAAAAAGACGATCACGATCCGCGGCCCGCAGGCGGATGTGACGCTCTCGATTGCCGGGCGCAAGTTCATCAATTCAGACGGCGACCAGAACATGCCCAGCGGAGAGATATTCACCAGCCCTGTGGAAGAATCAATTAATGGCTGGGTGTCGTTCAATTATCCCGCCATTTATCAAGGCAAGTCAGTCGAAGGCGTACGCCTGGAATTTGAAAATGGCAGGGTTGTAAAAGCCAGCGCCGAAAACAATGAAGAATTTTTACTTTCCACGCTTGATATAGATGAGGGTTCACGCTTCGTGGGTGAATTGGGGATCGGCACAAATTATGGGATCAGCCGCTTTACAAAGAACATTCTCTATGACGAGAAGATCGGCGGGACGTTCCACCTGGCACTGGGCAATGGCTTTGGCGAAGCAGGCGGGTTGAACGGTTCCAGCATCCATTGGGATTTGATCACCGATGCCACAAAAGAGACCGAGATGCACGTGGACGGTGAACTCTTTTATAAGGATGGCAAGTTCGTAGCGTAAACCCGTTGCTGTTAAGTAATTCGTCGAAAATACTTTAATCCATTCCTGCTCTTTCAGGCGCTTAGCCCCCGAAAGAGCAGGAATGTGTCTAAAAACTTTCAACCGACTTATTACCACAAAAAGATTTATGATTTAATTTGAGAATAAAGTTGCAATATTTGAAGCGCCATAAAGGCAATAGAATAGAATTATGGATGAACATTCAGATTATTTAATGGTAGTGGAAGATATACCCAACATATTAGAGTTGATAGATAGAACGTTGAAATTTAAGGGAGGGTATCGCGTGGTCACGGCGCGTAATGGCGAAGAGGCGTTGGAGTTCATCAGGCATGAGCGTCCGGCTCTGGTAATCACCGACATCCTGATGCCCAAGGTGGACGGGTTTAGCCTTGTTCATAGATTACGCCTGGACCCCGAAACCCGTAATATCCCTGTGATTTTTCTCTCGGCTACATACGTTGCGCCTGAGGATAAAACGTTTGCGGCGCTCATTGGTGTTTCCCGCTTTCTTGAAAAACCAATTGATATCGATCAACTGATGCAGACGATAAAAGAGCTCCTGACACAGGAAGTTTCCGCTTCACATGAGCCGCTCAAGGAATTTGAGTTTTATGATGGATACCGCGAGCGCCTTGAAATAAAATTGGAACAGAAAATCAAGCATGTTACACGTGTTGAGCGTTTGCTGTCGACTGTTTCAGAAGAGGATAAAACTGTTTTTATGAATTCTCTTCATTCAGTGATTAATGAACGGGATGAACTTCGACTCCAGCTTGAACAGGTCAATGAGCGCATCGAATCCATTGCTAAGGTGGAAGAAAAGAAATTGGGCGAAGCTGAGGATAAGAAATAGGCATCTGAATTTTTAAGTTCGGTTGTTAAATCAAAAAGCAGGGAACACATAAGCGTGTCCCTGCTTTTTGATTTGCAATATTATTTCACGGTGAATACGCTGCCCGCGCCGCGCCCGCCGACATCGGGGAAGTAGAATTCGGAAGCGGTGGGCGGGATGACCTTGAACGTGCCTGCTGTACTGGCGCGTGTCAGGTAGGTGTACACATAAGTCCCGGAGGGGAGATAATCCGAAGAGAGCACCACCTTTTCATCACGCAATTCGATGTGACTGAAGTACCACCAGCCCCAGCCGCGATCTTTGTAATCCTTGGCTGTGTACGATGATGGGACTGCCGTGTCTGTGGCGAGGGATGCGTCAATGGATTCGAAACCCGCGGGCAGGGGATCATTGATCACAACATAATGAACCGCTTCAGGCACAACCACCGTCAAGCGGACTTTGACCAACTCGCCACGCTCGATCTCTGTGATGGGTTTCTTGAGGTTGTCGAGTGTGAAGTATTCGCGTGAGAGACTCATCCCCTGATCCAAAGGCTGAACTTCTTCCACAGGCAGGGTGGCGCTGAGATAAGCGGTGTAATACAAATTGCCTGTGCCGCTTCCACGCGAGAAGACTAGTGTGTTGGCTTTCAACAGGTTTTTGAGTTCAACTTGCAGTTTGACCGTGTCGTTTAGATTATCCTTGTTTGCCTGACCTTGTTCGAGCATTTTGTCATTCAAGCCGATGGCATACTTGTAATCAGTTTCGAATTCTTTGGATGCGACCAGCCAGTTGGTCAACGAGATCAGTGACCATGTGGTTTCCTGCGTGGAATACCAATGTCCGCTGTTGCGGTGCGCCATCAGCCAGCGGACAGCGTTCGCGTTGATGGGATTTGCCGGATCAATTTGTACAAAGGCGTTCAAGACAATCGCCGTTGTGCGTGTGTCCGAATTCCAATTCCAATAGTCTTTGGTTTTTTCCTCCCAATGGGCGCCCGCTGCCGATTGGACAGTGGCAGTCGCGAGGTCGGAAAGAAGCGTGGAGATGCGTGAATCCTTCGGGTCAAGCAGATACATCGCCTGCGCCAGATAGGCTTCCCCATACAAATCCAATGAGGCGCGATGCTCGAAGATGAAGTTGGTCTGCCCGGCGCCGAGTTCATTTGCGCGCGCCAAAACATAAAGCATGAAGGCGTGACGATTGTATTGCCATGAAGAATCGTTGCGTCTGAGGTCGGGCAGGTTATCTTTCAAATATGCGATGCCGTTATCGAGTACGTTTTGTGAAATCTCGTAACCGGATTCTTTGGCTTCAAGCAAACCGTAGACAACATACGCGGAAGTCAGCGGATCGCTCACGTCACCATCCCACCAGTTCCAGCCGCCGTCATACAACTGCTTGGAATAGATCTTTTGCAGAGCCGCGTTGACTTGCGTGTCGAGATCGCTTTGCAGTGGAGAGGGAATTCCTTCTGCCTTCAATGCGCGGGTGGTGATGACGTTGGGCAGGAAGCGCGAGACTGTTTGCTCCATGCACAGATATGGATAATCTTCGAGATATGCAAAACTCGATGTCATGGACGCGGCGAGAGAGGGTGAAACCTCAATGGATAGATTCGCGTCGCTGAAGTTTAGTGACGTGGGCAATTGAATATTTTCTGTAATCGAGTTTGAGCTTGAGATCATGCCCGATGTCCCGACGGTTTCGACGGCGGTGTAATGGAGGACAGGAATGCCTTGCTCTGACAGCGTGCCAAGCGCGGGCTTGCTTGCATCGGTGAATTGACCGCTGGTGGCGGTGGCCGTCATATCCACACGCTCGACGTTATCATGCACGACCACATCCCATGTGACGTACGCCTGTTGTTTGCCTTTGACCTCAATGGTTTGTGCGGCTTTGGAATTTTGGTCAACGCCTTGCGCGTCGAGTTTCACATTGACTTTGAGCGAATTCTCCGAGTTGTTGAAGATGGTCGCGCCGACTGTCACTTGATCGCCGACGATAAAGAAGCGCGGCGTTTGCAATTGGACAAAGAGCGGCTTGGTACTGAGTAATTCATTCCTAGCTTGCCCCACGCGGCTGTCCGCGGTGATGGCGCGCACGTCCGCAACCCAGGTTGTGAGATTTTCTGGCAGTTTCACTTTCACCTGCGCCGAGCCGTTCTCGTCTGTGACGACATCCGCTTTGAATACAGCCGTATCCTTGAAATTTTGCCGTACGGTGATGATGCCAGAGTCGCCTTTGCCTTCGCCGCCGCTTCCGCTCAAGAGTCCGTCAGGAATGGTGGCGCGGTAATTCGCATTGAAAGCATCTGCGCTGGAAACAATGCCGAGCGCGGTGGTCACACTCAAGGATTGGGCGGAGTAAAAACTATCCAACATAGGCTCGGAATTGGGCGGCGCCAATGCCAGGACGGCTTTGTCCACCACGGCAAGCGAAACATCCGCAGAGACAGGTTTGTCGTTTATATCTTTTGTCGTGATCGTGTAGGTGACCTCATCACCGGGTCCCGCAGTTTCCTTGTCTGTGGTTACAGAGACATTGAGAGTCTTTTGTTTCGTGTCAATGTTGATCTTCGTCATGCCGATCTTGAAATCGGGCGCGCCTGTATTTTCGGCTCCGCTGATGACGGTGACAGAGACATACGCGATCGGCGCCATTTCGTCTGTGATCGGTAATTTGTAAATGGTGCTGCTGCCTTCGAGTTGAACCACTTCCTGCTTGTAAATGTGTCCGCGTTCGTAGGTAACAAGCGCGTACACTTTTTCCTTGAAAGGCTGCGCGATCAAAATTTCAGCAGTATCGCCGGGAGCGTACATGTCCTTGTCGGCGATCAGGCTGAAGGCGCGGTCGTTGGTCTGTCGCCACGAAATCTCTCCATCGCTGGCAACCCAGATATAGGTCGAGGATTGATGCGAGTTTCCCTTCGAGTCGTGGACTGTGACGAGCGCCTTGAAGACTCCGCCCTTCGGTGGGACGAATTCCAACTGCGCGATTCCATTCGCGCCTGTGGTTGAATCCTGTTTACTGACAGGGATTTCCTTCACTGTTGTGACCCAGCGCAGTTGACCTTGCTTGTCCTTTTCCTGCACGCTGTACCACTGCCGCTCCACAAAGTTGACCGTGACCTTCTGCTCCGCGATGGGCTGGGAATCCCAATCGAGGACGACCACGCTGAAAGGCTGTGCTTCTCCCTGCCTGCCGATATATTTCTCGGAGCGAATGCCTGTGTAGTATTCGCTTTGATGTACGACCACGCTTGTGCTGCCGCTGACCGTGTTGCCGGCTACATCGGTCACATTGGCGTAGAGATTCATTTGCTGGCTGATATTGTTTTTACTGGAGCCAAAGGTCTGTTGAATATCGAGGTGACCATTTTCATCTGTCACGCCGTTGCCCTGGTCTACTGTGTCATGGAGTACGCCTTGATTGGGAGACATAAAAACGTCGCGATCCCAATCCATGAAACTATACTGGTTGTATTTCGCGGAGGGCGCGAAATAATAGAACGAAGATTCGATGAACCAATCTGCCTGCGCATTTTTCAAAATGCCGCCGGAATAATATTCGGCATCCAGTCCAAAGTTGACCGTGCCGCCGGCGAGGATGGCTGGTTTGTCGGGCGCGGCGCTCACTTCAAATTCGGGCTTCTTATATTCAGCGATGTTGAAGCCAACGGCGCTGATGGACGACTCATCTGCCGCATCGGATTTGTAAGCATAGATGGTATATGAGCCCAACGACACATCCTGCGCAAGTTTTACCATTCCGCTGAAACTGCCCTGCTCGTTGACCGGTACATATTCCGCAAATATCTTTTGTCCCCATTGTTCCACAACCACATATACCTGCTTTTCTTCGGGCAGGCTGTAGTGCAGGTCGTCGTTTGCGCGCAGGATACCCTTGAAGAATACCTCCTGATTCGGGCGGTACACTGCTCTGTCTGTATACATATATCCGAATAGCTTTTCTGTGCCGCTGTAATAATTGTCATAAATGCCAAAGTCGCCAGCTGAAACGTCACTGCCCCAATATAAAGCGGTGAAGGCAAAGTGACCATCACTCTTGGCGAGCGCATAGTTTGCCGCTTTCATGTTTTCGATATAGGCAAGTCCGTCCTTGTCGGTGGTTGTCCCGTCGATTTCCCTGAACTTGTCGTCATAAAAAGTGACCGGAACACCTGCTTGTGGCGCGCCGCTTTCGAGGTCAGTCACCCAGGCGAGGCCTTCGGTGGGCGTGGCTTTGAAGGTGACATTATCTGTCGCCACCAGGAAGAGGTTGCCCTGATAGAAATTTGTGTCGTATTGGAATGGCTGGCTTTTTACGCCGATAAAGTAATATCCCGTTTCGAGCGGCTTGCCCTGTTCGTCAAACAGGAAATGTTCGCGTTGAAGTATGTTTTTCGGCGCGCTTGCGTCCATCTTCCATTCACGCAGCGCTTTGACTTGCGGAGTGAAGCTTGTTGTGGCAATTTCGCCTGAGCTTAATTTTCCAAACTCCTCCAATGTCAGCGGATAAATTGAAACGGTAGCTTCGTTGATGTTCAGATGCTCGAAATAAACTTCCTGCGTTCCATCCGCGCGATATACCAGCGGAGTCCACGGCATGGCAAGCCGTACATACGGGGAATAATCCCCGTTCTTGAAGATATAGGAAACTTCATCCTTGATCGTGTTGCCGTACGGGTCTTTCATGCCGGGCAGAATTCGCACCACGTAATTTGTGGCGGGTTCAAGTCCGTTGATGTATAAACTTTTATCGTAGGTGCTGTAATACCAATCGGGGGCGCCTGGTATTGCGGGTGAAATATTGACCCGCCCCTTCATGCTGTCGAAATCCATCGGCGATGCAAATGTGATCGTTATGGATGAGTTGAAGCCGCCCTCTGAATCAGGCGCGGGGAATACACTCACGATTGAAGGCAGGCTCACTGTGGCAAATTGTACGGTTAGCCCTTCCTTTAGTTTTCCGCCGTCGCCTGCCTGCGCGCTATTGGCAACGGTCAACTCGTAGAAACTGGCGATCTTGAATTTCCCATCGGGATCAATGGTTAGCGTGGTGAATTTTTCGTCCCATGAAAATTTTACGGGGAAGGCTTGTTGTGTTTCGCGGTTGACCAGTGTCAACGCGCTTTCCACGCTTTTAGAATCCATCGGTTGCAGGAAGGTCAAGATAAAGGTCTGATCGAGCGGCACATCCTTCACCTCTTCGGATGGATTCTGCGCGCCGTCTTTCAATGCAAAATTATAGATGACGGGCGCACTCGTGCTGAATTGCCAATTGAACGACTCGTTCAATGCGTTGCCCAGCGTATCCTTTATTCCCGCTTCCACACTGACCTGATAGCTGGTGCCGCTCAAAAGGATTTCCTCCGGCTGAAAGACATACACCGACGAATTGACCCATTCGCCCTTGCCTTTGACTGCGGGTGTAAATTTCAACGGTTGGGGCAGTTTGCTTTGTTCCTCCACGATTGTCACTGGCACAACCGGATGATTAAAGATGACCGTGATACTGGTGTTCAAATCAACTTCCTGCGTGTCCTGTGCGGGGAACACCTGTGCCACAGCAAGGTTCTCGACTGTTTTGAACTCAACCTCAATTTTTTCCTGTGGGGATGTGCCGTCTTTTGCGGCGGCTTCGGGGGAGAATGTTGCGATGTAAACCGTGCCTGGGTCAAGCGGCGAGTCTGGCGTGAAGGTCAATGTTTGGGCGTCCACCCATGTCACTTGACCGGGAACAACCGTCCCGTTTTTGAGAAGCGAGAATGAGTCGCCCGTCTTGGTCGGCTCCATGTCGCGGTCAAATTGAATCTGAATCGGCGCGGAAAGGTCCAGTCGTTGTCCCTCAACTGGATCTTGCGCGATCACTTGCGGTCCCGTTTGCTGAGGTTTAATGGAAGGAGAAGCGTTGTCCAAAAAAGCTCTTTTTGAAAGCGCGAGCGCCAATGCAATACCTACAATAATTGCAAGAATGCCGAGTGCGCGTAGAAGTTTCTTATTATCCATTTTGCCTGCCTCCCGATGCAATGTGTTTATCGAACGTACGTAATTGTATAACGAATTTTGGGTTTGGGATGTTCCTGTTTTGAAATTGCACTTTGGCGGTTTATCGGGTAAGATATTGCCCATTCACACTATCCAAGAACACATGATGAAAATAACTTTGAACTGCATCTGTACACGGCGGGGTTTCTAACCACCGCCTCTTTTTCCCAGAGATGAACGGCTGACTGCCGTAGACGGTGGGTCTGAACCCCGCAAATTCAAAGCTGCTGAACGCGGCTTATTTGCGCCCATCGTTTGCGAATACCGAAAATGTTTTCGGTTGCAGACAGCCGTTTTATTTATTTAAATCTCAAATTTTCAACCAATAAACTTTTGTGACACTTCCTGGTTGAAAGAAGAGAACCCCAAAACCAACTTTATCTAAGGAGAGTAACATGAAAATCGCAAATAACGTAACAGACTTGATCGGCAATACCCCGCTTGTCCGCTTGAACCGCGTCACCGAGGGCGCCAAGGCGACAGTAGTTGCCAAACTTGAATTCTATAACCCTGCCCATTCAGTGAAAGACCGCATTGGTGCGGCGATGATTGACGCAGGCGAAAAGGCTGGTTTGATCAACAAGGATACAGTCATCGTGGAGCCGACCAGCGGCAACACAGGCATTGCGCTGGCAATGGTTGCCGCTTCGCGCGGATACAAAATTATCCTGACCATGCCTGAAACGATGAGCAAGGAACGCCGCATGTTGCTGCGTGCCTACGGTGCGGAATTGGTGCTGACCCCCGGTCCCGATGGTATGGGTGGTGCGATCCGCAAAGCCGAGGAACTTGCCGCTTCTGACCCGAAATATTTTCTACCTCAGCAGTTCAAGAATTTGGCTAATCCCGAAGTTCACCGCAAAACGACCGCTGAGGAAATCTGGCGCGACACCGACGGCAAGGTTGATTTTCTTGTCTCTGGCGTTGGCACAGGCGGAACGATCACAGGTATTGGCGAAGTACTGAAATCGCGCAAGCCGTCTTTCAAGGCGATTGCCGTTGAACCAGATGCGTCTCCCATTTTGTCTGGCGGCGCAAAGGGACCGCATCCCATTCAGGGGATTGGCGCGGGCTTCGTTCCCGATGTGCTCAACACAAAAATTTACGATGAGATTATCCGCGTGAAGAATGAGGATGCTTTCGCAACAGCCCGTCGTATGGCGCGCCAGGAAGGTTTGCTGGTTGGCATCTCATCGGGTGCAGCGACCTGGGCGGCTTTGCAAGTGGCGAACCGTGTAGAGAACGCAGGCAAGTTGATCGTGGTCATCATCCCTTCGTTCGGTGAACGCTATTTGTCCACGCCTTTATTTGCCGACCTGGCGGACTGATAAAAAAAGACCTCGGAGGTCTTTAAGACCTCCGAGGTCTGAACGGGAGAGGAAAATGTTCAAGACTATTCGTGAAGATGTTCAATCTGTTCTAGACCGTGACCCCGCGGCTCGTAATGTTTTTGAAGTCATGTTGTGTTACCCCGGCTTGCACGCGGTCTGGATGCATCGCATCACGCATCGCCTTTGGAAGAGTGATTTCAAACTGCTCGCCCGCTGGCTTTCACAAACTGCCCGCAACCTGACTGGTATCGAGATTCATCCGGGCGCGACCATCGGTCATAATTTTTTCATTGACCATGGCATGGGCGTGGTCATCGGCGAAACTGCCGAAATTGGAAACAACGTGACCCTTTATCACGGCGTGACCCTTGGCGGTACGAGTCTGCATAAGGTCAAACGTCATCCTACCATTGAAGATCATGTGGTCATTGGCGCGGGGGCAAAAGTGTTGGGCGATATAACCATTGGCGCGCACAGCCGCATTGGTGCGAATGCCGTTGTGGTCAAGCCGTCTCCGCCCAATTCGGTCATCATCGGCGTGCCGGGACAGATCGTTGTCCGCAGTCAGGATAAATTGACCAACAACAAGCCCGACCTTGAACATGGTCTTCTTCCCGATACCATTGGCGAAACATTGTCCGCTTTGGTGGCGCATGTGGAAAAACTTGAAAAACGGCTTGATGGTCATGCTTCCCTTACCCCTGCCATGCATACGCCCGATCACGGCATTTGGCACGGCGGAGATTTCGCCATCTGACGTTGTTCCACCAGGGGCGAAGCCCCGATAAACAGTACAAAATTATTTCCAACGATTCTTTTTCCGAGCCTCAGTTTGTAAATGATTGGTTGAAATGGGACTATTCACGCAGAACAGTCCCATTTTTGATTCATGTTGCTAAAAATAGTAAAATGGAGTTGGCTGTGTTTGGGGAATATTTGGTTCACACACTATTGAAAAGGAGAGCAATATGTTGAGCATCGGAAAAGGTTGTCTGAATATCATTGCATTCGCAGTTGGACTGGCGATTCTTATTTGGGCTTTTGGCGCAATACAAGTGAACCGATCGAACTGGCTCAGTGTGGAAGGGCAAGTCATGTCTTCCACCGGGTCTCTCAGTTCCGACGACGGTACCGAATCTTCAACCTACGAATACATTGTGGATGGCGCGACACATACAGGTAATAGCGCTGAGGGAAGTTATTCTGTAGGACAAACGATCACGGTCTATTATGATCCCGCCAGCCCCGAGACTTCAACGGATAACCCATCTGGTGACAAAGCATTTGAGATCATTTGTTTTATATTTGGGCTTTGGGTTGTTGGGGGCAGGGCTTGGGAATTGTTCAAGGCAATAAGAGCGGCAACGCAACAGGATACGGCTTGATATTTTTATTTCCGACGATTCTTTTTCTGCGCCAATAAAGCGGACGTGGTCGATTCGGGTGCGTCCTGCTTTGGATGAGTAGCCTCCGCCTCTTTTTCTACGCTCGGAGCTGATACCGTTTCAATGGGCATTTCCCTAGCTGGCGGTGCTTTACTCCCGCGCACACGACTCTTCGCGCTACGCAAAGCTTCCATCTGCGGATTCGTCTCCGCCTTGTAGGTCGGGCTTCCAGCCCGACTTGGCAACCTTTGCGCAACCCACTCCCGCATTAACCTCACATCATGCTTCGTGATAATCAACCTGCGGACAGCGATGTCAAACGGCAACAACAGCGCGGCAATCAACAACAACCACGGCGCAATCGGTTGGGAGGCGCGTGTTGCTTTCAAATCGTGCTTGAAGACTTCTTCTGGACGCGGCGACGAAACCTGCCCGTTGCCCACTGCCGATAGTCGCAGAAGCAGGTCAGGGTCGGGGTCGATGCGCTGATATTCTGGGGAGTAGGACAAAGCCCAGCCCGTTGTCTCGGCAAAAGAGTCAGACCCGCTTCCAGTGTCAGTCTTCCCCGAAAAATGAATTAAATAAATGCCTTGCTCGGTTGGGACAAATTCAGATTCGTATCGCCCAGGCGCGACTTGCGAGAAGTTCACGGTTTGGGAGTCACCGTTGGGCGCGACAATGCTGGCTTCGATTTGATAGCCGTTGAGAAACTCGCCCGCACGACTGCGCGCGTCGAGGATGATGCTGGATTTTTCGCCCTGCGGCTCGACGGTCATTTGCAGCGCCGAGTTAAGCGTGTCGTTGATCGTGTAGCGGACGGCTTGCGCCCAGAAGGTCGGGAAAATTTCGGAGCGCGCCCAATCGCGCGCCCAGCGACCTGTGGCGTCGGAGGTGAAGGCGACAGACCTACCCAAGCCATATTGCCACGCTGCAAGAATCGGGTCGCCTTTTTCAGATTCGAGGATGACTTGCGCGAGGTCTTTGGCGCTGGACGCCACGTAGCCATGCAGGCGCGGGGCTTCGGTGATGCCCGACAAAATCGGCGACGAGTTGACCAGCGTCGGGTAAAACGACTCTTCGACGATGTAAGCACGCGTCGCGAGGGTGGTTTCTTCAGTGAAGATGGTGGCAATGTTGCCCGCGTTGTTGGTGAAGTGATAACGTCCGCCGCCGAGCGCTGCAAGGTCTTTGAGGAAAGGCGCGGCGTCGTTGCCCACGCCGACCGTCGAAAGCGTGATGCCGTTTTCCTTGTATAACTTTTCGACGAGTTCTGGAATGCCCGTGATGTCCGCGCCGCCGTCGGTGAGCAGGATGACGTGCTTCACTTTGGACGGGTCGTCGGGCAGCACTTTCGACATCGCCAGCAAGCCCGCGTAAATATCCGTGCCGCCGCCAAGTTGAATCCCGCCGATGGCGTTGACAATCTCGTCGCGGTTTTCGGCTTCGGTAATCGGCACCACCCAACTGGCAGTGTCGTCGAAGGCAATCACGCCCACGCGGTCAGACGGGAAAAGCATATCCACCGAACGCGCCGCCGCTTCCTTGGCAAGCTCCAGCTTGGTCACGCCGCCGCTGGTGTCGCTCATGCTCCCCGAATGGTCGATGATAAAAACGATGCTCAGCGATGGGCGACGCTGCTCGTCTTTGATTTCCATGTCGACGGGGAGCGCCTCTTCGAGCGGCGTGTGGAAATACCCACCGACCCCGAAGCTGGTCGGTCCGCCGACAGCCACAAGCCCGCCGCCGAGGTCGCGCACGTAGGATTGCAGAGTCTCCATTTGGGCGGTGTCCAGTTGCCGCGCGGGGACATCCACCAGCACCACCGAGTTGTACTGCGCGAGGGTCGGCAGGTCGGCGGGCATGAGACTCGGCGTGACGACTTTCACGTCAAAGCCAGCCGAGGTGAGGACTTGCAGGAGGAGGGAATATTCATCGGGACGCGGCTTGCCGTCGGGCAGGGATTCGCCTGCGGGCGGCGCGACCATCAACACCCGAGGCGGACCCTCGACCTGTGAGAAGGTATCCAGCCGATTGTTTTGGTAGAAGGCGTCCTGCTCGGGCGTGATTTGCACCTGATAACTGACAAAGCCAGGCTCGTTGGCGGTCAGCGGCAAACTGAGGGTTTGGTTGCCCTTGTGCAGTTCGTGCGTCGCTTCGTACAGGATTTGATTTTTTGCAAGCACGCGAACCGTCGCCCGCATGGATTGGTTCGCCTGAATCGAAACGTTCAAGTCGAACTGCTCTCCGCCGCGAAGGTGGGTGGGCGCGTCCACTTCGGTGACGAGGGCTTCGGCGTCCACCTGACTGAGAAACGGCATGACCACGATTTGCACATCCGCCGCCGAAGCGAACTTCGCTGCGTTTAGCGCGTCGCCTGTGGTTTCGGCTCCGTCGGATAAAATCACCATCCGCTTCGCGTAGCCAGACGGGTAGAGCGCCAGCCCCAGTTGAATGGCTTCGGCAAGGTCGGTTTGATTCGTAATCGGAACAGAGGTGATGGCGGACAGTTCGTCCAACGCCGACATCGGGCGCTCGACCAACGCGTCCGCCCCGAAGAGGATGATGGCGGCTTTATCGTCCGCGCCGATGGATTTCAGCGCCTCGCGTACGTATGCCACTTCCTGCTCCACAGCTTGCTGCGGCATGGAGTCGGATACGTCCATGAGAAAGACGACTGCGAGGTTGTTTCCGCTTTGGACGAGTTCGAGACCTGCAAGTGAAAGAATCAGGCAGAGGATGATGATTAATCGTAAAACAAGGGAAGTTAGTTCACGTCTTCTTGATGCGCCCTTACTCGGCGCGCCAAT
>DYDH01000076.1:0-1536 GCA_020717985.1 Herpetosiphon sp. | reverse complement strand
CAAGTGGCACGAGGAGGAATAAAAGCAGGAAGAGTGGAGAGGTGAAGCGCATTGTTTATGTTTTTCGTCCTGAGCGAAGTCGAAGGACATGGGCGTGGAGAGCGCTTCGACTTCCCTTCGACAAGCTCAGGGCAAGCTGCTCAGCGCGAATATATTTATTCATCTTCGTCCTGAGCGAAGTCGAAGGACTGGTTGACGAGAGGCGCTTCGACTTCGCTCAGCGCGGAGGTCTCTAGTTTTTTCTTTTCTCTTCTTTCCCGTTCATCCGTCACAATTTGATGAATGGCGTCAAAATCATTTCGAATCAAAGCTTCCTTCTTTGCACGGCTCCAACCTTTGATTTGTCGTTCAAATCGCAAAGCGTCCGAGTATCTTGCAACTTCTTCTGAACACCAAACAAGTTTTACTGGACGGCGAGTGAAAGTATATGCCTCTTTTGAAAACCCTTCCTGATGTTGCCACACGCGTTTTTCCACATTCGCGGCGCTGCCAGTGTAGTATGAGCCGTCGGAGCAGAGAAGAATGTAAACGCGGTAGGGCATGGTAATTTCCTTTTGCTATAAAATCTTCGTCCTGAGCGAAGTCGAAGGACGTTGGATGGAGTGAAAGCGCACTTCGACTTCGCTCAGCGCGAATGGACGGGGCGAAAACTTTTGCGATGGAATACTTGCCACTCAATCATTAAAACCAATAACGCAAAACCCGCCAACCATTTCCATAATTCCTGTAATCCGACTTGTTGGGATGCGGCGGGGGCGATGGATGTACTGCCGATTTGCAATTTCTCGCGCGGACTTATATTTGACTCGGCGGGGTTGAATAGGTTAACAGCGAAGTATTCAACTTTGGTTGCGTCTTTCGAGATGAAGTTCACGGCGTAGTAGCCGAGTTCGTTTGTTTCGCTGAAGAGGGTTTGTCCCGCCGCGAGGGTGTAGGCTTTGTCAGAAGGTGAGGCGATGACGATTTGTTCGGTGTCCGTCGGCGGAATGAGGGTCAGGGTTTCGCCTGCGCTCAAAGATTGGGATGAGTCAAAGGCGCTGGGCGGGGCGAGGTAATTAATCAGGTTGGAGAAAAGAATCAGGTAGGCAACCTGTAACGGGAGGTCGCTTTCGCGCAGGTCAAAGGTCAGGGCGGCGATTCGCTGTCCGTTGGTTTCGCCCGCAGCTACCAGCGGAGTCGAGTCCGCTTCGATCAGCACATTCATCCAGTTCGGCATGGTCGCCTTGTCCGCTTGCAAAACGTGGACGGTTTTCCAATCCACATAGCGGGTGAGGCTGTGGTCGTTGACTTGGATATTCTTGATTTCCTTGACCGTCTCGCCGACCGTAAAAAAAGGATTGGCGGGCGGGCTGATGAGCAGCAGGTTCGCCTTGGGCAACTCGGCGGGGAGAACGCCGTCGAAGATGTAGAGGTCGAACGGCTCGTTGGGGATTTGCAGTGTGCCGTCGGCGGCGGGCAGGGCGCGGAAGGGTTGAATGCCTGGGAACGACGCCAGCAGTTGTTCGAGGAAGAGGTTGCCGTTGGAGACGAGCAGGG
>DYDH01000323.1:283-3801 GCA_020717985.1 Herpetosiphon sp. | reverse complement strand
GGGCGGCAGAAGAAGGGCGAAGACCCTGTCATCCATTTCTATGAGACGTTCATGCGCGCGTACGACCCACAGCAGAAGACGAAGCGCGGCGAGTTCTACACGCCCGACCCTGCGGTTTCGTTCATCGTGCGTTCGGTGGATTATTTACTGCGGACGGTTTTCAATTGTCCCGATGGAATACTCAGCACGGTTTCAACGGACGGCAGTTTTTCGCCCGTCTTTCTCGACCCCGCCACAGGCACAGGGACTTTCCTGCGTTACATCGTGATGGTGGCGTATGAGACGTTTTGCCAAAAATATAAGCGGTTGAAAAAAGATGAACTTCGAGTGAAATGGAATCAATATGTGCGCGAGAGTTTACTGCCGCGCTTGTATGCCTTTGAGTTGAAGATGTCGCCTTATACAATTGCCCACATGAAGGTGGGGTTGACCTTGCAGGAATTCGGCTTCGAATTTCGGGATGGCGAACGCCTACAAATTTACCTGAGCAATGCCCTGCAACCTGCCCATGAAGTGGCGCGCGTGGATACGCCTGCATTTGCACACGAAATAGAACACTCAAACGTAGTCAAGAATAAAGTACCCGTAACGATAGTCATTGGCAACCCACCCTATGCTGTTACTTCTTCAAACAATGGACAATGGATTACAAATCAAGTAAGGCAAAATTATTATCCTCACGATGAAATAAAAGAACAAAATCCAAAAATGCTCTTGGATGATTACGTTAAGTTCATTCGCTTTGGGGAATGGCGTATTGGGCAGAGCGGCGCAGGAATTGTCGCCATGATTACCAATCATGGCTATCTCGATAATCCAACTTTCCGTGCCATGAGGCAACAACTCATGAAAACGTTTGACGAGATTTATGTGCTTGATTTGCACGGTAACACAAAAAAGAAAGAAACTGCTCCTGATGGCTCAAAAGATGAGAATGTTTTTGATATTCAACAAGGTGTAGCAATTTGCCTGATGGTGAAATCCCAAGACACAAAGGGAATCGCCAAAGTATTTCGCGCAGATTTATTTGGTACAAGAGAATTCAAGTATGAATGGCTATTAACTCATCATAAGCAAATGGGTTCGATTGATTGGGTTGAGATTGCGCCCAAGCCACCTTTTACTTTGTGGACGCAACAAGAATCAGAACTCACAGAAGAGTACCAGAGTTTCCCAAAAGTCACAGATATATTCCCCGTTAACTCAGGCGGTTTGAATTCATTGCACGACGATTTAGTAATCCATTTTGATAAACGCTGGCTTGAAAATATGATGTCCGACGCAACTAATGCCAAAATGAGCAATGATGAGTTCAAAGAAAAATATCAAGTAGTTGATTCTCGCGATTGGAAACTTGCAAAATTTAGAACAAAGGCTATTGCAAAAGGAATGAAGAAATACAAAGACGCCTTGACCAAATGTTTATATCGCCCATTTGATGAAAGATGGATGGTTCTTGATGATGATTTTGTGGGTTATGCAAGATGGGAAACAACCGAGCATTTTCTAAATCCAAAGTCGCTCGGTTTTGCGACATCGAGACAATCGTTGACTACTATTTCTTGCCTTGCAGGGAAAGTGCCATTTGCACAACATAAAATCGTTGACCCATACAATCGTTCATATATCTTTCCACTCTACCTTTACCCAGGTAACAGAGCAAATAGTGCCAGAAATTTAATGCTTGAAGGTTTTGGCGGAATGGGAAGCGAAGATAAACGCCGACATAATATCTCTGAAAATTTCACGAGCCAATTTCAAAATTTGCTTGGCATGAAATTCATTCCCGATGGCACAGGCGACCTACGCAAGACCTTTGGTCCTGAAGATGTCTTTCATTACATGTACGCCGTCTTTCACAGTCCCACCTATCGCAGTCGCTATGCCGAATTCCTGAAAATAGATTTCCCGCGCCTGCCGCTCACGAGCAATGTCGAATTGTTCCGCGAGTTATGTGCCTTGGGCAAAAAACTGGTGGCCTATCACCTGCTTGAAGCGCCAATGCACCACATCGAGTATTACTTCCTGGGCAATGAGCCGTCCAACCCCATCGCGCCCGGCTATCCCAAAATTGACGGCAACAACGTTATGATCAACGAATCCGAAGGCTTCCCCCTCGTCGCGCTGGATGTCTGGAATTTCCACATCGGCGGCTACCAGGTCTGCGAGAAATGGCTGAAAGACCGGCGCGGGCGGGAACTCAGCGAAGAGGATGTCACCCACTACCTGAAGATCCTGACCGCCATTACCGAGACGATCCGCTTGATGGAGGAAGTGGATGAGGCGATCGAGTCCGCGGGCGGGTGGCCGATGAGGTAGATTGAATTAAGACCAGTCACGATGAAACACTTCAGCAAGCTCAGTGCAACGCCTGTCAGGTCTGGAGTAGAATGAAAATATGAGCGTCCTATCTTCCGATACCCATCCCAAAATGGAAGCCCTGCAAATCCAATTATGGCGGCAGGCGAGTCCCACGCGCAAGATGAACATGCTGGCGCAACTGAATGCGTCTGCGCGCATGTTGGCAATGACGGGTTTGCGTTCAAGATTTCCAAACGCAAACGAAGCCGAATTGCGTTTCAAACTGGCAGGCTTGCTGCTTGGGGATGAACTGGCGCGCAAAGTATATGGAGAATCCAGCCATGCAAAATGAACCTGTGGAAGTTACATTGAAAGTAACAGAAGTTTTCGAAAGACTCTCCGTGCCTTATCTTATCGGCGGCTCGCTTGCCAGCACACTTTACGGCATGGTACGCACCACACAGGATTCGGATATCGTTGCCGAAATGCGGCTGGAACATCTCCAACCCTTTGTCGCGGCACTGCAGGATGAATTCTATGTGGACGATGAGATGATCGCCGAATCCATCCAGCGCAATTCCAGTTTCAACATCATCCACCGCGAGACCATGTTCAAAGTGGATGTCTTCATCCCGCGCCCGCGTCCCTTCCTTCAATCCCAACTTGCCCGCGCCCAAAAGCAGGTCTTTATCTTTGAAACAGAAGTCAGCGCAAAATTTGCCAGCCCTGAAGATACGATTCTCTCCAAACTCGAATGGTATCGCATGGGCGGCGAAGTGTCTGAGCGTCAATGGCGCGATGTTCTCGGCGTACTGAAAACAAGAGCGGGCGAACTTGACCTTGGCTATTTGCGGAAATGGGCAAAAGAACTCAAGGTCACAGACCTGCTCCAACGCGCCCTAAGCGAAACAACCTAATATCTACTTTGAGGAGACCCCAACCATGTCCGACATCAAATACGAAATCATCAAAAAGATCGGCGTGCTTTCCAAGTCCGCATCGGGCTGGTCCAAGCAACTCAACCTGATCAGTTGGAACGACAGGGACGCGAAATACGACCTGCGCGACTGGTCAGCGGACCACGAGAAGATGGGCAAAGGTGTAACCCTGTCCAGGGAAGAATTGCTGGCGTTGAAAGAATTGTTGAATACAGAGGTATAGGAAAGCCGTCCATGAGTCCAAAAACAAAACGCAAGATATCGAAAGGTACCGGCAAA
>DYDH01000323.1:0-277 GCA_020717985.1 Herpetosiphon sp. | reverse complement strand
GCCTCCACCAAACCCAGGCCGGTGGCAGAAGCCATCCCGCGTCTTCGCCCGCCAGCACCCAGCCCTGCCGAACGAACGTTACGCAAGCGCATCCCGGAATTTGCCTTTAGAGGGGATCGTTTCAAAGCAGATGTTGAAAAGGCGATGGAACTTTATTTCGAGCGGAAGATCAACCGGGATACGCCGCTCTACTTCGACGAGACGGATCTGCCGGGATTCCAGGAATGGTTTTTCTCTGATTTTGTAACGCACACCGGCAGGCGTATCATTGACCTGT
>DYDH01000322.1 GCA_020717985.1 Herpetosiphon sp. | reverse complement strand
CTGGGTATCCAGCACAAAATTCATGAATGCTGTTGAATCCCATAATATAGTTCTCTGAAAGATTGATTTTAGCCGAATTAATTTGAAATAGAAGAAGCGATTCCGGAATAAAGTGATCAATAAATCTTGACCGGGGATTTTCCCATCTTGCTTCAGGTTTGTGTGTCAATGTATTTCAAATAAATCGGGAAAATTGTTCAAAACAAACAGGAAACGTCTCGATGTGTTGAAGTTACGCCAATCAAGACCCGAATATTTTCTATTTATATTGACAAGACAAGCTGAATTAATGATGGATGGAGGGGGTAAAAAAACCCGGTTCTTCGGGAAGCAAGTTTTGCCGCTTATTCCCAAAAGAACCGGCGCCTCGAAAGGTGGTTTTATGATAGTTTTTTTCGCAGTCAACCTCAACATACTTTTTTCACTAGGGCGGAAATATCTATGGGAGAAGCCATGCCAATGTCCGAGATGCCATAGTATGCGATTATGGGGACATGGTTTTGTATCGGCATTTTTCGATGGATTTGCGGAAGCGCTGTTTTTGAAGCGATATCGGTGTACGGATTGCGGAGCCGTCCTCCGGTGTCGTCCTTCCGGACATTTTCCCAGATTTCAAGCGGATGAAAAAACAATCCGAGCCAGTATTTCAATGAAGGCTGGGATGAATCGATGGCTGCGTGGCATATCCCGAAACCGGCAGAATCATTGGTTTAGGGGGTTGCTCAGACATATTGCCGCCTATCTGGGCAACACCTGGGAGAACGGATTGGTTGCGGGGTATGAAGCGCTGCTGATTCGAGAGATTATACCGGTAACGCGTTGCATATAAACCGGTATGGAATCAGGGATCAGCTCACCCTACCGAAGCGTGTCATTTTCAAGCCTGATTTTCTGTTTTACCGTCGTGAGCAGCCAGAAAGGAGGCTGAAAATGGACGAAAATCAGAAAGAGAAGCGCAAACAGGAAACCGCAATCTTTAGGCATGGAGTCATCAGCGACTTTGTGAATGGCGCAGGGATGAGCCGAGCGGAAAGAAGGCGGATGATGCGGGAGAAGTGTAGCCGGAGATGGCAGATACCGCATTCGGAGAAGACGAGTATCCGTCCGGGTACGATTTACAAGTGGATTAGGGACTATGAGGCCGGCGGCAGACAATTGGAATCACTCATGCCGCATACTCGATCGGATCAATCGCAAAGCCGGGCGTTGGATGATGACACGTGTACTGCGTTGGTGAAATTGCGCAAAGAACGACCGGACCTGACGGTAAAGGATCTGATTGGGCAGATGATTCAATTGAAACGCATCACGCCTGGGATCGAGCTGAAGAAGACGACGGTGCATCGCCTTTTGAAACAAAATGGACTGATGGGCGGGAATCCATCGTCCGAGGACCGGCGGAAGTTTGAAGCGGAGTTGCCGAACGATCTGTGGCAGAGCGATGTGATGCATGGGCCGTATGTCACCCATGAAGGCAAACAACGCAAAACCTACCTTATCGCGATCATAGACGATCATTCGCGGTTGATTCCGTATGCTCGATTTTATCTCTCGGAAACGCTGATATCCTATTTGGATGCGTTATATCATGCTCTGGCTCGAAGAGGATTGCCGAGGAAGCTTTACGTTGATAACGGTGCTGCATTTAAAAGCCACAAGCTGCAATATGTGACAGCCGCATTGAATATCACGTTGATTCATGCCCGTGCGTATCATCCGGAAGGAAAGGGAAAAATTGAGCGATGGTTTAAGACCGTACGAAGCATGTTTCTTCCCACCAATACCGGCAAAACACTTGATGAGTTGAACGCCGCGCTTTCGGTGTGGCTTGAATCGGCCTATCATGTCCGTCCTCATAGCGCCACCGGGCAAACGCCGTTTGCGCGGTTTACCGAGAATCTGCATTGCGCCCGGCCAGCGCCTTCTAAATTAACAAACTATTTCCGCACTGTCGCCCGTCGCAATGTCAATAAGGATCGCACGGTGGTCCTAAATGGCCGGTTATTCGAAGCGCCGGTCGCATTGATTGGCAAACGCGTTGAGCTGACCTATCACGACAGCGATCCGGATCGGGTGGAAGTTACCTGGAACAACCAATCTTATGGGTATCTGACGAAGGTGTCGCTTCATGTGAATTGCCGGGTGAAGCGCAATAAAAACAATGATCCGGATATTGATATGAACGGTCCCCGGAATTATTCCGGAGGGAGTTTGTTTGGTCCCCTCAGAAAGGGTGAGAAATGAAAGACTACCGTGCGTTCTTTGGGTGTGAGAAAGATGTATTTCCCGCAAACATAGCTATGAAGGATATTTTGATGACGGATGCGCTCAGAGGAGTGATTGATCGGTTTGAATATACGCTCCGGTTGGGAGGTATGGCTCTTGTCACCGGGGAGATCGGATCCGGGAAATCCACTGCCCTGCGGTATGCTGCCGGGCAGTTGCATCCATCGGAGTATCTGGTCATTACCGTGACAGCCTGTACCGGATCCATCATGGAACTATATCGTCAGATTGTGACGGAAATGAAGATCAATCGATCCAGTATTTCCCGATCGGTCATGATGAATATTATCAAAAAAGAAATCGTTGAACTGGCCGAATCGCATAAACTCAAACCGGTATTGATTATCGACGAGGCATCTTTGCTGAGACTGGACGTATTTGAAGAGCTGCATACGTTATGTCAATTCGAGCAGGACTCAAAACTGTATCTGCCATTGATACTCGCCGGACAGTCCACGCTGGCGGACAGGCTTCTCTACCGCACATCGGCGTCACTGGCATCAAGAATAATAGCCAGAACACATCTGGAAGGACTGACCCGCGACGGGATGAAGGACTACATCCTTCATCATGTGCATCTAGCCGGGGTGACGGCCAACCCATTTGATGATGCCGCCGTTACGGCGATTCATCAGGCGTCCGGCGGTTTGCTTCGAAAGGCCAATCACCTGGCCAGAGGCGCATTGATGGCGGCATCGAAAGACGGATCATGTCTTGTCTCCGCAGAACATGTACGGATCTCCTCGACTGAACTTTTCTAAACGTGAATGGAATCTTTCTGAAACTGGATCGATTTTTTCAAGGTCACTGGCGGCTGGCTGTATTGGATTGCAGCAAAGGGTTATGGCCGGCATCCCCGGATCATCTCCCCTACCTGAAAGCACAGAATGCCAAAGGTCATCACATTCTGATACAGCCGGCCCATCATCATGAACCCTTCTTTATGCTGGCGGATGATCTGAACCCGGCGCATCTGAAATCACACCATCAATATCCCGAGGGAAAATGGAAACCGGGACGGATGGTCGTATCGACATCACCTGAAAACTATCAGATCTGGATCCATTCAGACAGGGAGCTGTCCGTAGATGAAAAACGGTTCTGGCTGGCTCGAATGAACAGTGATCCGGGAGCTGACCCTCGCCATCGTTGGGGACGATGTCCAGGATTCTTTAACAGAAAAGAAAAACATCGCTCCGATCAAGACCGATTCCCTTTGGCAAAGCTGATCTGGGTGGACTGGCGCAATACAGCGCACATACCCCGCCCCTCAACCCTTCCGGCAACTCAAAATTCATCTGACGGCTATAAGCATAAGCGCTATATGGGCGGCAAATCCACCCGACGATCGGACTATGATCGACTCAATGAATCCGCTACGGATTTTGCATACTCACTTGCCTTGGCTCGCAGAGGCTATTCCCAAAAGCAGATCATCGCGCGATTGCTGGAAGAACGTCTCGATTGGTCCCATCATCTCGGATCATCGCGGCTACAGAATTACCTCGATAGGACTGTCTCAAAGGCCGTTGAGATCGTCCGTTCAACACCAGCTAAAAATAATTCGGTCATTTCAAAATAATCAGAAATTTCTGTTTAATTTATTTCGGGATTCAACACCGCGAGACTCGGAACTAATCCTTATTTTGTTCGACTTTCTCTGATTTGAATAGATGTA
>DYDH01000321.1 GCA_020717985.1 Herpetosiphon sp. | reverse complement strand
TGCGGCGGCTGGTACCCTCGTACCGTCCGCGCTTCCCGTGGGTCGGCGCGGCGCTGGCGCTGGAATGGCACTTGGTCTGGGCGGCGGTCTCCGGGATGGAAACGCTCCTGTCTGCTTTGTTGGCGACTGCTGCACTGGCGCTGATCATATCGGGATCGCAAAAACATTTCAGCCTGGGCTTGCTGATTGGTCTCTCCGTCTGGGTGCGGCCGGACGGGGTTACACTGCTCGCTCCGGCGGTGCTGGTGATCCTGTTGATGCAACCGTCATGGTCAAAGCGTCTGCGGGCGCTGGTCAGCCTGGGAGTGGGTTTTGGAAGCCTGTTTGCACTTTATTTATTGTTCAATTTGATGATCTCCGGCTCCCCTTTGCCGAACACGTTTTATGCCAAGCAGGCGGAGTACGCGGCGTACCTGAAATTGCCGTTTCTCGTAAGGTTTGGAAGCGAGGCGCTTCCGGTTTTGGAAGGGATGGGCGTCATTTTGTTGCCGGGCATGGTGCTTACACTGGTCTCCGCCCTCCGCCGCCGGGACTGGGGAGTGCTGGCCGTTGCAGTCTGGTTCGTCGGTTTTTTGGCGCTCTACGCCTGGCGGTTGCCGGTCACGTATCAGTACGGACGCTACGTCATGCCGGCGATGCCGGTCTTCTTCCTGCTCGGGTTGGCTGGTTTGGTGGAATTAACCCTGATGCGCGGCTCACGCTGGCGATGGATTATCCCGGTGTCCTGGAGACTGGCTGCCGGTGGCGTTTTGGTTGTCTTCTGGGTGCTTGGCGCCCTTCACTATGGCCGGGATGTGGCGATCATCGAAAGCGAAATGGTTGCAACAGCAAAGTGGGTTTCTGCAGACGTTCCACCGGACGCGCTGGTTGCGGCGCATGACATCGGTGCGCTGGGATATTTTGGCGGACATGATCTGGTTGATCTGGCCGGCCTGGTTTCGCCGGAAGTGATCCCTTTCCTGCGGGATGAGGATCGGATTGCGGCATACCTGGATGAGCAAGGGGTCACTTATCTGGTCACTTTCCCGGACTGGTATCCACGCCTGACCTCGGACCTGAGTCCGGTTTTTACAACGGGTGCACCTTATGCCCCGGCCCTGGGTGAGCAAAATATGGCGGTGTACCAGTGGCCGGGTCCGTGAATTGCTCACGCTAAATTGTCGGCTTGGTTGACCTGTGCTATACTCTGGATAGTCTTGTTCATGGCAGGCATGTAATGGAAGAAATCACAATTGTTGTTGTAGACGATCACCCATTATTCCGGCAGGGGGTTATCAATACGTTATCCCTTGAGCCTGGATTTAAAATTATTGGACAGGCATCGAACGGCGCGGAAGCGTTGGCGATGATCCGCGCCCTGCGCCCGCATGTGGCCGTGGTGGATATTAACTTGCCCGGAATGAACGGACAGCAGGTTACGCATCAGGTTGTTCAAGATAAACTGTCCACTCGGATTGTGTTGTTGACCGCCTACGATGATCACGAGCAGATTATCCATGCGGCCTGGGCAGGAGCGGCTGCTTATTGCGCCAAAGACATTGATCCGGCGCGGCTTGTCCTAATTGTCAAAGAAGTTGTCAAGGGCAAAATCGTCATCGAAGATCGCGTTTTTGACCAAAAAGAGTTTGAGCGCTGGCTCGATGATGAGATGGAGAAAGCGCGTCACCTTTACAGCGAGCCGGGCAGTCCTTTCCATCCGCTCTCTGAGCGGGAGGCAGAGGTGCTTACCTGCGTTGTCAAGGGAATGAGCAATAAGGAAATTGCTTCCTCACTGGGCATCAGTCATCAGACGGTCAAAAACCACGTTACATCCATTTTGCGCAAGTTCGGTGTGGAGGATCGCACGCAGGCAGTTGTCTATGCACTCAAGCGTGGATGGGTAAAGTTATACGATAAACCTTCGCAGCCTCAGGAGTGAACCATGTCATCGCCCGACGAACAACAAACGTCCACAGCCATCGAAGATCCTCAGAATTTAATTCAGTCGGAGCTGGATGAGACCAATCGCGCTTTGAAGGAAATCACCTTGATGTTGGAACAGAGCCGCGTCGAGGTGGGCAAGTTGACCCAGCGTAACGCCGCGGTAACGGCGCATTTGCAGCAGATTCAAGGTCAAATTGACAAAATTTCGTGTGAAGAGGTCCGCGCCGCTTATGATACTGCCATGGATGCGCAGCAACGTTTATTCGTTATGCGCGGGCAGTTGGAAAAATTACAGGGTGACCAGGCGCATCTGGAGCGATACAAAGGCATGTTGGAACGCCTGAAGAATGCGGTCAGCGCTGGCGGCGTCAATGGTGGAAAAGGCGACCGGGGCGGCACATCCAGCGTGGAAATGCTGGTTAATGTGCAAGAGGCGGAACGTCAGCGGCTTTCACGCCAGATGCACGATGGCCCTGCCCAGGCGCTTTCCAATTTCATCCTGCAAACTGAAATTGCCATGAGATTGTTCGATGTGGATGCTGCGCAAGCGCGCAACGAACTTGGCAATCTAAAAGTTGCTGCGATGAGCACATTCCAGAAGGTGCGCAACTTCATTTTTGAACTCCGCCCGATGATGCTCGACGATTTGGGCCTGGCTCCGACTATTCTGCGTTACGCCGACATGTTCAAAGAACAGGCCGGGATGGAGGTCAGTGTAACCATTACTGGCAGCGAACGCCGGATGGAGCCTTATATTGAAGTGATGGTCTTCCGGGCCATGCAGGAATTGTTGAGCAATGCTGTCCATCAGAACCAGGCGAACCTGGTTAAAATCCAACTGGATCTGGGTGACACCCTGGTCAAGTTGTCTGTGGACGATAATGGCAAAGGCTTTGATACGGATGCCCTTGGAAAAGAAGCAAATTTAGGTTTGAAATTAATCAAAGAGCGCACCGAAATGCTTGGCGGCGCGTTTGAGATCAACAGTTCTCCCGGAAAAGGCGCGCGCGTTACCTTATCCATCCCAGTCCATGGATAACATAACATTACTGTAAAGATTCTGCAACGAAAACCTCTCGTTTTCTTGCCAAGGACAGGGATATAATGCAAATATCTCTGAAATGGCTTTCAGGGAAATCCAAAACCGAAAGGAGGTGAAATACCATGTTATTCGCCCCTAAAGAAAAGGGCCAGGGCCTGGTCGAGTACGCGTTGATCCTTGTTTTGGTTGCTGTCGTTGTGATTGCTGTTTTGTTGATTCTCGGCCCGATCATCGGCAACGTCTTCACCAAGATCAACTCCCGACTGGTTACCGTCTAATTGCCGTGGCTCTAAGAACGAATGGTACTCTGTTTTTACAGGGTACCATTTTTTGTTTTCCCGTTTGAAGAGGCAGATCATGGGCGGGCAAGGTGACAAGTAGGCCTCAAAGTGGATGGCATTCATCACCCGCCCGCACTTATATCAAGTCCCTGTTGGCGGGATTTTACTGCTTTGCACTATAATTGCATAGTATTACAGCGCAAGGTTGATGGTTGTGCCGCCATACCGTCCACGAATGATTCACGAATACTCGAATAGATGGTTCAAATTCGTGAATTCGTGGTCGAAATTCGTGGATGGTTTGGGGCAGTTCGGGTGCCGTACCCGACTTTGCGCTGTAATATTAGGCTCTTATATCTTCATTCTAGCATAAACTGGAACATAAGGAGAAATCCATGAGCGAAAAATCCGTCCTGGTGACCGGCGCATGCGGCGAGATCGGCCAGGCGCTGGTCCAGAGCCTGACGAAGCGCGGCTTCCGTATCGTCACCGCCGACCTGGCGCCCCTGCCCGAGGCAATCAAAAGCCTTCCGGCGGAACACATTCAGGGGGACCTGGTCAACCGGATCAAGATTTTTTATGATTATGATTTCGACATCAT
>DYDH01000075.1 GCA_020717985.1 Herpetosiphon sp. | reverse complement strand
GGCAAATGGTACAGCGACCAGACCGAGTATTTGGTGGTCAACCGTTTACGCGAGTCGGGCGCCATGTCCGTTTCGCTGGTGGCGGAAATGGACGGGAAAGTTGTCGGGCATGTCGCATTTTCGGTGGTGACCATCAACGGTGAAGACAAAGGCTGGTATGGACTTGGTCCCGTTTCGGTTTTGCCTGAATTTCAGAAACAAGGCATTGGCTCAAAATTAATTCGGGAAGGTTTGACTGTCATTCAAGAAATGGGCGCAAAAGGTTGTGTGCTCGAAGGCGACCCGGAATATTATCAACGGTTTGGATTCAAAAACCACCCAGAATTATTTTACGAAGGTACGCCAGACCCAAAGTATTTTATGGCATTGCCTTTTTATGAAGATTTTCCCGAAGGAAAAGTTGAATTTCACAAGGCATTTTACGGAGCAATATAAAACTTTACAAGGAGGTTTTTTATGTCCATTTCATCTGGAATTCCCGCGCCTGAATTTGAAATGTTCGATGATACCAATACTTTGCGTAAACTATCTGACTATCGCGGCAGGAATGTTGTGTTGTATTTTTATCCCAAGGATGACACACCAGGCTGTACCAAGGAAGCCTGTAACTTTCGCGATGACTATTCTGCATACGAGAAAGCTGGAGTGGCGATCCTCGGCGTCAGCCCCGACTCGGTGAAGTCACACGCAAAATTCAAGCAAAAATTTCAACTGACCTTTCCCCTGCTCGCGGACGAAGGTCACAAAGTCTGTGACTTGTACGGTGTATGGGGTCCCAAAAAATTCATGGGCAAGGAATATGAAGGCGTGCTTCGCACGACATTCCTAATTGACCCTGAAGGCAATATCAAGGAAGTGTTCGAGAATGTCCGCCCTGCCGAGCACAGCGCAAATTTACTGGCGAAGCTGGGACTGGCGTAATATCAGGCCTGACAGGTTTTGTCATGGCAAGAAAAAATTAATTGCCATGAAAACCTGTCAGGTCTTAACCGACGACAGGATAAAAATCACGCTCAAATAGGATGAAAGGATATTGTTTATGGGGGAAAACCTTACTATAGTATTACCAAAGTCAATCAATCATCTCTGACTGCAACAAGGCAGGCTGATATGTCGCACACAACTTTACGATCAGGATACACCGAACTGGTTGAGCGTTTGAACCGTTTTCCGCAAGGAGCGCCGCCGTCTGATACTTTGTATAAGATCCTGCAAATCCTGTTCAGCGAACGCGAAGCGCAATTGGTTGCACACCTGCCGATCAAACCCTTTACTGTGAAAAAAGCCAGCCAGGTTTGGAAAATGGATTTGTCTGAAACCCGCAAGGTTTTGGATGAACTGTCAAGCCGTGCGATTCTGGTGGATGTGGAAAGGGATGGGAAAACCACCTACACCCTGCCGCCGCCCATGGCTGGTTTCTTCGAATTCTCGATGATGCGCCTGCGCGGTGACGTTGACCAAAAAGTTTTGGGAGAATTGTTCTATCAATATCTCAACGTCGAAGAGGAATTCATCCGTGCGTTGTTTGTCCGCGGCGAAACCCAGCTTGGACGGGTCTTTGTGCATGAGCCTGTTCTTTCACAGGAAAATGCCTTGCATGTGCTGGATTATGAACGCGCCAGCGAAGTCATCCAAACAGCCAGTTACCGCGGTATTGGCGTATGTTATTGCCGCCACAAGATGATGCACGTCGGACGCAATTGCGACGCCCCGATGGACATCTGCATGACCTTCAACGGGACTGCCCAATCCCTGACGCGGCATGGCTACGCCCGAGCGGTGGATGTCCGCGAGGGAATGGATCTGCTCCAGCAGGCTTACGAACAAAACCTGGTGCAGTTTGGCGAGAACGTGCGCGAGAGCGTCAACTTCATTTGCAATTGCTGCGGATGCTGCTGTGAGGCAATGATTGCCGCCCGCAAATTTGGCATTTTGAATCCTGTACACACTTCAAATTTTTTACCTACCGTCAATGAGACAGATTGCAACGGCTGCGGAAAATGCGTCACCGCCTGCCCCGTGGAAGCCATGACATTGGTCTCGACTAATGACCCGCATCATCCCAAAATGAAAAAAGCAAAAGTGGATGAGGCTACCTGCCTGGGATGCGGTGTATGCGTCCGCACCTGCTCACACGATGGATTATCTTTACGCTCACGGCCGCAGCGGGTGATCACACCACTCAACTCTGTCCATCGCAGCGTAATGATGGCAATCGAGCGTGGAGACCTGCAAAACCTGATCTTTGATAACCGCGTACTTTGGAACCACCGCGCACTTGCAGCCGTGCTTGGAGTTATCCTAGGCCTGCCACCCATCAAGCAGACTCTGGCGAGTCAACAGGTGAAATCGCGTTATTTGGAATACCTGGTATCTCATATTACAGGTTGAGTTCGTACAAACGTATTGTCATTGCAAATATTGGATTAATAAACACAACGCCGAAAAGCATTTTGCGCGCCGCTGTCGGCATTGATTCTGTCAATTAATCGGTATCAAGCTTGGGGTAAAAATGCACCGCCCCGAAGGATTTACCCTGACGGTTCGGTTTCCGTTCGCCACGTCGAAGGGTTTATATCCACAATTGGTTTGATTGCGGAACGTTTCGTGAGAAGTGGGGTAAGAAAGATGTGTATAAAGTACCCTAAAAATAGTGACAAATAGACTGATTTTTGGTATATTAGGCGGGTTGTGAAAATAATGACAATTTACACAAATTTAGTCTATTATTCATCGTAATGTGATTTGGGGTTACTTCCCCGTTTGAAATTTCATCAGGAGAGAGCGTATGGGACATTTTTTGGTTGTGGGAATTTTGGTCATTGTGATGGCTGTTCTCACTTATGTTGGTCTGGACGCTGCGGGGCTTATGCCTGTACAGGCAAGCGCGCAGGCGGTTTCGATTGACTGGTTATGGAACTGGCAGATCATCGCCATTTCCTTTTTGTTTTCATTGATCGTTGTGCCAATGGTTTACAGTCTGGTCGTGTTTCGACGCAAAAAAGGTGAGACGGGTGATGGTCAACACATTGAAGGCAATACTCCACTGGAGATCGCATGGACTGTGATCCCTCTTTTTATAGTGTTGGCTTTTGCTTATATGGGCGCGTATTCACTTGGCGATACACGCCGCATTGACCCAAATGCAATGGTTGTCAAGGTAAAAGCCCAGCAGTTTGTGTGGACTTTTGAATATCCTGAATATGGAATTATTAGCAAGGAATTACATTTGCCAGTAAATCAGCAGGTTCTCTTGAAAATGGAATCTGCGGATGTGATCCACTCGTTTTGGGTGCCCGAGTTCCGCGTCAAACAGGATGTCGTGCCCGGGCGCGTGACCGAATACAGAATCACCCCGACGCTGCTTGGTAATTACAAAGTCCGCTGCGCGGAATTATGCGGTTCTTCCCACGCTTATATGGAGGGTCCTGTGAATGTAGAATCACAGGCTGATTACGATGCGTGGATTTCAGAGCAGTCGGCAATTGCGGCAGAAGCAGCAAAAACTCCCGAAGGGCAGGGACAACTTCTGACAGTTAGGAATGGTTGTATCGGATGTCACTCGATTGACGGCGCCAAGATGACAGGTCCCACCTGGTTTGGTTTGTACGGCTCCGATGTGAAATTGGAAGATGGTACAACTGTCGTTGCAGATGATGCCTTCATTAGTGAATCCATTCTCGACCCGAAGGCAAAGGAAGTGGCTGGTTTTGCTCCAACAGTCATGCCGCCCTACGCGCTCAGCGAAACTGAAATCGAAAATATTATCGCATATCTAAAGACATTGAAATAATTGGCGGAGGAATAATAAATGAAAAGTGTATCGCCTGTAATCCGTGGCTGGTTGTCTTTTGCCATTGGCACGGTTGTTGCTTATCTGCTTGGTGTGGGCTTGGTTTTCATGGCAAGCGGGTCATGGACATATCTGCATTTGGTGCCAGTGTTGTTGGCGCTTTTTGGCGGCGTAACTGCTTACTCGTGGGGCGCTTCAGGGTTTAGTCCGCTGACAAAAGGGTTTATCTGGCTTGACTTAGGCGCGCTGATCGGATTTGCGCTGGGTCTTGTTCTGGATTTGGTCGTGCAAGGCTCGCTGAATTGGGTTTCCCCGACTGCAAGTTTGTTTACCCTGCTCTTTGGGTTCACTGCTTTCTTTTTGGGAGTGGCAGGTTTTAATGCTGTGTCCAAAGGATTGCTCTGGCAAATTAGCGGAACTTTAGTTGGCGCAATTTTTATATCCCTGATCCGGGTAGCAATGGGATTGACATGGAGCGGACCATTTCTTTTCACCGAACCCGCCTGGGTTTTGGGCGGATTTCTGGGCGTGCTCTTCTTTCTCGGCGGCAGCGGCGCGGTCAGTGATTGGTTCAAATGGGCGCAGGGAATTGATACGCCTGACCACCATGAAGAACATTTCACAGGCTGGGAGAAATATTTCCATATTTCAGTTGACCATAAAGTAATCGGTATTCAATATACCGTCACAGCCCTGCTATTGATCAGCGTTGGCGGCCTGTTTGCGTTGATCTTCCGCACAGAACTTGCCGCTTCTCAACTGCAATTCCTGACCAACGATATGAAGTTGTTCGGTCAGAATGGCCCGCAGCTTTACAACACCTTTATGTCCCTGCATGGCATGATCATGATCGTATCCATTTTGCTGGGCATGGCGGGCATTACCAACTTTGTCGTTCCGTTGCTGCTTGGCGCACAGGATATGGCTTTCCCGCGCCTGAATGCATTCGCTTTCTGGATTTCCGTTCCCGCCACAGTGCTGTTGCTGATGAGCCTGATCCTCGGCGGATTTGACACCGGATGGACAGGCTACCCTCCCCTCTCGGCGCGCGCTCCTGTGGGAATGCAGATGTTTTTCCTGGGCGTGTTCACCGCTGGCTGGTCTTCCATTTTGGGCGCGCTCAATGTGATCGTCACTGTTGTGCGTATGCGCTCCAAGGGTATGGTCGCCTTCCGTATGCCGATCTTTGTCTGGGCGGCAATTGCAACCTCCATTATTGCGCTGACCGCAACGCAATTCATTGGGCTTTCATTTCAGTTGGTTATGTTCCAGCGTCTCTTCGGCATGGGATTTTTCGACCCTGCCAAGGGTGGCAATCCCGTTCTCTTCCAGCATCTGTTCTGGTTTTACTCACATCCAGCGGTCTATGTATTCATTTTGCCCGGTCTCGGTGTGATCTCGGAACTTTTGCCTGTGTTTGCCCGCAAGCCATTGTTTGGCTATCGCTGGATTGCCATGTCTTCGCTGGCAATCGCGCTGGTGGGCTTCCTAGTTTGGGCGCATCACATGTTCACTTCTGGCATGAACGAATACCTGCGTGTGCCATTCATGTATAGCACACTGCTCGTGGCAATTCCGACAGGCGTGAAATTCTTCTCGTGGGTTGCTACGCTTTGGAAGGGCAAGATTTGGGCGCCGACGCCGATGCTCTTCGTGTTGGGTGGGATTGTCGTCTTCCTATTGGGCGGTCTGACCGGCCCCCCAAACGCTACCGTTTCGACCGACCTTCACCTGCACGATACCTATTTCATCGTCGGTCACTTCCACGATACCATTTTCGGCGGATTTGTATTCCCGTTCTTTGCCGCGCTGTATTACTGGTTCCCCAAAGCGACTGGCCGCCGTATGAACGAGACTCTTGGCAAGATCCATTTCTGGCTGATGACCCCCTCGTTCTTCATCTTGACCTTTGGCATGATGCGCATTGGACTGTTGGGTATGCGCCGCCGCATCATGGACTACGATCCGGCGCTCAACTTTGATTTCACGCACCTTATCCTGACAGTCATGGGCTTTATGATCGCCCTTTCGGTGTTGATATTTATCTACAATTTCTTCAACAGCATCAAGAACGGTGAAAAGGCGGAAGGCAATATCTGGAATTCACGCTCGCCCGAGTGGCAGGTCCCTTCGCCCATGCCCTCGCACAATTACGATCAACCCTTTGAAGTTGTCGGCGAACCGTATGACTACGGTTTACCCGGCGGCTCGAAGTATGTTGAATTTGCCGCGCCTGCTAGTAATGGCAAGCATCAATAAAGGGGAGGACTCAAATGTCACATAACCAAGATAAAACTTCTGCTTACGGTCAGGGCGTGGTGATCTTCGTCTACCTTGCCGTACTAACCGCATTGGAATACTTCGTCGCAATTACTTTCAGCGCAGTCTCCATTCTCGTTGTGGTGGCGGTCATCAAAGCCGCGCTGGTCATGTACTATTACATGCACATTTACAAATTGAACGAAGACAGCGGCGACGACACTCATTCCTATGCCTACAAAACAGGCACCAACCGCCTCGGACTTTGGCTCTTCCTGCTTTCAGACGCCTTTGTTTTCGCAGGCTTGTTGACAGTCCGCATTAACCTGCTGGGGCTTACCCGCCCGCACTTGAATCAAATCCTTGGCGTGGCTGTAACCGCCGTGCTTCTGGTCTCCTCCTTCTTCATGAATCGCGGCGAGACCGCCATGGCTCATGGCGATAAGAAGGGCTTCATCACCAATACCTTGATCACTTTTGTGCTTGGGCTTGGCTTCTTACTCGGTGTAGTCATGGTGGAATGGCCGGCCGCCGCCGCCGAAGGTCTGACCGCCAGCAGCGGCACGGCAGGTGCAGTCTTCTACATGATGACCGGTATGCATGCCTTTCACGTTTTCACAGGTCTAATTTTTCTACTGATCGTAATGAACAACGCCCGCAAGGATGTTTATTCCGCCGATAAGCATTGGGGGGTCGAAGCCGCCACAGTCTACTGGCACTTTGTAGACCTCGTCTGGATATTCTTCTACCCGGCCCTGTATTTGATCGGAAAACTGTTGTAAACTGGTATTGCCCTGTAAATTGTAGTCAGGCTTCCAGCCTGACAGTTCTTCAAAACACAGACTTTGGCAGGTTGCAAACCCGCCACACGAATACCAAAAAGGAAATGCGCGGGGCGGCCTCAGGGTCGCCCCGTTTTGGAGTAAAAAACATAATGAACGGGAAAACTATTCAAGTGGGACTTTTATCTCTGGCAGTGATTGCAACAGCCGCGCTTCTGGTTGTGCTATTTGCAAAACCCTCCAGCCTGCATGGAACAAGCTACAATGAACCATTTCCGCCAGCCTCACAAATCGAGTTGACCAGGTCAAACGGGGAAACTTTTCGTTTGAGCGAACAAAAGGGGAAAATTGTTTTACTCTTTTTTGGATACACCTCATGCCCGGACGTCTGTCCGACCACACTGGCAGAAATGAAGCAGGTCATGGATGTTTTGGGAGATAAGTCCAAATCGGTTCAAGTCGTGTTTATCTCCGTTGACCCCGAACGCGATACACCCGACAAGATACAACAATATGTCGAACATTTCAACAAGGGATTTATCGGTTTGAGCGGGTCGGTTGAAAAACTGGAAGGCATCTGGAATAGTTACGGCGTTACCCACGAAAGAGTGGAATCGGATTCTGCCTTCGGCTACATCATCAACCACACCGCACGAATTTATTTGGTAGATCAAGACGGCAACCTGCGACTTTCCTATGGATTTCAAACTCCCGTGAAAGACATCGCCAGCGACCTTGAAATTCTGTTGAAATAGTTTCTCCAAAAGTAAACTCATGCCTCCTGTAAAAATAATCGTAAAAAGAATTATCGTATCCCTGTTGATCGGTCTCCTGTTCGGAGTTGCCCTCAACGAAATCACCTTTCTGTTCCTGCGCGAAACCGCGCGCGCTCCAAAGATCATCGAGCTTGTAATTCCCGAAGGGACATCGGAAAAAGTGGCGCGCGGAGAAACCCCGCCGACCATTCCCGATTCGATGACCTTCGTCGTTGGCGATACATTGATGGTAAAAAACAACGACACGGTTGACCACGAACTCGGCCCGCTGTGGATTCCTGCCGGCACATCTGCAAACCTGGCTTTGGACGCGGCTGAATCCTACGCCTATTCCTGTTCATTCCAACCCGGAGAGTACTTTGGGCTGGATGTTCATGAAGCGCTCACAACCGGCACACGCATTTATGGAATTTTATTTTCAGGCATTCCACTGGGAATGTTGATCGCATTGTATACCCTCGTCATGCCTGCAAAAAAGAAGGAAGAAAATGCGTAGGTCACGTTTGCAACGTGACAACAAAAAAGGAAAACCATTGTGAAAAAAATGTTCAGCCGCGCATGGCTCTTAACAACATTGCTTGTTTTTGCCGGAACTGCTTTTTGCATCCGCATGGGCATATGGCAATTGGATCGGTTGGAACAACGCCACGCGTTCAATTTACAGGTCGAAACCATGCGCGCAAAAGAACCTCTCGATCTAAATCAAAACCTGCCGGATGATATTTCATCGATGGAATGGCGGGCGGTCACCGTCAGCGGCGAATATGATTTTGAGAATCAGGTGGCGCTGCGGAATCAATACAACGGCGATCAATACGGATATCATCTCATCACGCCGCTTCTTTTCAACGGGACGGCTGTTCTGGTGGACCGGGGCTGGATCCCCGCTGATGGAAATGCAGTCCCGGCCGATTGGAGAAAATACGACGAGGCGGGACAGGTCACTGTTACGGGGCAGATCAGGCTCGGGCAGGAAAAACCAGCCTTCGGCGGAGTCGCGGACGCGGACACAGGTTCGCTGGATGTCTGGAATAATCTAAACGTCGTCCGCATCGCCGAGCAAAGTCCATATCCAATTTTGACTGTATATGTTCAGCCAAATGAAGTTACAAACGATACCATTCCGCCCATCCCCTTTCAACCTGTGGTCGAATTGACCGAAGGCTCGCACTCCAGTTATGCGCTGCAGTGGTTTTCATTTGCGGCCATTTTGTTTTTTGGTTATCCATTTTTCTTAAGAAAACAGGAATAGAAATGAGATATTCTCTCAAGTCATCTTTTGCACAATTGACGCTTGCCGTATTCATCACCGTATTTTTTGTGACCGTGCTTGGACGTATCGTAACCACAACCGGCGCGTGGGCATTTTGCTCCGGCTGGCCTTTATGTGTGCCGACCATGCCCTTGGGATATTTGAAACTCGCGCATATATTACTCGTTGGACTGGCTTCGCTGTTGATGATCCTTTTACTGCGCAAAGCATGGCGCGAACAGCGCGATCAAAATTTGCTTTTGCCGTTGACCACGGTCACGGGCGTTTTATTTTTTGGTCAGGCGTTGATCGGCGCGATCATTGTCACGCGCTCTTTTCCATTACATCTGGTGATCCTGCACACCGCAACCGCAATTGCATTATGGATTGCTCTCGGCGTTTTGGTTTTTGCATCGGGCGCGCTCGCAAAGGATGTAACTGAAATTGCAAGATTTGATTTCAGACAGCGTGCAAAAGATTTCTTTGTTTTATCAAAACCGATCATTGTGCTTTTGTTGTTGGTCACCACCTACAGCGGACTTGTGGCAGGCAGCAAAGCATGGCCTTCGGCCTCGCTCACCTTTTGGACATTGCTTGGCGGCGCATTGGCCGCCGCAGGTTCGAGCGCATTGAATCAATACATTGACCGCGAGTTGGACAAGAACATGCAGCGCACCGCAAAACGTCCGCTTGCCGATGGGCGTTTGACTGCGGCCGAAGGGCTATCATACGGACTTGCGCTCTCGCTGGTCAGTTATTATGTGATGGCGGGATTTGTCAATTTGCTTGCGGCTTTGCTTTCATTGGCGGGCATTTTTTATTATGTGATCTTTTACAGCGTTCTGCTCAAAAAAGCCACTGTGCAAAATATCGTCATTGGCGGCGGCGCGGGCGCGATTCCCCCGATGGTTGGCTGGGCTGCCGCGACAGGTCATCTTGGGCTTGCGGCTTGGATTCTCTTTGCAATCGTTTTCTTCTGGACGCCGCCGCATTTTTGGGCGCTGGCGATTGTCCGCATGAAAGATTATGCAAAAGCAGGCGTGCCGATGATGCCCGTTGTGCAAGGCGAGGAAAAGACGCGCAGGCACATTCTGGTTTACACAATTGAATTGATCGCGGTCACTTTATTGCTTCCGCTTTTCAACCTGGCAGGCACGATTTATCTCATCTCTGCTTTGGTCCTGGGTGGATTCCTGCTTTATGCCGCATGGCGTGTGTTCACAATCGGCGGCAACAAAGTGGCATGGACAATGTACCGCTGGTCAAGCATGTATTTGGCATTCATCTTTCTGGCGCTCATGATTGACGCGGTCATGTAATGCGCATCCTGAACTAAATGCGTTGGGAGGTGAACGGTGAAAAAACGCTTCGCCCAATTTTTGGCCGGACTGGATGATCATCCCTGGCTTGGGATGATATTTTTAATTCTGTTTGGATTTGCGTATTGTTTTCCAGCCTTGCGCTCTCCGTTTTGGGTCGGCAATGATGCATGGTCCAATCTCCTGCCGATCATTCACTACCGCGATTCGATCTTAAATCACCACAGCCTCCCTCTTTACACAGAACTTTGGTACGGTGGTCGCGCCCAATGGGCAAATCCGCTTTGGAATTTTCTTTATGTTCCAGCCACCATAATCTATCTTATCGTTCCATTGGACTGGGGGACTCGTATTGTCTATTTTGGGCATTTAATTTTCATCCTGTTTGCCGCGCGAAAACTTTCATCCCTGTTTCTTGAGACTGAGATCGAAAGGATTTCCGCCGCCATTATTCTTGTCTCCCCGTCTCTGCCCGCCTTTACTGCGGGGCAAACCGAAAAGATCATGTCATGGGGATGGGTATTGCTTGGACTCTATTTTTTGCTGGAAACGAAAAGGGATATACGGCAAAAAGGGCTTTTGACGGGTCTTTGTCTTGGCATAATCCCCATCACCGGCTCGAACTATTACGCCCTTTACGCAGGCATATTATTCCTGCCGCTGGTTTTCAGTTTCAAGAATAAAAAGTTGATCGCATTTTTTATCCTTGGCGCGATAATCGGACTCGCGCATCTGCCAAGTGTCTGGCATCTTTTCGGACAACCCCGTGCAAACGCCGCGCAGTCCATTCAGGAATTGAGCCTTAGTTTTGCGGGAATTTTCTCATCACTTTCAATTGGACTGGCTAAACCGATGGGGTGGGAAACCTGGGCTCCAGTTGGAGTCCCTGTGATCTATCTATTTTTCAAAAAGGTTATTTTGAAATCAAAGAATCACAACACGGTTACGCCGCTCGAAACATCGCTGATATTTTCCCTCATTGTTCTGGCGCTATCGGCAACTTCCCTGGCATATCAAGGACATCATCTGCTGGATTCATTTCGTGTGCCCGCGCGCGCCATCTCGTTCATTGCACTGGCCGTTACTTTATTAGTCCTGACAATCCAAACTGGAGGAGAAAAACTGAAGCCGGATTTCCTGCTTATTCTATCCGCGCTCCAGGTAGGCATTCTGTCTTTTATGATCCAGCCTTACGGCGCGGCATATAGTCCCTATGATGCGCAGGCTCAAACCCTGGCGAATATCCTCAAGGCGGACGGTGCAAAAAGCGCATGGATTTCGATGCGCGAACTCAACGACATGTATATTCAGGCTGTTCTAACGCAAAACGGGATTGCGCTTCCAAACGTTTATTATGGCGACATGGGACAGGAGATAAAAATAACCGGGGAGTATTGCGGCTATTCATTTGACCATTTAATCGCGGCCGCGACTGTCAGAGAAAAATCCATTGATTTAAAGGCGGATATGGAATGGTCGGATACCAAAGGGGAAATACCCTTGAATAATTTATACTTAATCGAGCGGGCAACGGTTCATAGTGTTGACTATGACGTGTATCGTGTTGTATGCAACTCCTTGGACAATCCGCACTGAAAGGTTTTACAGCATGAATATTATTTATTTTGACCGGACATGTTAATGAATAACAGGCTTGTTGCAAGCGCGCTTTGCTTTATCGTATTCCTGTTCATATATGGCGTAACTTCCAGGGCTGATCTGCAACTTACGGATGAAGTCGCAGTTTTTACATCTGCAATATCACTCGAGACTCAAGGCGCTCTGGAAATTGACAAACTGCAATGGCTGAATGATACGATAAACATTGGAAAAGTAGGCGGGGACGGGCATTTGTACTCAAAGTACTTTCCCGGAAATGTCATTACTGCCGCCATTGTGTATAACCTGACAAAGGCACAAGCGGACCAGCCGTATCTATGGAGTGTGCCAAAAGATATCAACCCTGAAATGGGAGTATTGGAACTGGCGCCATCCAATACAGGGGCAAGAATTGCATTGAAAATCAATGCTCTGTTTGGAGCATTGGCAATGACCGCACTTTTCCTGTTGCTCAAGCAGTATTTCGACTGGAAGACCTCGATAACCACCGTAATTCTTGTGGGGCTGTGTACAGATTGGTGGTATCAATCCAGGGGATTATTGTCCGAAGTTGGTGCAGGCGCATTTCTAATTACCAGTTTATATTTTTCAGCCCATCAAAAACCCCATCACAGTGGTTTTGCATTTGGGCTTTCGCTATTGTTTCGGCCCACAAATATAATTGCGCTTCCAGTTTGGGGTAAATCCGTTTGGAATAAAGGTGGAAACGCGGTTTGGTCTGTTCTGGCCGTCATTGCGGGGGGGCTTGGAATAATGTTCTTCAATTGGATTCGATTTGGCTCAATATTTGATTTTGGATATGGCAGTGAAAGTTTTGTGCCGAATTTATTTGATGGTTTATACGGCACATTATTAAGCCCGGGGCGTTCGTTATTCCTGTATTCCCCAATATTAACTCTTGCAATTCCTGGCGCATTATCTTTTTACAAAAGGGAAAAAACGCTAACTATTGTGTCTGTGCTTGCGGTTCTGCTCTATGTGTTTATGGTTGCATCCTGGCACAGTTGGGACGGGGGCTGGTCTTGGGGATCACGTTTGCTGACTCCCATTATTCCGATTTTAGGATTCCTGACTGCGTCCGCCATTGAATACGCATGGGGGAGACGGGCGGACATCCTTGTAGTTGTTATTCTTTCCCTGCTGGGGCTTGGAATTCAATTGGTCGCGCTTGCAAAGAACCCACTCGAGACTCTGGTTCAGTTCGTAGTATATGGCGGCGTTGACTATAACGAAACGGTAAATTCTGTTAATAATTCCTGGCTTGCCCTGCAATTACGCAGCCTGAAAAATTGGCAAATTTGCGATTTGGATGCATACACAATCCGCCAATGGCTTGGGGTTTGTCGTCAATAAAAAAGCAATGGAATACGACTATGTAATAAACTTTATCAGAAATTATTTTGGGACGCTGATTCCGCTTATAAAAAGGAAAAAATCTGCGTTTCTCTGCGTGAATCAGCGTCCAAAAAATGACTTCGATTTTTTACCGATAAAGTCCAATCGAAGAGTCTCCAAAATAATTTCAGAAAACCTTTGATTAATGTTTTACTTTATAGATCATAACCGTTTCGTTTTGATAAACAAGTTCCAAATCAATATCTGGCGTGAATGATGGGGCGAGTTCCTTTTCGTATTGACCATAAAATACCCATTGAATGGGAGTATCTTGAATCCAGGCATCCGGGCTGTCTCCCTGGTAGTAGGATGCGACACTCGACATTTTCTCGTCGAAGAATAATGTCTCCATGGAATGCCCAATATATGTTTTTAGCCGCGTACGTTGCGCCACAAGCTGCCCTGTTGTAATATTGCCAAGGGCAAAATCGTTGGGCGCGGCATTTTTGTCGAGCCATACGAGCGCATTTTCAAGGTCGCGTGAATAGAATTTCCCCTGCGGGAGCGTTTGCATATACAAACTTGACCCCAGGCTTAAGTTGATAAATGAAATGGATGAAAGGAATATATAAGTAAAATAAATAAGTTTTTCCCGCTTTAATATGGCGGGCTTTCTTATTGAAACCTGTTTAATAATATGTTCCAATCCATGGATTGCCAGGATCCCAAGCGGAATTGTAATTCCCAATAAAAACCTTCTTTGTATGAATAAAGGCAGGTATGCGAATATAAATCCGCTCATGACCCATGCGGACATGGCTATCATATTTTGATTTTTTTCGCGAAACGCCAGGAACATTCCATGGATCGCGAATATCCAAAAAGGCGCAAATCCCCAGACATAATAACTGGGCGGCGGAGACATCGTCTGGTTTTGAAGGGTAAATTGACTCCAAAATGGGTCACGACCTAAAATAAGAAGGTTATAGACAAAGAGGGGAACTTGGACAAAAGCAATAATACCCAAATCGCGGAATTGTTCCAATTTTACTTTTTTGTTTTCCCACCAGAGGAAAAATGTTGCCCCGGCAAAGGCAATATCCATAACGGCAAAGGCAATTGGGTTTGTGGTCTGACATATAACAGCGAGCAAACTGATGAAAATTATTGTTTTCAATCTACCCGTGGTTAAATAATCCAAATACAAATTAAGGGCAATCGCAATTATCGCCAGAGTGAAAGAGAAGGAAGGGAATACAGAAACACTAAAGAAAACATAGGCATCTATCAACCAAAGATCAATTGGGGAAATGGAATTAAGCAGTGCGCCATTGGAGAGAATCTGTAACCAGCCAGCGCCCCCGCCAAGCACGGAAAACAGGAATGCCGCTTGCGCTGTCTTTTTTTTCTGAAAAACTTTCAGGCACAATTGATAAATTGAAAACATGGCAATAAAGCCAAAGACCCAGCGCGCAGCGTGATAGGTTGTCTCTACACCTATATTAATCCATTTGCTGATGTGACCAAGAACGATGTAGAAGATACGCAAAAATGCGGGTTGATGTTCCTCGCTCGTAAATCGCATTTGATAAGCCCAGTCCCCCATTCGCCCCGCCTGCATCATCGAGATATGCACAGAATAATCTGCTTCGTCAACATACGCGCCGCGAAAAAGCAAGTCATCTGTTTCAGCAAAATTTGCCGCCCAATATGGAATGGAACTAAATGCCAGAATGGCGGCGGCGATGATTGAAAACCAGAGAAAATCCTTTATGCCCGTTATGTTTTTCAAGGTATTCTCCTGGTATGGATCACGCTTCTGCTAGTGGTTTGCCCGCCAAACAGAATTTTTCAAGAAATCCTCGTTTGATGTGTTGTCAAATCTTCTTTCGATACACGCGATTATTCTTATATTCCACACCGTTCAGATTCTTCAAATCCGCGCGCATTTGCTCGGTGGTCTCTGCAACCTGGGTCATTTCCACATGAACAAATTGTTGAAAATCCAGCAGGGTCTTGCCCATTGCATAATACAGCAAGGCGTTGCCGCCATGGCCTTGAAACTCAGGCAGGATTCCCATACCATTAACCGCAACCGTTTGCGTCCGTCTCATTTCCAACAAAATATCAAGCAATCCAAATGGAAGCAGTTTCCCCCTGGCGCGTTGAAGCGCGGCAGACACATCATGGAATGCGAATAAAAACCCGACAACATCTTCGCCATGAATAATGATCTTGATCAAGCGATAGTCGGCGATGGTCATGATATTTTCAACGACAAAATCAATTTCGCGCTGCGTCAACGGATAATATTCCCAGTTATTCACAAACGCATCGTTATATGCTTTTCCGATACGGGCTGCCCATGAGAGCATTTCTTTTTTATTCTTAAAGCGCTTCACTTCCAAATGACCGCGCTGCATCACACGCTCCGCAATTTTTTCGACACGTTGCGGTATCCTGAATTGGTCAGCGGGTAAATAACAGGAAACAAAATCCACTTCTTTTTCAAATCCCTGCGCTTCCACAAGTTGTTGATAATAGGAGTGGTTGTAAGTAAGCATGGTCATGGTTTGGCGGTGTTGCTGTCCAAACGTCAAAATCCCGTACCCATCCAATGGTCCCATGCCTTTGGGTCCGATGATTTTATCTAACCCGCGTAATCTTGCCCAATCAAAAGCAGTGTCAAACAATGCGGTTGCGGCTTCCATGTCATTCTCACATTCGAATAAATAAAAATCCGCAGTCTTCTCATGATGATATTGATTAAAAGGCTTGTTCTCGATCACAGCAATACGTCCCACATCGCGTCCGTCACGCACTGCCAAAAAGAAATCGACATCTGAATGTTCATGAAATGGATGCTTTTTTCTATTCAACTGGTTATACGCGTCAATATTCAACGGCGGAACCCACTGCGCACAGTCCGCATAAATGCGGTGCTGCAATTCCACAAAACGCTTGACTTGCTTTTTATTGCCGGTATCGATTTTTTCGATGTTGAGCATGAGAGTCTCCAAAGGCTTTGAAGTTGATGTTCGCTAAAGTATATCCGCAAATGAGAGTATTTCCGTTTAGTTGAAGCCTTGCAATGTGTTGCGTGTTCCGTTTTGACGGTTTACGAAACACGCAACACGTTTTGCACCCAACTCACATGGGGGCACTCCAACCCAATTTTACCGTCAGAAAAAGAGTCTCATAGTTTCATAAGAATCCCAATTCCCTCCCGATTTTCTTTTATAATCCATACATCATGACCACACGTACAAACGAAGCCTGGCTGGCAGACCTGCGATGTTCAGGCACAGTATACGAAGACGCGATAAACGACCTGCGGGAGGTGATCCAAAAAGGATTGCCCTACGCCCTCACCCGTTGGCTTTCTTCCGATTCGCCTCTCTTCGAACCGCTCGTGGAAGAGGTTACCCAGGAAACTGTCTTGCGTGTCCTTGACCAACTGGACACTTTTGAGGGGCGCAGTATGTTCACCACCTGGGTTCACAAGATCGCCATCCGCCTCGCGCTGACGGAACTCCGCCGCAAACGCTGGAGAGACTCTTCGCTAGATGAACTGACCGAAAATGAAGACGCTCCCCCGCCGCCCGGCCTGCTCGCTGATTCCCAAGCCTCTCCCGAATCCTCGGCAGAACGCTCGGACATGTTCATGCGAGTCCGCCGCATTTTGGAGGAAGAACTCACGCCCAAACAACACGAAGCGCTGGTGCTGCTTGGCTTGCAGGATATCCCCATGGACGAGGCCGCCAAACGAATGAAAACCAACCGCAACGCGTTGTACAAACTCCTGCACGATGCCCGCCTGCGATTAAAAAAACGCCTGGCACTCGAAGACCTTACGCCGCAAGACCTGTTGATGGCTTTCGAGAATAAGTAAGATTAAGATTTGATTAATCGTCCAATTTTCACGATGAATATTAAAAACATTTTTCAACGTATCCAAAATATCTTCAAACCGCGGGATGACCTGCAGAATGAAGTCATTGTCAAGTTCCTGCGCATTCTTGAGGACGTACGCGCCGAAGACATGTCCTGTGATGAGATGTTCAATCGTCTGGATGAATTTGTCGAAGCCGAAGTCCAGTCACATGACGCAGAGAAACTCATGCCGCTCGTCCAAGAGCACCTCAATATGTGCTCCCACTGCGAGGAAGAATATGAAGCCCTGTTGGATGTGCTTGAAAACACTAAATAAAACCACAAAACGACGGGTACACAACCTGTCGTTTTTTTTGAAACTGTAGGTCATACTTTCAGCATGACGGTCACGTTATAAACGTGACCTACAGGAGTTTCCTTTGAATCCCCTCGACTCACTCAACCAGGAAATCATCCAATGCCGTAAATGCCCGCGCCTTGTGGACTGGCGCGAAGAAGTGGCGCGTGTAAAACGCAAGGCATACAAAGATGCGGAATACTGGGGCAAACCTGTCCCCGGATTTGGCGACCCTCAGGCGCGCGTGCTGGTCGTGGGTCTTGCGCCTGGCGCACACGGCTCAAACCGCACAGGGCGGCAATTCACGGGCGATGCTTCGGGCGGGTTTCTATTCCCAGCGTTGTACCGTGCCGGGTTCGCGAATCAGGCTGAGGCGGAATCAAGAAGCGATGGTCTCATCCTCAAAGATATGTACATCACCGCATCCGGTCGCTGCGCCCCTCCTGATAATAAGCCGAGTCCGGCTGAGTTGAATAATTGTCAGCCGTATCTTGAGCGCGAGATTCAGATCATTCAACCAAAAGTCATTGTATGTTTGGGTAAGATTGCCTTCGACAGAATCCTCAAAATATTCGCGCTTCGCAACCTCAAGTTTTCTCATGGAGCAGTTTATGCTTTTCAGTCTTCATCATTTATCCTTCATCCTTCATCCTTGATTTGCTCTTACCATCCCAGCCAGCAAAATACGTTGACGGGAAAATTAACTACTGAAATGTTTGACGAAATTTGGAAAAAGGCAAAATCACTTTTATAAAAAACGCGTCTTTTTTTGAACTGTTAGTTGGGGCGGCATTAATGGGTATTGGGTTTGTCGTTTGGGCTGAGAGAGCGTCCCGAAGGTTTTCTCGAAGAGTTTGACCTTTTTTCAAACCTTCGGGACGTTTGTTTCGCCTCAAAAAATTTTAATAAGAAAACGATAATCGTTTTATATATGATGAAACGTTGGTATAAAATAGTTTTTGTTCTTCTCATCTTTATTTGTCTGGTGACTGCTTTAGGTCCCTTCCTTGTTCCAGTCTCGGCGCTGAATGGATTGGTCACTGAAAAAGATTTTACCGAACCCGACAGCAAGTTCGTTGAAGTCAACAATGTCACCGTTCACTACAAAGAAATGGGCGCGGGCGAAACGACCTTCATCCTCCTGCATGGATTTGGCGCAAGCGTTTATTCATGGCGCGAAGTGATGGACGACTTTGCACAACGCGGACGGGTGATCGCCTACGATCGTCCCGCCTTCGGCCTGACCGAACGCCCCATGCCTGAAAACTGGGACGAAAATCCATACGGCATGAAAGCTAATGTTGAACTTTTACGTGGATTGATGGATGCGCTAAAAATCGAGAAAGCCGTTTTGGTCGGCAACTCAGCGGGCGGCGGAGTGGCGGTGGCTTTTGGCTTGGAATATCCTCAAAAAGTGGATTCACTCATTTTGGTCGATCCAGGCGTGGGCGGTGGACGCGGGCCGCAATTCCCAGCGTGGGCATTACCGCTGATGTGGACTCCGCAAATGCGGCATCTCGGTCAACTAATGATGCGCGACTATCAAGAATCCCTGCCGCAAACCATTCAACGCGAATGGTTTGATCAGACCAAACTCACCGAAGAAATCAAACAAGAGCCGCTCAAAATTTTCAAAATCCAAAACTGGGATCGAGCATTTTACGAATTGACCTTCGCGCCCGCCTACCCCGAACTGCGTCCGCTGTTGCCGCAATTGAGCGTGCCTGTTTTCATCGTGGCTGGCGCGGAAGACCGGCTAATACGCTCGTGGTATTTTGAAGCCATCAGCGCTGAAATTCCAAACGCAAAACTCAGCCTGATCCCCAACTGCGGGCACGTGCCGCAGGAAGAATGTACCGTCGAATTTATGAAGGAAGTTACGACTTATTTGGAGCAATGAACATGAACCCCGAAATCCTCACCCCCGGCGAACCTGCCCCCGACTTTGAACTCACAGACATCAATGGGAATACCATCCGCCTTTCCAGCTTTCGTGGAAACAAGCCAGTCGTGCTTACTTTTCTGCGCGGCTTCATGTGACCGTATTGTCGCGCGCAGTTGGCGCGCATGAGAGATCACTACGCTGACTTTGCATCACGCGGCGCAGAGATTCTGGCAATTGGCACCGACAGCACAAGCGCATTTCAGGCACATTGGAAAAAAGAAAACATCCCCTATATTGGTCTCTCTGACCCCAAAGCCAGCGTGCCGCGCTTGTACAGGCAGGAAGTCAATCTTTTCAAACTGGGGCGAATGCCGCTCAACTGCGTGGTGGATACCGAAGGGAAAATCCGCTACATGCATTACGGCTCCAACATGAAAGACATCCCAGACAACGAAACCTTTCTAAATGTAATAGACCTGATTAACGCATCATCCAATTAGCATGACTATTGGACGCATTGCCTTTCTCGGCTCAGGCGAGACTTCCCTCGCTGGCGGGCGGATTTTCGAATCGTTAGCCCGTCTCGTCCCTGACCCGTTGCGGGTTGCCGTGATGGAAACGACTGCCGGCTTTGAGTTGAATTCCTATCAAGTTGCAGCGCGCGTGGCGGAATTTCTCCAGGTGCGCCTGCAAAACTACAAACCGATAATTGACATCATCCCTGCCCGCAAAAAAGGGACAGAGTTCAGCCCGGACAATCTCGAAGTTTTGAAACCGCTGTTAACTGCGAACATCATCTTCATGGGACCGGGCAGCCCCAGCTACGCTGTGCGCCAACTGAAAGATACGCTCGCATGGGACATCATCCGCGCGCGTCACAGGCTGGGCGCAACTTTGATTTTTGCATCCGCCGCAACCATTTCCATCGGCGCGTGGGCGTTGCCCGTTTACGAAGTTTACAAAGTCGGCGAGGATGTCCACACCAAACACGGACTCGACCTGTTTGCAGATTACGGCATGAACCTGTCTTTTGTGCCGCATTGGAACAACGCCGATGGCGGCATTGACCTGGACACCAGCCGCTGTTTCTTTGGTATGGAACGCTTTGAACAGTGGCGAAGCCTGTTACC
>DYDH01000320.1 GCA_020717985.1 Herpetosiphon sp. | reverse complement strand
ATGTCTGGCTGCAAATGCTAACCACAAATTCCATTAGAATCAGGAATTTTCTTGTATCCTGATTATGGCCGGGCTGGGATATGAGGCATGCCTCGAAAAATCTCCGAAGAACGCACCCGCAAGGAACTGATCGACCCGCAGTTGGAACAGGCGGGTTGGTATTTGCGTGACCATTCCAAGGTAAAGACCGAAATTCCAGTGGATGGCTATGATGCCGAGCCGTGGAACGGCGTGACCGATTACTGCTTATATCGCGAAAACGGGGAAGTATTGGCAGTTGTGGAGGCCAAGAGGGCATGTGTGGATGTTCGTCTTGCAGAAGCACAACTCACCCATTACGTCACTGAAATTGAAAAGCACCAGTCTTTCAGACCATTTGGATTTTTAGCCAACGGACTTGAAATCCATTTTATGGATGTGGGGATTGCACACAAGCGCGAAGTGTTTGGCTTCTTCACGCGTGAAGATCTGGAAAATCTGCTTTACATTCGCCAGAATGCAAAACCGCTAAGTTCCATAGAAATCAACAACGAAATCGTTGACCGTGCCTACCAGCACGAAGCCATCCGCCGCGTGGGAGAAGCGTTCGCCAATGGCAAGCGCAAAGCCTTGATCGTCATGGCAACTGGGACAGGCAAGACACGCACCACAATGGGATTGATCGATGTGTTCATGCGTTCCAATCAGGCGCGGCGGATTTTGTTCGTGGCGGACCGCGATGCGCTGGTTGAACAGGCAAAGGATGATGGCTTTGAGAAATTCATTCCCAATGAACCTTGTACACGCCTGCACAGTTGGGATGATCCGAATGCGCGCACGCAACGCCTGTATGCGGTGACACTCCAAACGCTGAGCAACATCTTCGAGCAGTTCTCGCCCGCTTTCTTTGACTTGATCGTCTTCGATGAAGTCCATCGTTCGATCTACAACAAATTCAATGAGGTGCTGGAGTATTTCGATGCGCGCCAGGTGGGACTGACCGCCACGCCCGCCAATTACATCAACCGCGATACCTTCCTTGCCTTCGATTGCACGGACGGCAAGCCGACCTACCTCTACACCTACGAGCAAGCCATCGAAGACAAATATCTCGTGGATTACGAACTCTACGCGGCGCGGACCAAGTTCCAGCGGCAGGGTATTCACGGCGTGGACTTGACCGAGGAAGAGCGCAACGCCCTGATCGAAAAGGGACTCGATCCCGACGATATCAACTACGAAGGCACGGAGTTGGAAAGAGAAGTCAGCAACCGCGATACCTTGCGCAAACAGTGGGAAGAGATTTGGGAAGTGTGCAAGAAAGATTCGTCGGGTCAACTGCCTGGCAAGACCATCATCTTTGCGATGACACAGCCACATGCCTTGCGCCTGCAAGCCGCCTTCGATGAGATGTATCCGCAATTCCCGAATCTGACGAAGGTCATCACGCATAAATCCGAATATCGCGGCACGTTGGTGGACTCCTTCAAGAAGAAAGACGAGCCGCGCATTGCCATTTCCGTGGACATGCTCGATACGGGCATTGACGTTCCCGAAGCCGTCAATCTCGTGTTCATGAAGCCTGTACAATCGCCGATCAAGTTACAGCAGATGATCGGGCGTGGGACGCGGGTACAGGCGGCGTGCAGAAATTTGGCTCTATTGCCGAACTTCGAGAAGAAGGATTTTCTCATCATTGATTTTTGGGAGAATAACTTCAGCAGGGATGCCAAGGAAGTCGTTGACCAGTCCACGCCTGTGTTGGTGACGATCTTCAATACAAGATTGCGATTGCTGGAGACCTATCTCAAAGACCAGAAAAACCCCGATTGCAAACAGGTAATCGCTGACCTGCGCGAGCAGATTCAGCAAATCCCGACAGACTCATTCACCATCCGCAAGCACATGCCAGAGATCGAAGAAGCGTGGACGGATGCCTTCTGGGAGTATTTGATTCCGAGCAAAATCGAATTCCTGAAATTGAAGGTCTCCCCGCACCTGAGACTCGTCCCAGGTGTGGATGTCGCCGCGGCGACCTTCATCAGTAAAGTGGAACGCTTGAAGTTGCTCAAGCGCACGGGCAAGGACACGTCACAGGCAATTCAATCCATCGCGGAAGATGCCGCCATCCTGCCTGATTTTGTGGTCGATGACCCGAAACTCAAACCACACGTACAAAAGTGCATTCCCGAAGAATTGACGAATGCCAGTCTGAGCGATTTGACAAACCTGCGGGATGCGCTTGCGCCGCAGATGAAATACAAGCGGCGACTGGACACCTTCCTCGAACTTGACCTGGTGGATTCCATCGCCATCAGCGGCTACATTTTGCTCACCAAAAGCGGGGAGAAAATGTACGTGGCGGAATACCGCCGTTTGGTGGAACAGCGCATTCTGGAGTTGGTCGCCAAGCACCCGACGATACTGGCAATTCAACGCGGCGAAAAGATTAACGACTGGCAACTGCTCGAACTGGAGCGCACACTGACCAAAGAACTCGGCGAAGGCGACTTGGAAGTGACGCCCGAGAACTTGAAGAAGGTTTTCGCCCACACCGCCGATAGTTTTCTCGGCTTGGTGCGACAGGTACTGGATATGGCATATCTGCCCGATTACAAAGATTTGGTGGCGCGGCAGTTTGAAGGTTATGTTACCCAGCACAACTACAACGCCGACCAGATTCGCTTTTTGCGCGCGGTGCAAAGCGTGTTCTTGCAGAAGCGCCATCTCGAAGTAGCAGATTTATATGATGCCCCATCTCTTTCAGGATTTGGGCAAGATGCGGTTGACCAATGGTTTACAGAGAATGAAGTAACAGAGATGGTAGAATTTGCAAATCGCCTTTCTGTTGAATGAGGAATCCATGAGCGAAATAATCAATATCTATTGTGATGAAAGTTGCCATTTGGAGAATGACCGCCTGCCTGTAATGGTTTTAGGCGCAATATGGTGTTCGCTGGAAAAGACGAAGGAAATCGCTGTTCGGATTCGTGAAATCAAGAAGCAACATGGCTTTCCGCCCAATTTTGAAATCAAGTGGGTGAAAGTCTCGCCAGCAAAATTGGATTTTTACGTTGCTGTGATGGATTATTTTTTCGACGATGACGATTTGCATTTTCGGGGTTTGATTGCCGATAAAACCAGACTCAGGCATAAAGAGCATAACCAGACTCACGATGATTGGTACTACAAGATGTATTTTGACATGCTGAAAGTCATCTTGTTTCCCCATTCGCGCTATCGAATATACATAGATATCAAAGACACTCGGAGCCAAAGTAAGGTGGAAAACCTGCAAAAACTCCATGAGGTGTTGAGCAACAATATGTATGACTTTCGGCGCGAAGTCGTTGAAAGAGTGCAAGCGGTTCATTCGCACGAAGTCGAGCAACTTCAATTGGCGGATCTATTGATTGGGGCTGTCGCGTATGCAAACCGAAACCTGCAAACCAGCCAGGCAAAATTGGAATTGGTCAATCGAATGCGCGGGCGTTCGGGATACCGATTAACCAGCAAAACCTTGTATCGGGAAGACAAAGTAAACCTGTTTCTCTGGCAACCAGATTGGGGGTTGGAAAATGACAAGTAAACCCGCTTGGCTTCCTGCCCTTGTGCTTTTCGCTGATTATGGCGGCGATTGGGATAAATATCTTGATGCCATCTATCAATTTTTCAAGCGAGACTTCATAGCCAGCCAGCCTAAATTTCGAGGAGAGCGGTTGGGGCTAAAACGCTATCCCATTATTGAAGGCAAGGAAGCGACTTTTTGGCATTTGATTTCAGAGGGAAAGTACGAGCCTGATCGTCTGCCTGATTTACGGCGGTGTGAGCGGATTCGTTGGTCTCGCCCAATTATTGAATCTGGCGAGCAAGAACCGCTTATGAGAGTTTGGGAAAACACGCGAGATGGCGAGAAGCGTGTCTGCCTCTGGTTGTCCTTCGATAATGAGGAATATTTGGTTGTTCTGGCAAGGCGCGGTGGCTATCTTTTGCTATGGACTGCTTACCCCGTAACCCAAAGCCACACACTGCGAAAACTCCAAAAGGAGTATGAGACTTATA
>DYDH01000319.1 GCA_020717985.1 Herpetosiphon sp. | reverse complement strand
TCAAGTTGGGAGATACGTTCATTCACTTGTTGGGGAGATGGGTTTTGTTTCATGATACACCTTTGTCTACCAGTGAATTGATTATACAACAGAGAAACCATGTTGTTTTCGATTTTACGAATCATCAATTCCGCTTTACAATCCCATTCATGGACATTGAAACTTCCTACAACCAAGCCCTTGATTACCTCTATTCTTTCGTGGATTATAGCCTTAAACATTCCTCCGAACTTGCCAAGGCGGACTTCAACCTTGACCGTATGTTTGCGTTGATGGAGTCGTTGGGGAATCCGCAGAATCAGTATCCTATTATCCATGTGGCGGGGACGAAGGGTAAGGGGTCGGTTTCGGCGCTGTGCGCTTCGGCTTTGCGGATGGCGGGGTATCAGGTTGGGTTGTACACGTCACCGCATTTGTTGGATTACACAGAGCGGATTCAAATCAACGGCACGCCGATCTCACATGAGCAATTGGTTGAATTGGTGGAAGAGATCAAGCCGCATGTGGCAAGAATCGAAAAACTGACCACGTTTGAGATTACCACGGCGCTGGCGTTTATGGCGTTTGCAAAATATGGAGCGAACGTGGCAGTCTTTGAAGTCGGCTTGGGCGGACGGCTGGATGCGACTAATATTGTCACACCGAAAGTTTCGGTCGTTACTTCATTGTCGTACGATCATACTGCGGTGCTCGGCAACACGTTGACTTTGATCGCAGGCGAGAAGGCGGGCATTATCAAGCAGGGCGTACCCGTGGTCTCGTCTCCGCAAAAGGATGAGGCACTCGCAGTTTTGGAGCGTGTAGCCAAACTAAATAATGCGGAGCTGACACTCGTAGGCAGAGACGTAAAATTTGAACTGCTTGAATCATCTTTGGATGGGCAGACTTTGACGGTGGACGAAGGACGAAGGACGGTGGACGGTGGACGAAAGCCAAAAGTCGAGGGTCAGTCGGTCCACGGTCCGCGGTCCACGGTCAAATTACAGATTCCTTTATTAGGATTGCATCAAGTAGAAAACGCCGCAACAGCTTACACCGCCTTGAAAGCCAGTGGAATTCCAATTTCTGATGAACAAATCCAAAAGGGATTTTCTCAAGTAAAATGGTCAGCCCGCTTTGAAGTGGTGCGGCGCGATCCGCCTGTGATCTTCGATTCGGCGCATAATCAGGATTCGTTTGCGAAGTTGAATGAAACCTTGCAAACGTATTTTCCCGATAAAAAGGTTTATCTTATTTTTGGTGCGTCGGAAGATAAGAACATCCCAGGAATGTTTGCGGAGTTGAAATCGAAGATCAAGAAAATCATCATCACGCGCGCCGATCATCCGCGCGCATTGGAAGTGGAACGAATTCAACAGTTGGCGAATCAGGCTGGGGCGGAGTCTGAGACGGTCACTCCAGTCAAGTCTGCATTGGCGCGGGCGCTGGAATTGTCATCAAAAGATGGTAGCATTGTCTTATCCGCTGGAAGCATGTTTGTGACGGCGGAAGTCATGTCTGCATGGAAAAATAAATGAATCATCAATCTGATTGGAACGAAGAAGAAGATAATTTTGACGTTACGCTCTCACAGCGGACCGAGGAACTGTACCGTGTCCCGAACATGGAGCCGAATGCTGACGGGCTGATCGAAGCCGTGGTGCTGCCCCTGCGCGACATGGTGATTTTCCCGCGCATGGTCTCGCCGATCTTTGTTGGGCGTGAGGCTTCGCTGTTGGCTGTGCAGGAAGCACAGCGCAAAGAACAGACCGTGATCGGGCTGACGCAAAAGGACCCCGAATTGAACGACCCCGGCGCCGAGGACTTTTTGCCTGTGGGCGTCGAGATGGCAGTGGGGCGGTTGTTGCACATGCCCGACGGCTCATACTCCGCGCTGGTGCAGGGACGCAAGCGTGTGGAGATCGTTGAATTTATCAGCGTGAAGCCGTATCTAAAAGTGCGCGCGCGCGTGATCAACGAACCGCAAACCGCCGACCGACAATCACAAGCCTTGATGCGCTCTGCGTTGAGTCTGTTCGAGCGTTGCGTGCAACTGGATCGTTCGATACCAGAAGAGGCGCATCTGTTTGCATTGAACATTGCCGAGCCAGGCTGGCTTGCGGATATGGTCGCCACTTCGCTTTCACTGACATATGAGGCGAAACTGCGCCTGTTACTTATCCTTGACCCCAAGGCGCGTTTGGGACAATTGAACAGTATCCTTGCACAGGAAGTGGATGTTCTGGAGCTGGAAGATGAAATCCATTCGCGTGTGCAGAATGAAGTGGATAAAAGTCAGCGCGAGTTTTATCTGCGCGAACAGATGAAGCAGATCCAAAATGAATTGGGCGAAGGCGATATTTTTACGCGTGATGCGGCCGACCTAAAGAAAAAATTGGATGCCGCCAACCTGCCTGAAGAAGCAAAAAAAGTTGCGATGAAGGAGTTGGAGCGGTTGAACCAAATGCCGCCGATGTCTCCTGAAGTGGGGATGATCCGCACATACATTGATTGGATCATTGACCTGCCGTGGAACAATTCCACGCCGGATAATTTGGATGTGAAGAACGCTGCGAAAATCCTTGAGCGTGATCATTATGGACTCAAGAAAGCCAAGGAAAGAATTTTGGAATATATCGCTGTGCGCTCGCTCAAGCCGAAGAAGGAACGCCAGCCCATCTTATGTTTTGTTGGACCTCCTGGCGTGGGCAAGACTTCGCTTGGTCGTTCGATTGCCGACGCGCTCGGTCGCAAGTTCGTGCGTGTGTCGCTTGGCGGCGTGCGTGACGAAGCTGAAATCCGCGGACATCGCCGCACATATATCGGCGCGCTTCCTGGACGCATCCTGCAAACCATGAAACGCGCTGGCACGGCGAATCCGCTTTTCATGCTGGATGAAATTGACAAATTGTATTCAGACTTCCGCGGCGACCCTGCCTCGGCGATGCTTGAGGTGCTCGACCCTGAGCAGAACTTCGCCTTTAGCGACCATTACCTCGAACTTCCGTTTGATCTTTCAAAAGTTATGTTTATCACCACCGCCAATTCGCTGGCGAATATTCCCGCTCCGCTTTTGGATCGTATGGAAGTGATCGAGTTCCCCGGCTATATCGAAGAGGAAAAAATCGAGATCGCCAACCGCTATCTCATTCCCCGTCAGTTTGATGAAAATGGAATTGACACGCTCGGTATGGCGTTTGAGCCTGCCGCGTTGCAGCGCATCATTCGCGAATACACTTATGAAGCGGGTGTGCGTAATTTGGAACGCGAGATCGGGCGAGTCTGCCGCAAAGTGGCACGCCTGAAAGCGGAAGGGAAGAAGTATCCAACGTCCATCGCGCCAGAGATGATCGAGAAAATGCTTGGACCGCAACAAGTCTTCCCGTCAGAGGCGGAACTCACTGACGAAGTGGGACTCGCCACCAGTTTGGCATGGACCGAAACAGGCGGCGAGATCATGTCTGTTGAAGTTGCCATCCTCGAAGGCAAGGGCGGGATGCAGATGACAGGTCAGATGGGCGAGGTGATGCAGGAATCAGGTCAAGCCGCATTGACCTATATCAAATCCCGCGCTGCTGCGTTAAAAATTGATCTGGATGTCTTCGAGCGGCTGGATATTCATGTCCACATGCCCGAAGGTGGAATTCCGAAGGATGGTCCTTCGGCGGGAATCACCATGGCAACAGCCATCATCTCTGCGCTGACGGGGCGTCCTGTGTTCCGCTATGTGGGTATGACTGGCGAGATCACCCTGCGTGGGCGTGTGCTCCCAATTGGCGGCGTGCGTGAGAAAGTCCTCGCCGCGCATCGTGCGGGCTTGAAGACTGTGCTTCTGCCGGAAAAGAATATGAAGGATTTGGTCGAACTTCCCAAGACCGCCAGAAGTGAATTGAAAATTATTCCGATCAAACACATGGACGATGTCCTTGCCATTGCGCTTTCCAAAGAAGTGACCGTCGAGCCGCCGCGACCGAAGAAACATGCTCGGGACGAGAGTCAGGACGACTAAAAAATATTTCATACCAAAACCTTTTGCAAGTGACACGGGTGATAAAATTACCTGTGTCACTTTTTATATATTGAAAAC
>DYDH01000074.1 GCA_020717985.1 Herpetosiphon sp. | reverse complement strand
GGTGGAGTCTATTTACCCAGAATATAAAAAACAAAGGAAATGGCTACGGGAGAATGGGGAGAAGTTAAGCTTGTAACAACTCTGGAGTCCATCAGCTTGCTGATGGACTTGTTTTCATTGCTTTCGTTTATCGGGAAAAGGAGCCAACTGTAAATATCCTTCTCCAACTTTGTTCATAATTTCCCCAAATCGCTTGTGCGTCTTTTTATTCATCGGCAATAACTGTTGTAAATATAGTTCGCCGTACGGAGTCACTGCCAACTGGGATTCAAGCCCCACAACCGCATTGTCATTATCGGAGTCGGGTTTTTCGATGGGCGTGGAATAATAATCAAAACTCTCGAACAACATCTTCCGCCAATACCTCTCGAACGAGGGGTAGTTTTTGTTGTTATGCAATTCCTTTAGCAGGATGGAGAAATAAGGTTTGGAGCGGACGCGCATTGTCCGCCTTCGGAAATAGCGCAGGTTGATCAATGCCTGCATTTCCCATTTATCATCTTTGATCCTGTCTGGATAGGTTGCATCCGAATGGAATACATAGCGCATCATGTTGAATCCGGCCGTGACATTATTCGCTTCCTTTGACAGGGCATCCGGGGTATTGTAATATTCAAGCGCGCAATTATTGGCAAGCAAAACATCGCAAAAAGAATCGGTGACAAGCACCGGTACCGCAATGCATCCAATATATTCCGCTTGTTCCTTGAGAAAAAATCCGGGGTCAAATTGTTTTTTTGAGCGCTGGGTTTCCTTCCGAACCATATCAGATTCTTTCACGCCGCTCGCCGCGAACATGAATTCCTGTCTTTCCATGGTGGTGAGTTGAAGCCCATCCACCAGTTTTAACAGCAAGTTGTCTTTCAGGAGCGTTCTTCTTGCGCCGCGTTCGATGTTGCTGATCACGGATACATCCATGCCTGATTTTTCAGCCAGTTCCAGTTGAGTCCAGCGCATGTCTTCGCGGAGGGATGCCACCAGTATGCCAAATTCTAAACGGTTCATAATTACTCCTAAATATATACATAAATATAACTCTAAAAAATCTTTGAGTCCATACCCTGTTTATTTTTGAAGAAATTCAAAGGTTATTTTTTGGACTTTTGTTTGACATAAGAGATAATCCAAACGGGGAACGCGATAAGCGCGTTAAGATGTGGGGAAGATTTGACATGGCAGCCGGGCGCGCCTATTAAGTTATAGGGGAAACGCCCCGGAAAAATTTAATCAAGGGGCAGTCCTCGTGACTGCCCCATGGGGTTTCATTCGCCGTCGCTGGCGTTTTTTTATTTTTCCACAGTTGGTTTATACTTTCAGCATGGATCCAAATAAGACAAAACAAATAGCCCGCTTACATGCGGACTTTCAGATAAAGGTCGCAGAAAATGGAAACTGGCTTCCGAATGACCTTTACCTTTTACAGACGACCATCACCTTGTTCGCGGGGCTGATGGGCGGAAGTGAAAGTTTTAAGCGCAAACTTGGAGAAGTCCTGATCGCAAGGACAGACACAGGAACAAAACTGGGGTTGGCTTATGCAGACCGAATTGAATTTAGCGAAAAGGCACAAGTCAGCGCATGGTCGGTGATCCATGAAATGGCGCACATCTGGGATGCAAAAAATAAATGGGAATTGTCACTGGCTTTGGAAAAATTCACGGGCGGAACTACCAATCCATTGTTGTCAAAAACGAAAAAAAAGATGCCCGGTCAATGGGATGCGGGTTTGGATGGGACACAGAACAAGCCGGGATATTACGGCAGGCTGCCGGGCGTCAATGCGTATGGATACTTCTACGGAGATAAGCCCAGTGGTTCAAACTGGAGTTTCAATCGCAAGGAGGATTTTGCCGAATCAGTTGTGATGTATTGCGGCTGGGGGCGGGACAATCCGCTTTCAAAGACCGCGCATGGCAGAATTGAACGCTACCTTTTGCCCAACGGAACAAAAGACCCGGTCTACGGCATTGCGGATAACTGGTCTGACTATGCGGCTTATTTTTATCCCGAAGGCGGGGATTACACAAAAACCAAACGCTGGAAGTTTGTGGATGAGTTGATGCGGTGAGGTAACGAGTCAGCGATTTAGCGAGTCAATAAACTCAAATGTGGGCATGCCTGTCACTTTTGTTTCCACTTTGAACAGCCCGCCTGAGAGCGGGTATTTTTTTAGGTCTGCTTCGCTCATTCCCACACGCGCAGATGTGACATATAACTCATTCATGTCCCTGCCACCAAAGACGCAGGATGACGATTGCAAGGCTGGCACAGGGATTTGTTCAAGCAGTTTTCCAGTGTCCGGATTCCATTTGGTTACCTGCGCGCCGCCCCACATGGCAATCCACAAATTGTCGTCGGTGTCGGAGGTCATGCCGTCGGGCCAACCGAGGGATTCGGGGACATGAATCACCGTGCGCGGATTTGCAATTTGTCCTGTGGCGAGGTCATAGTCAAAGGCTTGGACTTTGCGGGTGGGGGTATCAATGTAATAAAAGGTTTTATGGTCAGCGCTCCAGGCGAGTCCGTTGGAGATGGTGACGCCATCGAGAAGGCGCGTGGTTTGCTTTCCGTCAAATGAATACAATGCGCCATTTGGGTCTTTCTCGTTCATGTCCATCGTGCCGATGATGAAGCGCCCGGCGGGATCGCATTTGCCGTCGTTGATGCGGTTGGTAGCCGATTCGCTCAGGGTGGAGAGAACTGTCTGCGGGGATGGATCAGGCTTGCCCTGAGCAGTGTCGAGGGGGTCAATGGTCACGATGGATGCGCGTTTGCCAAGGATGAGTTTCCCACTTTTGCACGGGGCAAGGCATCCGATGAAATCATCCAGTTGGATGAGGACTTCTTTATCGGCGTAGATTCTTTTTTCGAGAATGTTCACCCAGTACAGGGTTTGCGTTTTCGCATCCCATAGGGGTCCTTCGCCGAGAGTTGCTTTTGCATCGAAGAGTAATTCAGTTCTCATTTTAGAACCAATCCCGTTTGTAGAAAATAAAGGTTGCCACTGCGGTCAGCGTGAGCGATATGCCGATGACGGTCAGGAATGCGTATGGGTGACCCTCTCCCGGCAGGGCAACGTTCATGCCATAAAAAGCGGCGACGATGGCGGGCATGTTGAGGATGATCGTGAGCGCGGCCAGGGCTTTCATGACCGCGTTGAGGTTGTTGGAGATGATCGAGGCGAAGGCGTCCATCATGCCCGAAAGAATTTCGGTGGCGATGCTGGTCATTTGAATGGCTTGCTGATTTTCGGTGAGGACATCTTCGAGCAGGTCCTGATCTTCTTCATAGTAATTGAATAGCTGTGTCTTTTGCACACGTTCCATCATCACTTCGTTGGAGCGGAGCGCGGTTGAAAAATAGGTAAGACATTTTTGATATTTGAGCAGTTCCAATACTTCCCGATTGCGCGTGGATTTTTGAAGTTGATCTTCCACGATCTCGGTGGCGCGGTTGATCTCGCGCAGCAGGTTTAGGTAGCGCGATGAAGTTTCAAGAAAGATGTACAGCGCAAGGCGGTAGCGTTTACCTGTTTTCAGCAGCCGATATTTCCCGTTTGCAAGCACTTTGAAAATGTCACTTTCGTAGCGGCAAACGGTGATGATCTTGCTGCCGAGGATCATGATGCCGAGCGGGACCGTATTGTAGGGAACGTCGCTATCGGGTTGGTAAATGGGAATGCGAAGCAGGATGAAGGTGTAGTCTTCATCGCGTTCCATGCGCGCCATTTCGTCCTGGTCCAGTGAATAATTGACATAGTCCATATCCATCCCCCAGTTGATCAGTTTTTCGATCTCTTCGGGCGTTGGGTCGACTACATTGACCCATGCACCGTTGGCGATCATTTCGATTTTTTCGAGCCCTTGCTCAGTGGTCTTGTAAATGCTCAGCATGGCTGCCTCCTTGCGTGATATGACATCACGCAGAGGCGCACGCACACCTACGTGATGTTGGTACTTAAATTAAATACGTCACTTCCGCCTATACTGGGCGGGTTATTATCTGAAGAACTAAGGTCACTCTCGTCTGTGTTATACATTGTTTCCTTGCCTTTACGGCTGTGTTATTTTACGCCCGTTATCTGAATCAGACAACCTTGGATGCATTAACAAAGATAGTTTCACCTTGAAGAAAAATCAGAAGTCTTCAAAGTATTATTGATCTCCCATGGTGGTTAACAAGATTACGGCAGTGAACTTGCAGATTGGGGAAAGATAAACTCGCTTGTGATCGTTGTGTTGAATTCAGATGTCACTTCAAAGGCAAAGGACAGCGCGGGCGATTTCTGCCCATAGTTGCGCGAAACCCAGCCTTCAAAGGGTTGTATATCTCGTTGACCGTGGAGTAATTCTCCGGCGCGGACAAGAGAAATTCGGTAATTGGTAATTGGTAATTGATGATTGGACTTAACGTTAAGTGTTATCCACCCATAGGGAGATTGGAGACGAAGACCGATTCCCGATTCCCGATTTTCCAATTCCCATTCGTAATCGGGCAGGAGCCAATGGATGCGGTGGGTGTGCGGGGCGCGGCGGGACGAGGTTAATTTATCTTCAATCAACCAGCGTTCATCTTGAAAGACTGTCACCGTACGCTCATGCTTTATGTTGCGATAGCCTTGATGACGGGCGCACATACGGCCTAATATATTTTCGTCTGTTTCAATTAAACTTTTTGAGTGGGCATTTGCCCAATCCAGCACAAGGAAGCGCCCGGCGCGGGTCATTTGGTCGCGACCGTCCACTGTTACGGTATTATGCACTCGCGTGGTCACCAGTGGATTATCCCAGGGCGGCTCGGCGTTATATAAATAGGTGCCTGCGTCCAGCGTGATGTTCAGTCCGCGCCACCATAAATCCAAACTTAATTGATCCATGTGAGAGAGGCGGCTTTTGAAATGTGAGGCGCGCAGGTATGCCCATGAATTTTGTCCGCGCAGATTGTCGGTGAGGTACGCGCTTGAGTCTGCGACACGGTCAGCGGCTTTCAAGCCAAACCATAATGACATCTCGTCCCAGGCGCCTGATGGCATGCTTGTTCTTAAGAAAGCGCGGGCGGCGGCTTGCACGGTGGGACGGTAATCTTCGAAGGCGGCGGAACCCAAAGGGAAGATCAACGCCCCGTCGTTGGCTCCCAGATTCGGGGTGAGTCCAGAGGCGTTGTCAAGGAGTGAGAAAAGCCAGTGGGCGGAACGTCCAATTGCTTGTGAAGTCTTGGTCGGGAAGGCATCCTGTTTTATGAAATTAATCCACAGCGCGGTTTGCAGCATGAGACGGTGATAGTTTGCGCTGTGTTGAATGTATTCGCCGTAGCCGCTGATCTGGTTTTGGAACGACCAGTTGAGCCACTTCCAGCCAAGTTTACGCCAGGCGGAATTTTTGAGAAACAAACCCGCCGTATAAATTGCCGCGGCTTCAGTGACAAGATGATTATTATTTTGTGAACGCGCATATACAAGCGTGGGTGGAATGCGACTCGCGTGCGCATAAATACTTTGGATGAGAAGCCCGCGTCTCTTCGCGCTGGTGGCTGATGCACTTTCAAAGACATGTTCAGCCCAGACGAGACTCATCAGCCGAATGGCAACCTCCTGCCCATTCATCCAATGCGGTCCGAGGTTCGCGGGATTATTTTGTGTGAACGATTCGAAATATTTCCAGAAGGCTTCGGCGTAACGTTCATCCTGTGTGAGGTGATAGGCGCGTCCCAATGCAAATGCCCAGCCGAAGCGGGTGGGTTCCCACAAAAACTTAATATCGTTGTGGGGAATGTTTAATGTGTTGCGTGTTGCCTGTTGCGTTTCATAGGCAGTCCAATGTTGGAGAGGTTGATTAGAATTAAAGTCAAGCGGAACTTGTTCGCCAAAGATGCGAATATTTCCGCTAACGATTTCGTCTGCTTCTTTGAGAAGATTCGCCCCGCCTTCTTCACCGAGGGTTTGGGAGAGTTGGTCGCGGGAGGGAAGTGAGAAAAGACGATGGACGGTGGACGGTAGACCATGGTCAATGGTCTGCGGTCTATGGTCCAGCCTTTTGTAGTGACCTGTGAGTAGCCCAAGTTTATACACTGCATACAACGCCAGCGGACGGAGTCCCAACTGGAGAAGATATTTGATGCCGGTGGAAAATTTTGATCTCATTTATTGAATACGGTTCATATAAGCGAGAGTGTGAAATAAAACGGCGACCTGCAAGCCGTTAAGAAATTCTCCGCGCTTTGTCATGGCGATCAATTCATCCAATGGGACAAGATGCACTTCAATATCCTCAGCGTCATCAAGTTTTTGTACGCCTGTTTTTTCGACATCATAAGCCAGATACCCATACATAAGATTTGTTTGCAAGGCGGGGTTTGGGTAGAACTTTCCAACTTCAATAATGCTGGATGTTGTTGTGTAACCTGTTTCCTCCAGCATTTCACGCCGCGCCCCGTCCAGCGGATTTTCGCCATCATCCACAACGCCGCCAGGAAATTCCCAGAATATACCCTGTGCGCCGTGTCTATATTGCCTGACCAGCACAACTTCCTGATTTTTCGTGAGTGCAAAAACAACCGCCCAGGCGCGAAATTCAAGAGCAGTCGCTTCGAAAACTTTGCCGCTTGGCAATTCGCATTGATCAAAGCGATACCGTGGGCGCAGATAGTGTGATTGTAAAATTTTCCAGGGTTTTAGTGCCATATGATTATGAGTCTCCAAAAAATTATGGATCAATCATACCCGGATGAGACCGCTAGTCATAGGGCGATAAACGGGTTTGACAGGTTTGCTTCCAATCCATAAATTAAGAAAAGTTGGAGTAGAATTCGTGCCTGACGCAAATATTTTGACAGAAATCTCAAGAATTAAATAAATCTGTATATTCTCAATATTTTGGGGTAAATAGGTGACAGTCACCTGTATCGAAAAAATATACGCCCGAAAATGTCAGGTGACTGTCACCTTTCCACGTGTTTTTGAGATGATACATAAATCTCACTAGCTGAAAAGGATTAGCCATGGAAGAAATTATCGCAAAACTCGCCGCCTACATTGCCGCTCAAATTCTAAAACAACCCAAGCGTGTGATTCGCCCCGATGAAGCCCTGATCTCCAGCGGATTGGTCGACTCGTTTAGTTTAATGGATCTTGGTCTTTTTGTGGAAGATAATTTTGGCGTTCGCATCGAGGATACCGAACTCAACGCTGAAACCTTTGATACTTTGGAGCAACTTGCCAAGCTTATTCAAGGGCGTCAATAATTTATGGATCTTTCTTCAACACTTTTTCTTTTTTTGTTTTTGCCTGTTTTTTTATTGGTATATCTGGTCAGCGCTAAACATCTAAGGCTGCTCATTGTTTTGGCGGCAAGTATTGTCTTTCTTGCCTGGGGGGAGAAGACAGCTTTGTGGTGGATGGGAGGTATATTAATTTCCGGATATTTGGTTGGGCTTGCCATCGCCAGATCAAAAGAAAAGGGTAATCATTTCCCAAAATGGCTTTGGATTGGGATTGGGGTAAATTTAGCAATACTTTCTTTTTTCAAATTTAGCGCGGCATATGGTAAAGCTGGTTTTATTTGGTTACACCTGCCGAAGGATTGGATTGCGCCCGCTGTTGGGTTGGCTGTGCCGATTGGCTTGTCATACGTGACCTTTCAAATGATCGCTTATCTGGTGGATGTTTGGAAAGGCACCATACCTGTCGAAAAAAACTTTATGGCATTTTCGACCTATCTATTGTTTTTTCCGAAGCTTATTTCCGGACCCATTACTCGCTATAAACCCTTTGCGATCCAAATGGAACAGCTTAATCCTTCCACGGATGATATTGCCGCAGGTTTTAGACGTCTGCTTGCAGGTTTTGTAAAACGCGCAATCATTGCAAATCAATTGGCCTTGATGGCAAATGCTGTATTTAATCTTCGCACGGCTAATGTCGAACCAAAGTTTGCCTGGCTGGCGTTGATTGCTTATACATTGCAAATCTTCTTTGATTTTTCCGGCTACACCGACATGGCGCTTGGACTGGGTATGATGATAGGTATTCGCCTGCCTGAGAACTTCAACTTCCCATATATTGCGCAAAGCGTCAGCGATTTTTGGCGCCGCTGGCATATTACCCTGTCCACCTGGTTTCGCGAATATGTTTTTTATCCATTGGAGCGGCGTCGTTTCAAGTGGGCGGGACAACAAATTAACCTGTTGATCGTTTTCTTGCTGACAGGTCTCTGGCATGGGTTTAAGCCAACTTTTATCGTCTGGGGATTGCTTCATGGAAGTGCATTGGTCATGGAAAGCCTTGGCTTTGGACGCTGGCTAAAACAAACCTGGCGTCCGCTACGTCATATATATGTCTTGGGCATTATTATGGTGGGGTGGGTGTTTTTTCGCTCCAATGACTTGCGGTTTTCATACTGGTTTTTTCGCCGCCTGGCAGGTGATACTTCGGGACTAACATTGCTTCCGTTTAGCGTAACAACCCCCATGCCATTTATTGAGCCATCATTTATTTTGGCGTTGGTTGCGGGTATTTTCTTCTCACTGCCCATTTCATCCATCTGGTGTCAAATCCGCGCAGGCCTTGAAAAACGTCAGGAAAACTTCTATTTCCTGTTTCAGATTTTCGAAGATGTTGCCCTTGTCCTGCTGTTTATTTTGGGGCTTGCAATGCTGCTGAGTAACAGCTTTTTGCCGAATCTTTACGCCAAATTTTAAAAACGGAAGTATTCCATGTTTAATGTAACATCCCTGCGTTATCGATATACTCAATTCTTTGTTCTCCTTTTGCTGTGTTCATTCACCTACATGATGGTGCGGAGCGCCGGTGCAGGCATAAAGAATTTTCAAGATAACTTTTATCAAAAAGAAATTTTAATGGAAAAAGCCACCCTGTTACGCATTAAAATCGGAGACAGGGTTTTCCCTTTGTCCTTATTGGGGAAAGATGGATGGATGGAGTACCTTGGCGATGGAAATTTGGATGACTTTCAAAACGCCAATGGATTGGAACATAAAAAAAATCTTGCGAGTGAAATCGCCAACCTCAATGAATACTTGAAATCGCAGGATATTACCTTGTTGATTGTAGTGGCGCCCAACAAAGCCAGTATCTACCCGGATAAACTGCCAGAGCAGATAACCCCCCTGTCAACGCAATCGAGACTTGACAGCTTTATTTCTTATCTGCAAAACAACAATCTGCCGGTCACGGTGGATCTCAGGCCGGCACTGCGGGATGCGCGCCAGAATCAGGATGTTTATTACAAAACCAATACTCATTGGAATGGGTACGGCGCCTTGGTCGCATACACAACGATCATTTACTCTTTGCAAAACTCGTACCCTGATCTAAAACCATACGATACTGCTGATTTGAAGTTGGTGACTGCGGGGCCTTACACGTTTGACATCCCCATGGTCATGCACGCAAATTTTATTAAAGAGCAGGGACTCTTCTATAAGCCCAAAGAACCTTTTGTTCAAACGATATACCCGGGTGACTCTTATGGTTACGATCAGTTTTCATCGATACAGGATAGTAAATTGCCAAAGCTACTTATGTTTCACGATTCTTTTGGGTTTATATATTTAAACGATTACCTAAGTATGAATTTCGGAGAATCCCACTTTATCCACAACAATAGCATAAAAAAATATTTAACCCAGGAAACCATTCAGCAATTCAACCCGGATATAGTCATCATTGAAACTGTGGAAAGAAATTTGGATGGACTTCTATCTCAACTTTCAAACTTTGCCTCCAAATAAAGACTTTAAAATAAATATGACATCCACACTCGCTCATCTCGTTTACCAAAATTATCAAAAAAATCCCCAAAAGACATCCATTGTCCTCCAACATGCGGGACAGGATGATGTTGCCCTTTCCTACCATGACTTGGCTGCAGGCTCGGCGCGTTATGCGGATTTGTATGCCCGCGCAGAGATTCAACCCGGCGAAGTGGTTGTACTGATTTTGCAGCACGGCGCGGATTTGATCTTCGCTTTCTGGGGCGCAATTCTCTACGGTGCGATTCCCTCGATCATGCCGTTTTTGACCGAGAAACTTTCCCCGGAGCGTTATCGCGCTGACTTGTCCGCGCTGATTGCTGTGACCCAGCCTGCGGCGATTGTCACATATCCCGAATTTGAAGCGGATGTTAAATCTGCGTTGAAGCCGGGTGATTGCGCGCGCGGGGTTTTGCTCACCAGCCAACTGGAAAATCTGTCAGAACCAGATTTCAGCCAAATGCGCGGGTTGCAGCGCGCGCCCGAGGAAATTGTCCTGCTCCAACATTCATCCGGCACAACAGGTTTGCAGAAAGGCGTTGCCCTTTCGCATCGGGCTGTGTTAAATCAACTTGAGGCGTACACGCGCGCGCTTGGTCTCACCGATGACGATATCCTCGTTTCGTGGCTTCCGCTTTATCACGACATGGGGCTCATTGCTGGTTTTCTTATGCCGATCCTTTCTGGTATTACGCTCGTGTTGATCTCCCCGTTTGATTGGGTGCGCGCTCCGTATAAATTATTCCAGGCTGTCAGCCGTTACAAAGGGACTCTTTCATGGCTGCCCAATTTTTCGTATAACTTCTGCGCCCAAAAAGTCCGTGAGCGCGATCTCGAAGGCGTTGACCTTTCTTCGTGGCGCGTTATTACCAATTGCTCCGAACCCGTCAAGTGGGAAAGTCACCAGGCTTTTTATCAGCGATTCCAAAAATACGGCTTGCGTAAGAACGCGCTTCAATGCAGTTATGCGATGGCGGAGAATGTTTTCGGGGTAACCCAAACCCCATTGGGGACTGACCCTGTTACAGATGAGATTGACCGCGAGTCCTACATCAACGAGCGTGTTGCCCGTTCTCCTGTGGATGGGAAACCTGCCTTGCGGATGATGTCCTCTGGACGCGCGCTTCACAATACCCGCATCATGATCCTTGCGGAAAATGGGGATGTGCTACCCGATAGAGTGATCGGCGAGATCGCTCTGCAAAGTAACTATATGTTAACCGGCTATTATCACCGCCCCGATGCCACCGAAAAAGCATTGCGCGACGGCTGGTACTTTACCGGTGATTATGGTTACACATTGAACGGGGAGGTCTTTGTCGCGGGGCGCAAAAAGGATATGATCATTGTCGGCGGTAAAAACGTTTACCCGCAAGACTTGGAGTCACTGGCTTACGAGGTGCCTGGGATTCACGCCGGGCGCGCCGTTGCATTCGGCATTGAAGATACAAAGGCTGGGACAGAGGAGGTCGTGATTGTCGCTGAAGTGGATACCAGTGACCCTGACGAACGCCAGAAAATCGCCGACGCACTGCGGGGGCACATCACCCAAAATTCTGCGGTTGCCCTGCGTTATGCCCATATCGTTGACCCAAGGTGGATTCTAAAGACATCCAGCGGAAAAACCGCCCGTTCTGCCAATCGCGAAAAATTTTTGCAGGAACAGGAAATGGGTGTGGACTGACCTCTTGATTGAAAAGAACGTTCCTTTCTTAGTGACTTTGAACCCTTGGAGTACCCATGACTTTATCGTTTAAATTTGGCACAGTTGGCTCTCCCTCTGGTACTCCCAAAAAACCGGGCGGATCAGTGGGCGCGATTACATTCAGCAAATCTATTGGATTGAACGCGCTGGAACTTGGCTGGGTGCAGTCGGTGCGCGTGACCGAGGCAACCTGCGCGGCAATAAAATCAGCAGGCGAAGAACATAGCGTGGACTTAAGTGTACACGCGCCATATTTTATAAACTTAAATGCAAACGATGAAGAGTGGCCGAAATCCCGCAAACGTCTCATGGATGCGGCGCATTATGGCTGTCTTGCTGGCGCAACGGATATTATTTTTCACCCGGGTTCTTATTTTACGAATGATCCTCTGGAAGTGTTGAAGATCGCCATTCCGCGCTTGCAGGGTTGTGTGGATGAACTTAAAAAGAATGGCGACAAGGTGACGCTCCGCCCGGAAACGATGGGAAAATCCGCGATGCTTGGTTCATTTGAAGATGCCGTGGCGATGAGCAAAGCCATGGATATGGTACAGCCCTGCCTTGATTTTGCCCATTTGCACGCCCGCCCCGGCGACGGCACGATGAACACCTACGATGAATGGTCGCGGCTGTTGGAATTCTATGGCCGCGAATTGGGTGAAAAATCCCTCAAGCAACTACACATCCATCTCTCTGGCATTGAGTATGGTCCCAAAGGTGAAAAGAATCATCTCAAACTTGCCGATGCAGATTTGAACATGAAAGCCTTGTTCAAAGCCTTGAATCAATTTGGTTGTGGGGGACGCATCCTGTGTGAAAGTCCCATCATGGAAGAAGATGCATTGATTATGAAGAAGACCTGGATTAAGGTAAGCGGGGAGAAGGAAAAATAGCGGTAATAACGGGAATGATGGTCTTTATGGCGCGATAACTTTCTTCGCCATAAATGATTTTTATGTCCCGCTATAAAGCAAGTGATTGGCATGGATGACAAGTGTCACTGGTAATCCCCTAACTGGGTGTCTATCATTAAAGTGAGGTGTAAAGTCGTTGCCTCAAGGAGGACGACCATGTCTATCACTTTATTTGCCGGCGCGTTTTTTGGGGCATTGCTTGGTTTTGCGACCCGAAATAGGACTTCAGCCGTTTGCCGTTACGTTTTTGGAAAGCACCCAGTTATGGCAAGATCAATTGGAATGATTTTGCTTTTCGGAATGATGCTGATTCCGTCACTATCTCTGGCTGGGACTATCACCATCAGTGAAACACCATTCTTCTGGGGCGGCTGCCTGTCATGCAGTTTCATCATCAGTTTCTTCATGACCAGTTGCCTGATGAAGGATATCCCGCAAGAGACTTGATCTGTATTTCAAAACCGGGTTGGGGGTGGCTTATTTCTTGAGCAATAGGTCTGAGTTTTCAGGGGCGTGAATAAAATTCCAGAAAACATCCCTAGGACGATGGGGGGCGCTGATTCTTTTGCGCACCATGTAAATGGTGCGTTCTATATTAAGTCCATCCACTGGCACGCTTACAACCCGTCCCAATTCACGCAGGTTTTTGCTTGCCAATTCCGAGACAAAAGAAACACCATAGCCGTTTGCTATGGCTTCCATGATTCCCTCTGCACTACCGATTTCCAGAAAAACGTTCAGGTCTTCAAGGCTGATATCGAACTTTGAAAGTTCTGCCAGCATGACCCAGCGCGTGCCCGAGGTCTCTTCCCGAAGGAGAAGCGGCTCGCGGATGATTTCTGCTGGTTCGATGGATGACCGTCCTGCCCAGCGGTGATTTGCGGGGACAACCAGTTCGATCTTGTCGCGGAAAAATTCCTGAGATTCCACTCCCTTGTCATTTGCCTCCCTGCTGACAATGCCAAGGTGAGCTTCGCCTTCCAGAAGTCTCAGAGCTGTCCTTTCCGGTCCGCAAGCCAGAATGCGGGCTTTGATTTTTGGATAGCGCAGGCAAAAGCGGGCAGTCAACTGCGGCAGGAGATATTTCCCAACGCAAGTGCTGCACATAATACGCAACTCCCCCGCAAAGACATCCCCTGTGGATGACATCATGTCTTTCAAATCATCCATGTCATGTAATAGGCGGCGCGCCCAGGGCATTAATAGCTCGCCATCTTCAGTCATTTTGAGCCCAATGCTGCTACGGACGAAGAGCTTTGTGCCCAATTCCTGCTCGAGTAATTTGATCTGGTGACTCACTGCCGGTTGGGTGAGATGCAACTGCTTGGCCGCTTCTGAGAGGCTCGAAGTTTCAGCGGCACACAGAAATGTCTGGATTTTTTGGATGTCAACCATGATTCTCTCTATAAGGAATTATGCCGTGAATGGGAATTTTCGTAAAAATGTAATTGTGCAATATTTCACATATATAATATCCCTATTGTCGAAAGAATTCAAGCCGATTCGGCAGTGTAATTCTTAATAGACCTTTTGCAAAAGTCTTTTTTGCCACAGAGGTCGCAGAGAAAGAAAGAGTTTTAAGAGGTTTTCCTCAATGGTCTCGGTGTCTCTGTGGCTACTTATGCAAAAGGTCGATTATTTGGGTTTGTACTCGAACCTAAATCCACCCAACTCGATGTAAGGTTGCCAGTGTTTGTAGCTGATCGCACGCACGCGTCGCGCAATCTCTTCTTGACTCATGTCCGCTGTGATCCTGAACAACTCGTCAAATTGTTTTCGAGAGAACGGGGGGCGAGTCCACGTTTCGGGGGAAGCGGGAAGCTCTTTGCCTTCAGCCATGATCTGCGCGATCTCGAAGAACAACGCCATTTGATTTTCGTATGTCTGCTTTAGAATTTCCTCCACGCCATCTTCAGGACGAAGGGGGAAACGTTTGACCGCGATAATTCTGCCTGTGTCCACTTTGCGCGCCATGTGGTGACAGGTTGCACCGTATTCTTTAGCGTCTTCATATAGGGCAAAGTTGTTACAGCCGATACCGGGGTATTCCGGTGAAGCAGGGTGGAAATTGATGGCGGCAATTTTTGCGTGATTTAATAATTCTTCGGGAACAACCCAGCGCGAAAGGTACGAGATAATATAATCCCCTTCCCAGTTGCGGATGTTTTCAGGCAGCGGGTCTCCCCATTTACCGAGGCAATATGTCACATGCGAAAAATTCTTTTGACAATATTCAAGCGCGCGTGCGCAATCGGGGTCCTCGGCTTTGCCAAGGAAAAGGAGGGATAAAGTTGATTGAGTCATAACTGTTATTATAAAATCAATATATGAATTGTAGACCTGCCATGGTCAACCGAAATCCTGACGGGTCGCCCATGCTTATAGTTGTGCGACCAGCCCAAAGTCAGAGGGAAGAAGCGAGAACATGTGCGCGTCGCAGACCTGTATCCCCACCACCATCCTGTTGAGTAGAATCCCCTCATAATGTGCGCCGACCTTTTCCGCAACGCGTTTGCTTGGTTCGTTCCCAACTGCGATGACGATTTCCGCGCGGATCAGTTTTATCTTTTCAAAGGCAAAACGTGCCGCCAATTGTGTGGCGCGCCCGGCGATCCCTTCCCCGTGACGCGATGTGCGTACCCAATAGCCGAGGTTGCAGAAGTGATAAACAGGGTGTATGTGACTCAAACTACAACCGCCAACGATCGCGCCTGTTTTTGCATCGGTGATCGCAAATGCGTATAGTGATCCATTTGTCCAATAGGTGCGTGTCAGCGTTATAAAATTGAGCGCTGTTTCGTTCGTATATTTCTCGTTTGCCCAGGACATCCACGGTTCAAGCTCAGGGATTGATTCCTGCACAGCTTTGAGCAGATCGTTTTCCTCCCCAAATTCAAAGGGACGCAGGCAAATGACGCCGTCGGTTAGTGTTATGAATGGGAACATGGTTTTCCTCGCCTTAAAAAGTTGTGCCACAGAGAACAGAGAAAAATCTTTAAAACCTCTGTGTTCTCTGTGGCAGTTGTTCTTTTACTGCGTATGAATTCAGGTCGTAATATATTCCCGCAAACTATGCTGCACTGCGTATGCCGCAGCTTCAGCGCGGTTGTTCACGCTTAGTTTCGAGAGGATGCTCGAAACATAATTACGGACTGTGCCTTCGCCGAGGAATAAATTCTTGGCGATCTCGCGGTTGGTCTTGCCTTCGGAAACCAATAAAAGCACATGCTTTTCCTGTTGACTTAAATGCGAGAAAGCCGAAGCTTCCTCTTCCTTCACTGCACGCCGCACTTCCTGGAATACCCGCTGCGTGACAGCGGGATCAAGCAGGGCTTCGCCGCGCCCAACGGATTCAATCGCTTTGATCAGGTCTTCGCTTCCAATTTGTTTGAGGACGTATCCCGAAGCGCCCGCGCGAATGGCGGAGAACAGCATTTCATCTTCCGCATAGGAAGTGAGCATGAGTACTTTTGTTTCAGGGAATTGATTTACGATCTGTTCGCAGGCATCTATGCCAGATGTGCCAGGCAGGCGAATATCCATTACCACCACGTCCGGCTTAAGAGACTCTACCTGTTCCAGCGCTTCACGCGCCGAACCTGCTTCCCCCACCACATCAAACTGTGGGTGACGCTCCAGCAAAGACTTCAAGCCAATGCGCACTAACTCGTGATCGTCTACAAGAATAATTCGTTGCTTTTTCATTGGTCTATTTTACCTCTAAATAGGTGGAAAACAGGCAAAATTCACTAGTTTATGCTTTTTTTACGGTTTGCAAATGTTCCTCGATGTGAGCCAAATTCCGCTCCACCCATAACTGCAAAGCCAACTCACCGCCCATGATCTCATGCCTGCTCTCACGCGACCATGCTTCTTGTGGCAGGTCGCGCAAGGTTTGGCATAGACCGTCCACATTTTTAATAAACTCATCCAGGATCGCTGCGAGCGATTCGTTTTGGCTGTAATGCCCTGCCATCCACGCTTGTTCGTCAAAATCCTTGAATTGAGGGTTATTCTCATTCAATGTCTGACGAATACGCGCGCCGTACACCAGTTTTTCCACATCGTGGACATGCGACGCAATCTGGTGAACACTCCACTCATCTTTCTCCTTTGCAAAAGGGTCGCTGACCGCTTCGCAGGCGGCGCGAAATTCCTTTGCAGATTCGCCTAATCTTGCGATCATCTTTACACGATACTCAAGTAATTCCTTCATTTCACCTCCAAAACCATCATTACGTCATTCACCAGATTTTCTGAATTTTCAACAACATAGACCCGAATCCCAATCGGACTTAATTCTAGGTCTGCTTGATGGGATAATGCCGCCAGTCCCGCCATACTGGACCGATAAGCGCCCGCCAACAGGCCTTTACCTGATCCTGTGACGATATTCAGAATCGCCCCTTTGCCTTTCACCCGCATCATGCGCCCCACAGATTGAGTCATCAGGAATGCGCCGGTGAGATTCACGTCCAGTGTGCGATGCCAGTCCCACTCATCCATGTCCAGCAGGGACATGTGCGGTTCTACTGCCGCGTGGTTGACCAGAATATCAATTCCACCGAAGTCTTCCTCCACACTGTTGACCAGATATTGTACGCCGACTTTTTTAGCAACGTCTTCGATGTAGGCTTTGGCTTGTCCGCCCTGTGCGGCAATTTCCGCGACGACTTGATCCACGTTGGTGGGGGAAATATCATTCGCCGCAACAACTGCGCCGCGCTCCGCAAATGCAAGCGCCAGCGCGCGCCCTGCTCCTTTTCCCGCGCCAGTGACCAAAACAATTTTATCTCTTAAATAATTCATTATTCACCTGTAACTTGTAACTCATTCACAAACTGGAATTGTGTCGCGGTTTACGTTCGCGTTCAAATGCAAGCCGAAATACGGTGAGGGGTCATACGTATTTTTGATCTCAAGTTCATTCTTGAAATTACCGAAACCGTCATCTTTTACAACCGAAATGTGCAAATGCACGCCAACAGGACTATTTGGATCGCCGGAATAATTTCCCTGATAGCCGAGCACTGTGCCAGTCTCTACAAATATTTCCCGAGTGCCCACAGGAAACTCTGACGAGATAAATGAACTTCCCTGTGCGTCAGCCATGTGAGTGTAGTACAACCAAATTTGCCTTCCCAATTGAAGCGGGTCTTGCGGCACGCGGATAATGACTGACGATTTCCAATCTGACTGGCGCGTGAGGTAGCCAGAGTACGCGGCAATGACAGGTGTTATGCCCGCCTCTGTCCCTGCGAAAATATCTATTCCGCTGTGGCGGTGACCGGGGCGGAATGAATCGTCCCAGATGAAGCCGACCAAGCCGTCGGTGGGAAAAATAAATGGGGCATCGCCACAACTTGTCCCGGCAGTCATCATTAAATCAGATCGTGAAGTTGTGTCATGAAACCAGTCATAGACTTGTGCGGTTCGGGCGGAACTTTTTCCACGGCTATAGTATAGGTAAATCCCTGCAACAGCAATCGCGACAAGGATGGCAGGGAGAGCAATTTTTTTGAACATCCAAGTATTATACACATGATTGTTCTTACAAAAATTTTATCAATCGTTATTTAATTTCTTATGTTCAGGGTTTAACATGGGCACATTCACATAAAAACAAAGGAGATAAAAAATGACACTCTATATCCAACCTTATCAGTATCGTCGTATGGACCGCCGCTGGGCGGAGCAGCCCCAATTTCGCGCTCTTGGCGTGAATGTCAGTGAACAGGATGATGCCTATGTGCTTTCCGCGCTCGTGCCGGGTTTGAAAGCCGGGGATTTAAATATTCAAGTACTTGAGAACGTGGTCAGCATTGAAGGTGAATATCGCGCAGAGGATACCGATTATTTGCTGAATGAACTTCCCATTGGCACCTTCCGCCGCACCCTCCGCCTTCCAACCGAGATTCAATCAGAGAAGGTCGAGGCAAAAATCGCCGATGGCGTGCTGACCTTGAACCTGCCAAAGGCTGAATCTGCCAAGCCAAAGAAAATCAATATCTCTGTAAATTAATTTCCCGAAAAGCAAAACAAACTCACCCCGAAGAATCCTTCGCGGGTGAGTTTGTTTTTAATCGGAACGCCCGCCAATGACTGGCTTGTCTGCTTTCGCAAAATCAGGCAGTATAATTCGGTCATTCTTAATTTTGGAGTATACGCTGTGCGTGTTAAACATTTTCTCTTTACGATTCTTATTATCGTTGTCTTGAGCGCTTGTGGAGGCTCCGCAACAGAAACGATTACGCCTCCCACTGCCGTGCCGACGACCACACCGCCGCCTACGGCTACGATGATCCCAACCCCATCCACGCCGCTGGCGATTTTAGTTTTGCCCGCAGATATGGATAAGACCACATCCGATTTATATCAAAAGACGGTCTATGACCTGGCACAGCCATCCGGTTTTCGTTTTCAGATTCGCAATGCGCTTGTCCCTGCCGATCTTGCCGACCCAACTTTGAAAGTGGTGATTGTATTGCCGCCTGATCCGGGCGTTGCGTCTCTTGCCCCCTCTGCGCCGGGCGTGCAATTTCTGGCGGTGAATATTCCAAATCTCACGGCGGGCGGTAATTTGAGCGTGCTTGCCGGGGATACGCAAGTGGAATTGCCAGCTTTCCTTGCGGGCTATGTTGCCGCAATGATCAGCGATGAATATCATATCGGCATGATTATTCCAAAAGACAATGCCGATGCGCAGCGCGCCTTTAATGCTTTCAATAACGGTAAGATCTATTACTGTGGTTTATGCCGCACATTTTATATCTCTGAAATCGAGTATCCGACATATATTGAAGTGCCTGCTGATGAGTCCCCCTCGAACTATGGCGGGTATGCCAATGTGCTGATCAATGATCGAAAAGTGTATGCGATTTATGTCTATCCCTCGTTGGCGGATGCTGATTTCCTCTCATATGTTGGAACGCAGGGCGTGATGCTGATCGGCAATTCCATGCCAGACCCGCGCCCCGGCGGTTGGGTGATGTCCATCCGACCGGATACGATTAAGGCGATACAAATTGCCTGGCCCAATTTGATCGCCGGACAGGGCGGACAAAACGTTCAATCCCCGCTCGGAATTGCGGATGTGGACCCAGACATTCTCACCCCCGGAAAACTCCGCCTCGCTCAGGAAATTCTGGACAGCCTGCTCGCGGGCCGCATATTGCCCACCAGCCCGTAACTCTTCTGGAGTCCATCAGCTTGCTGATGGATTTGTAAATAGAATAAACAGAAACGCGCTCTGCAATGGGCGCGTTTCTGTTTATTAGGATTCAACTTATCTCCAGGAAACTTTTTCGCTTGACTTGCGTAAGTCATTGTGTTGCCCACATGCCCAGTCAACTTACCAAAATTGATAGTTGTAAAAATTAAAAAGAATCAAGTCCTTTTTTTGTTATGATTGCCAAAAACAATGGATAAGCCAACCAACCCAATTACCTTTGAAACCTCCCTGAAAAGCTACCCCAACCTGCGTTTGGGACTGATTGGCGTATGGGTTGTCGTCGTCGCGTATATGGTGATGGTGCTGGGAACAGTCCTCTCGCCGCAATTTGCAAATTTTCAAAACTCGAATATTTCCCAGATGATCCTGGGACTTCCTACTCTCTTTCAATTTCTTGTTGACTTTGGAGTTGATTTTCTGCTGATATTCGGGTTTTCAGTGATCGGGGTGGCGCTGATTATTCACCGCTCCGATGACTGGTTTGCGATCTTTACCTCGTTATTCCTGATTACCTTTGGAATGCGCGTCACCACGCTGGTAAACACGATTGCGATCATGCCGGGCTATGAAACTTCCGGTGGCTTGATTTTGGCAATGGGTGATATCGGCATGGTCATGTTCTCCATGCTTTTCCCCGATGGAAAATTTACGCCGCGCTGGATAAAGTTTCTCGCGCCATTGTTGATCGTTTCCATGCTGGGGATTTACATCTTTCCACATGCGCCATTCTTTTGGAATACCATGGGCGTGAGTAACTACCTGCTTGTGACAACCACCTGGTATCTCGTCGGGATTTTATCCGCTGTCTACCGCTATGTGTACCATGCCACATTGGCGCAAAAACAGCAAATGCGCTGGACATTCATCGGCACAATGGGACCCTTCCTGTGGTTTTTAATATTTCGGATATTGTTCGGCTATATCCCATTGGTCGGCAACAGTTCAACCCTCTTCACGGCAAGTTTTCAGATCGTTTCGCGTCTTGCAGGAATTTTCCTGTTTTTAATGCTTCCGCTCTCCATTACCATTTCCATTGCGAGCGCCAAATTATTTGACATTGACCTTATCATCAACCGTTCCCTCGTTTATGGTATCCTCACCATTGGGTTGGGATTGACCTTTGCAATAGTGCTTGGCTTGATTTCGTTGATCTTCAAGAACCTTCATCAGGGTGACCAATCCTTCGTTGTGGCCACCATTTTCTCGGTTTCGGCGGGCGCGCTTTTTCAACCCGCGCGGAAACGACTTCAGCGCTTTGTGGACCGCTTCTTCTATCATATTC
>DYDH01000318.1 GCA_020717985.1 Herpetosiphon sp. | reverse complement strand
CGGTCTGGCTGTAGCGCTCGGCGCGTAACGTTTCCAACACACCCAGCGCGGTCATCACCGAAGTCCCATTGGTCAGCGCCAATCCTTCCTTTGCGGCGAGGGTGATCGGTTTGAGTCCCGCGCGTTTGAAAGCCTCCGCGCTCGAAAATATTTCGCCCTGATATTCCACAATCCCTTCGCCGATGATCGGCAGACTCATGTGTGCAAGCGGAGCCAGGTCACCGCTTGCGCCGAGCGAACCCTTTTCGGGAATTACAGGATGAATGCCCGCATTCAGCATATCAATCAACAATTGCAAAGTTGAAAGACGGATGCCCGAATGTCCGCGCGCCAGCGTGTTGGCGCGGATCAACATAATCGCGCGTGTGATGGGAACATCAAACGCATCGCCCACCCCCACCGCATGACTGACAAGGATATTACGCTGGAGTTTCTCCACCTGGTCTGGCGGAATAATGCGATCCTTGAACGCGCCGAAGCCGGTGGTGATTCCATAAGCGATGGTCCCACGCTCGAGCAGAGTCTGCACCGCATTCGCCGCCCGCGTAACCCTTTGGCTGGCTTCTGCTCCGATCTGAATTTGCGGCGCGTTGGGTTTCCCGTAAGCCACAGCCTGAACCTGATCAAAAGTCAGGCTGGCTCCGTCCAATTGAATTATCTTTAACTCAGTCATAAGATTTCCTTTTCCATGGTGATCGTCACCTGCTTTGCAAAATTTACCTGTTTGCATTATCAATAAATTTTTTCAGGTCTGCCTTCATCGCCTTCAACGAAGGCAGGTGGATATACATCATGTGACCCGCTTCGTAATACCCCATGCTGATGTTGCCGCGCAGGCTTGGGTCGATGTTGAGATGGTTGAAGGTGTATTCGGTGGCAAAGTAGGGCGTGCCGAGATCGTAATAGCCGTTGGCAACAAAGACCTTGAGATATTTGTTATAGGTCATGGCTTGGCGCAATGTTTCGGCGACATTGAGATATTTATTTTCAAACTGCGAATAGGTCCAATTTACCGAGACTTTTTCGCTGAGAATTTCATACGGCAGGTCAGACTCAAATTTGAGTTCGGAGCGGACATAATCATAGAACGCGGCGGTATAAGGTCCGAGCACATTGGTAAGCAATGGATCATATTCGGCGGTGGCTGTCACGCCGCTGCGGTCCATGCCCGTGAAGCGGCTGTCGAGGCGTCCGACAGTGTGTCCGCGTTCACGCAGTAATTCCTTGAAGAAGTGCTGGTCGCCGATCCGCAAATTGGTGCGTTCGATGAACTCCTGCGAGATGCCTGTGTAGCGCGAAAGTTTTTCGACAATGTTGGCGCGTTCTTCGGGCGTGAGCAAAGCGCCTTTGAGCAAGGCTGTGGCGTATTGACCTCTGGCAAATTCCTCCACTTCCTTGAGGAAGGTTTTTAGCGGGGTCTTGATATTCAATTTGCCGTGATACCAGGCCGTAGCCGCATAAGCAGGGACAAAGAGAATGTAAGGCAATTCGTTGTTGAGATTGAAATCAATCGTGGTGAAATCGAGCACGGCGGAAATGAGCATCAGGCCGTTGAGATACATGCCGTGGCGTTCCTGCAAATATCCTGAAAGACCCGCGGCGCGCGTTGTGCCATAGGATTCGCCTGCCAGGAATTTGGGCGAGAGCCAGCGTTTATAACGTGTGACGTATAAACGAATAAAATCGCCGACAGATTCGATGTCCTTCTTGAAGCCATGCCAGTCCTTTGCCTTCTCGCCTTCCACGGGACGACTGTAACCTGTACCCATAGGGTCAATGAAAACGAGATCGGTGTCATCGAGAATGGAATACTGATTATCAGTCAATTTGAAAGGCGGCGGGGGAAGCTCGCCTTCGTCAGTGAGAACCACGCGGCGCGGACCCAACACGCCCATGTGCAGCCACACGGACGAAGAGCCAGGTCCGCCGTTGAAGGAAAATGTGACGGGGCGTTTGGCTTTATTGGTCACGCTGTCTTTGGTGTAGGCAATAAAGAAAATCTGGGCGCGCGGTTTTTCAACTTCCGCATCCTTGTCCTTGTCGTGAATATCCTCCCTGAGGACCATGGTTCCTGTGGTGACGGTGTACTTGATAACCTTCCCACCAATTTTGACCGAATGTTTGCTTTCGACAAGGTTATCTTTGGGGGTGGGTTTTTCTTCTTCCTTTTCTTCAGGTTTCGTTAGTTTTGCCATGGATGGACTTCCTTATTTATTTTGATTAGTCAACGCGTAAATTTCTTTTTTTATGCCAACTGTTTTGTTCGGCTGGTTCAGATGAAATCTCTTATGCAGGTTTTCCCCGTCAAACGAAAGCGGGACAAGCCGTAAAAAGCCTGCCCCGCTTCGATTTTGTCCCTCACGCAGAAACAGGGGCTGTCTTTTTGTAAAAGCGTATCGGCACGGCGTCACGCGAGATGTTTTGGTACAGTCCTGCTTGAATGTTTTTCATGGATTCCCAACGCTTCGCGCTGATCACACGAATGTCAAGCAGCAAGTCGTACTCCAGTTCAATACCAGAAGCGATCATCCAGATATCCTTCCGGAAACTCCACTTGTCATCGTCGGCAATCAATAGAATATCAACGTCAGAGTATTTTGTGTAATCTCCACGCACTTTGGAACCAAACAGCGCAGCGCTGTAAATTTTATCGCCGTAAGCGGAACGAACCGCCGCAATAAATTCACGGACAGCCTTTTTTTCTTTTGGGGTTAGAGCAGGTCTCGTTTTTGCAACCATTTTCTCACTTCCTCGACAAACTCTTGAGCTTTTGCAACTATCACCTCAACAGATTCTTTCTCCAGCGTATCGTACAACTCATAATCGGCAGTATGGCGGCTTTCCATGACGACCTTGTAATCATCGCCCCACTTTTTATCGAACTCACCCGTCTTGATAAAGTATTGGCGAAAAGCGGCAAGCACTGCGCTGTGTTTGCCGTAGGTCTTTCCCATCGAGTATAACAACGCACTTGCGGCATAAAACATCGCATAATAGGCGCGGTTGCAAGAAGAATTGACATGGTCACTACGAAGGAGTTCTTCCGCAACATCCAACATTTCCTGGGCGTTGCTCATGTAAAGACGGTAATTTTCTTTTTGGTCTTTTGTTGATTCGTCCATACTTTAAGTATAGCACAGGGAATTATTTCACTTACCTTTGTTTCGACTCACTAACTCGTAAATTTCTTTTTTATTCCAACCACTTTGTTCGGACAGATCAGCAGAAATTTCCTTTGCAGATTTTTCTGCCTGCAATTCCTTCTTAATTGCTTCCAGCAATTCTTCCTCCGTCCACCGTCCACGGTCTTCGGTCTGCTTCCCCTCGATCACCAGCGTAAACTCGCCGCGCGGCTCTTTAGACTTGAAATATTCAATTGCTCCGCTGACGGGTCCGCGCCAGAATTCTTCGTAGAGTTTGGTCATTTCGCGGGCAACGCAGATGCGGCGGTCACCTAGAACGGAAAGGATGTCTTCAAGGGAATCCACGATGCGGTGCGGGGATTCCAGAAAAATCAACGTGTAGGTCAGGTTGGAAACCTGACCTACGGACTTGCGGCGTTCACTGGATTTATGCGGGAGATAGCCAAGGTAGAGGAAGGAGTCCGTGGGCAGGCCGGAGACTGTCAAGGCGGCGAGAGGTGCAGAGGGACCAGGAACAGGCCGGACGTCGAAGCCAGATGCGAGGGCGGCTTGTACCAGTTCGTAGCCCGGGTCATTAATCGCAGGAGTCCCCGCATCCGAGACCAATGCCACATCCCCATTTGCAAGGGCTTCGAGAATGCGGTCAAGTTTATTTATTTTATTGTGTTCAAAATAACTGGTGAGCGGGGATTTTATTTCAAAATGTTTCAGCAAAATGCCCGTGTGACGGGTATCCTCGGCGGCGATCAGAACAACTTCACGCAAAATACGCACGGCACGCGGGGACAGGTCTTCAAGATTTCCGATCGGGGTGGCAACAAGATAAAGGATTCCCATAAGGTTATTTTATCACCCCGCTTCGTGACTTCATCGAAAGAAAATGGGTGCGTTTCAAATGAGTTGAAGGAAGGAACGTCCCG
>DYDH01000317.1:405-4047 GCA_020717985.1 Herpetosiphon sp. | reverse complement strand
TCGAACTGCCGCTTTGGGGAAACAGGGCCATGAGACGTGACGGCCTCAACAAGAAATATCCAATTCTTGTTTTCATCAAAAAACACAATGTCAGGTAATTTCCCATGATCGGTGACAGGTACACGCAATTCAGTGAAAACAGCTTTCTCAAAAAGAAGTGTTTTGCTGGCGGTATCGCCAAGATAGAGAAGTTTCGCACCGGGAGCGAAGCGCGGGCCGAACTCTTTGATGATGGCTGCTTGGAGTTTATTGTGTTTACCGGGTGACAATTTGTAAACTTTGCCGTCCGCTACCTGCAGAGCCACTTTGCTCTGTTCTCTGGTCTTTTGATAAATCTCAAGCAAAGTTCCTCGTTGACTGAGGAAGGTCTGAAGTCTTGCTTTCCATTTGGATGAGCCATAAGCCTGGAGCGCTTCCACAACCACATCCGAGAGGATATAGTGGGTGAGAGGACTGTTCGTAGCCAGTTCCGGATTATCGAGGTTGCGGATAACAATGCCAGCCTGTTCAAACTGATGAAGAACATAACGACGTATCGTTTCTCTTGTGTTTTCGGCGTATTCGCGCCCATACCGCTGTTTGATTTCAATCAAGATATCATGAACGCGCAGACTGCGCGTTTTTGATTCTTTCCACAGTGTTTTTTCGGAGAGTTGGGCAAGCACCAGCAAAGTTAATGCTGACATTTCATTCTGCTGTGCGGACGGCAAGCCGAGCGATTCCAAAATTTCTTGAGCCTGTTCTATTTTTCCCATGGTAATCCTCGTTTCCTGAATGATTGGAAATTCTTCGGGAAGCAGGTGCATTTCCCATAAAGTAGAAAATACGATGTTATCAACCTGGTCTGCGGTTAATTTTGGGGAAGACTGGACTTTCTCGCCAATCCGCTGCAACACTTCCCAGGGCGGCAAAGGCAGTGCCCGTAATTCCGCCGCGTTGACTTGGGTGTTGCCATTGACAATGCGGAAATAACGGTCAACGATAGCACTATTAAGAAGTGCAGACAGCCCGATTGTCTCCGCCGAACTCAGTGCGCCGTTTTTACGATAGATGAAGTTCAGGTGGTTTTCAAAGCCAATCTGGCTAAAGGCGAATTGATCAGCCTGCAACGGCGCAGCAATCAGACGGCGGCGATCTTCTTTGGCGCTGAAACGGCGTAAGAGAACGTAATTTGCATTGGGGACAAGCAACGTTGGATCCTCGATGGTGATGGCCTGTGGTTTATCGAAATGTTCCAGTGGGTATTCGACCTTATAAGGTTTGACATGCTGCATCCACAACAGTGGGACAGTGCTTTCTCCATTGACTCTGTCTTTCAGGAATTTTGTGGCGCGAAAAGGTACGACTCGTCCAGTTGAAACTTGCAAGCCATATCTTTCCAGCGTATCATCCCACCGGTCAACGGCGTCCAAAACCTGCTCATCAAGGATGCCAGTCGGAAGCCGGAAGAAAAAGCATTCCTGGCGCTGGCCTAAGAAATGCTGGAACGAAACTGGGCGTGAGATGGTTGTCCCTTCCAAATCAGATTCGTCACCAGCGGTCGAGATTTTGACGACCCCGGCCCAATATCGCGGCGTCTTTGATTCCGGCGGCTTCTCGAATGTGAAAATGACATTTTCCTGCAGAACCTCGTCGCTCTTGAAAAGATCATCTCGCGCTTGGAAAAGGTGAACAGCCAATGGCGTTACATCTCGCAGAAGGTCACGGCGAAAATCAGAGAAGTAAATCCCCGAACAAAAACTGCGCGGTACGATGAAACAGGCTTTGCCTTGTAGCGCAAGCAATTTGGTGCTCAAAGCCATAAAAAGCGTGTAAATATTCGTGTGGCCGTTTAATTTTCCTGAAACAGCTTTTACTCGTTTATCGTCACTATTCAACTTGAAATAGGGCGGGTTGCTGATGATGGAATCAAAGACCATCCGGCGGGTTTGATGTTGTGCAAATAAAGCTGGCTGTGCTTCGGGCAGACAGGCGAGTACGAAATCCTCTTGATGTACCTGCCACTGGATTTTCAAACCAAATGTTTTTGCTTTTGTGCTGGCAATGGTTAATATCTGAATAGCTGTTTCGTAGAGTTCCCCATCTGTCTCGTAGGCCTCAATAAATAGATTGTCCGGCGGGTTTTCGCTTATCAGGCGTTCAATAACGGCGCAAACCAAAACCCCCGAACCGATGGCTGGGTCTAACAGAACATCCCCGCTTTTCATTGCTCCCAATTGCTTTGCCATATAACGGGCGATGTTAGGCGGGGTTAAAAATTGGCCCTGCTCTTTGAGCGTATTCGACGAGCGCTTCTCGAGAATTTTCTTCCCTCGCTCATAACTGTAACTTACCAGGTCAGTTGGCTCCATCGAAACAGAATATACCATATTCCTGATGAAACAAAACTTCCGAGACTTTAGCCTCGGAAGTTTCTTCAATAATTTAGATTTTTATGACCAGTTGAACCTTTATAACCAATGCCAGGTTGTCCCGTCCTTGCTGTCCTCGATCGCCACGCCCAGTTCCTTGAGCCGGTCGTAAGACGTGTCTCACTCCATTTTGACGCGCACCGTGATTTCATCCAGCACCAAAGCCAGGTCGGGCGGCTGGATGCCAGCCACGCGCTCTTTATGGTCGTGGCGGTGATGCGGCGCATTGGGTAAACCGGGATAATGAGGGGCGTTGTCATAACGAAAAACCAGCGCGCCGTCTGCGCGCTGGTAGTGATAGGTGTATGCCATCCGGTCTACATTTTCTGCTGCAAAACTGATGAATTCCCGGAAGTGGAGCAGTGAATCATCTTGCATGGTCGCCGCACAGCGGATATAGCCTTTGTTCAGGCCGCGCTTGTCGAAACGAATATCGTATTCGCGAACGATGGGCGATTCTGCCAGCAGAGCGTCAATCGAGCGAAAATACTCCTCGATCACGGCACGGAGGTTCCTTCGAATGTGCGCTTCTGTTCTTCCAGTGAGGCGAGCATTTTCGTTTCGCCGTACCAATCGAGATAATCCAGCGTTTCGCCCAAATCATCCGCTTTGAAACGGCGCAGGAATTCGCTGGTGGTCATGTTGTATTGTTTTTCGAATCCCAACAGGCGGACGCGGGTGCGTGCGATGCCGCTGTCCAGCAGTTTTATTTCGCGATGGATCGCGGAACGCAGTAAAGGCCGCACGGCCTCGGCGTTTTTGGTCTTTACGATCACTTGTTGGAGCATACCAATATCCTTTCCCGGCAGGGCATGAGGAACACGCCGGTATAAGAATTATACAATACAACCCCGCTAAAAATAACCGCGCTTACCAATGCCAGGTGGTCCCGTCCTTGCCATCTTCAATCGCCACTCCCATTTCCTTGAGCCGGTCACGGATCAGGTCGGACATGGCCCAGAGTTTTTGCTTACGCGCCTCTGTGCGCACATCCACCAGCAGGAGGATGAACTTATCGGCGTCGCCGCCAGAGGCTTTCTTTTCGCCCAAGCGCAGGCCGAATACACCTGTCAGTGTGCGCAGGGTATCCTGGGCGGGCTTGAGTTCGGCGTCGGTGGCGCCGGCGTCACGGGCGGTGTTGACGAGGCGCACCAGTTCGAACAGCCCCGCCAGCCCGCCGGACGAGTTGAAGTCGTCGTCCATGGCTTCGATGAAGGTCTGCTGGGTCGTC
>DYDH01000317.1:226-328 GCA_020717985.1 Herpetosiphon sp. | reverse complement strand
CCGCAGCCGGTCCAGCCCCCGCTCCGCCGCGTCCATGATGTCATCTGAATAAGAGAGCGGGGCGCGGTACGAACCGTTCAGCACCATCATCCGCAGGGCGTC
>DYDH01000317.1:0-154 GCA_020717985.1 Herpetosiphon sp. | reverse complement strand
CAATTGCATCATGCCGTTGTGCATCCAGGTGCGGGCGAATTGCTTGCCGGTGAAGGACTCGGTCTGGGCGATCTCGTTCTCGTGGTGCGGGAAGACCAGGTCGTTGCCGCCGCCGTGGATGTCGATCTGCTCGCCGAGGATGTCGAGGTTCATG
>DYDH01000073.1 GCA_020717985.1 Herpetosiphon sp. | reverse complement strand
ACGCATGGTGGCGTCACGATGGATGAAATCATTGTTCCCCTAGTTGAGTTGAGAAAAAATGAGCGCTAGTAAATGTCAAACCTGCACTTGCGTACTGTGCAAGTGTTGCGAGAAGGAGCGGAGCGACGACGAAGCAACCTCTCTTTGGAGCATTTTTGAATGAGCGATAAAGGAATTGGTTTTAACCGTACCATCTTTCTAAACTGGTTGGATGCCACCGCGGATATACGCGCCCAGACCTCTGAATTATCATCGCTGCGCGACGGCATAAAAGAAATTGTCGGACGGGATATTACATGCATAGACGCCATTCGTAAATCTGTGGATGTGATTGTCAACATCTGGCACAAAAGTGCGGAAGCGAACTCTGGCTTGCATACTCAAGCATTGGAACTATTACCAACAATAAGCATCACTGAACGTGTCTGGCTACACTACGGGTTAACATTGTTGTACTATCCTTTTTTCCGCCAAACCACAGCCATACTCGGTCAATTTGCCCGCACAGGCGAACCGATAACACGCCAGATAGTCAAAAGCAGGTTATCCGCTGAAATTGGGCACCTCGGTTCATTAAATCGTTCCTCAGAACGGGTGGTCGCGTCGCTGGTCAGTTGGGGTGCGCTTGAGCATCAAAAAAAAGGGAATGTATATACCCCGCAATTAAAGAAATACAAAACAGCCAATACAAACCTTCAGAGTTGGCTGCTGGCATGTGCATTATCCTCCCATCCGTCAGATCAATTACCTTTCGCCGATCTGATTCGATTACCAGAGTTGTTCCCATTTCAGATCACAATAAACTTGGATGCTTTTCGCGCCAATCCAAAATTATCTGTGCAGCGTCAAGGAATGTGGGATATGGTTGAGTTGAGAACATAAAAAATATCCACCGCCAGCAAAAGCAGGGCAATCTCTTTCACACTGAAAATTACTGACGCAAAAACCCTGCCATGCAGTAATTCTCAATTTGAACATATCACTCGAGAATCTACCCACTCAAGGAATCAATCCCCTGCTCAAACTGGGGTTTTTACATTGAGCAACGCGTCCTTACAATGACATAACGGAATTTGTTCTGACATGCCAAAAAAATCAAAGGTATTGTATACTTCAATAGAGTTGGGTTGTTTATCGGGCCATATTGGGATTATTCAGAATACAAACTAAACAAATTATTTATCCCAGAGTTTAGGGAAGGAGTATTTGTGAAACGACAAACCATTGTCAATTTTTTACTTGGCTCACTCATATTGATTGGGCTGATGTTTCCTTTACCTGTGGCTGCACTCGAAGGATTTCGAGCGCGTATAGACTATTTGGATAATTCCAAATTTCCTCAAGTGGATGCTTATGTTTCTGTTTCAGATGCCAACGGGCTTCCCCTAAAAGGCTTGAGTCAGGATACATTTATCCTCACCGAAGACGGTTCCCCGATCGCCATTCAGTCGTTTGAGGCGGTTCAAAACAAAGAGCAGCCCCTGTCCATTGCGCTCATTATGGATGCAAGCGGCAGTATGCGCGGAGAAGGTTCGTCCGCTCCGATGAAAAAGGCAATTGAATCGGCGGTTTCTTTTGTGGGGCAATTATCTCCCAAAGACCGCGTTGCCGTTATTAAATTTTCCGACCAGCCCGAAGAAATTCTCGCCCTCACCGAAGATAAAACCCGCGTCGTGGAAGCCATACAATCCATCCAACCAGAAGGTCAATATACCTCCTTGTATGATGCGGTTATCAAAGGACTCGCTGCGCTAGAAAGCCAGTCTGGACGGCGAATTATTGTGTTAATCACGGACGGCAAGGACACGGGCAGGGGCATTTTCAAGTCTGAAGATGCCATGCGGGAATTAAGCGCAAAAACCATCCCTGTCTATCCCATTGGATTTGGAAAGGTAAACGCGGGCGAGCTTAAAAAGATGTCTGAACTAACTGGCGGCAGCGCAAAAGTGTTGCCCGACACGCTGGAATTGAGCCAGTCTCTCGATGAAATACTAAGCAGCCTGCGTGAACAATATCGGGTGCGTTTCATCTCATCCTTTCCCGCTGACGACAAACAACATGAACTATTGGCAACCGTCAGCTACGGCGGCGGACAGGAAACAACATCCTATCTTTTTATTGCCAAATCAAGCGTCATCCCCGTCACCCTACCAGACCTTCAACCCAATCAGGTTGTCGGCGGGTTGGTGAAATTCTCGCCCGCGATTGACTGGGTTCCCGAACTTATCAAAAGCGTGGAAATTTCCATGGACGGCTCCCCGATTTCAATTACCCCTTTTGCAAGCGGGGGATTTGTATACGAGTGGAATTCGTTTGCTGCGGGCATTTCCTCGGGAGTTCACGAATTCATCGTAAAAGTAATAGACCTCGGCGGGAACACGGGGCAGGCAAGCATTCCGCTAGATGTGCAACCGCCAATTACAGTGGAAATTCTCTCCCCACAGGATGGCGCATCATTTTCTGGCGGCACATCCATTAAGGCAAAAGTCACTGCCCTGCCTGGGGTGACTCTCAGCAAGGTTGTGTTCTTCGTGGATAACCAGGAAATGGCTTCCCTCGCGGCAGATTCAACAACCACCGAATATGTAACGGAATGGAAAGCCGGCAAAGCGCGGCAATACCCGCTGAGGGTGGCGGCATACGACTCAACTGGACTGTTCACAACCGAAACAAAAACCATTTTTGTCACAGTCGAGCCGGGTGGGTTCGGCGGCGTGGTTGTCATCCTCGTATTGGCACTCGCGGCATTGGTCATCCCTCTGGCGCTGCGCTCCAGAAAGCGCAAGGGAGCCGTGATTGCGGCAGCCGCTGCGACACCGTCTTTATTTGAAGTTGAAGGCATGACCACAAACCAGGTATGGAAGTTGGGCGCGGGCGAAATTAAACTGGGCAGGAAGCGCGACGAAAATGACATTCCGCTCAAAGGGGTGAACGCCTCGCGTCGCCATGCCGTCATCCGCCACGAGCAGGGGCAATATTTCATCTATAGCCTGAGCGCGGAAAACCCTGTTCTTGTCAACGATACGCCCGTGAGCGAAAAACGGGCGCTTGTCCGCGGCGATATTCTCCAGCTCGGCGAAACCGTTTTGCGATTCGATTTTTGAACGGGAGACTTCTGTGACCATTGTAAAATCTCACGCAACATCCAATCAGGGACAGCGGCGAAAAAATAATGAAGACGCCATTGCTTTTTTCGAGCCAAGCGACCCCGCTGAATTAAGGAACTGCGGTTGTCTGTATATTGTCGCTGACGGTGTGGGCGGAGCGGCAAGGGGGGAACGCGCCAGTCAATACGCCGCTGAAAGAGCGGTGTACGAATATTATCAATCCGCTGAAGGTGAGGTCTCCTACCTGCCCGAACCGCTGGGAGATTTAAGTGCCATCCTGCAGCGAGTCAATGAAGAGATTAATGACTTTGCTTCAGCACGCGGCACGCGCATGGCAACCACCATCGTGGCGGCGGTGGTGCGGGGGGAATATTTGTACCTGGCAAATGTTGGCGACAGTCGCGCCTATTTAATCCGCAACAGCGTTGCAACACAACTCACTCGCGATCACAGCCTTGTCGGTGAAATGGTGCGTCAGGGCGAAATGACCGAAGCCGAGGCAATGGCTTCCAACATCAAGAACCGCCTGACACGCAGTCTGGGCGGCGACCCGGAAGTGACCGTGGACACCTACGGTCCGCTTAAATTGGAAAACGGCGACAAGATTATTTTATGCTCAGATGGGTTGACGCGCTACGCCACAATCGAGGACATCACCGCCATGTCCGTATTGGGCGCACCGCGGGAAATTGCGGAGCGTATGGTGAAATTTGCCAATAATCACGGCGGCGCAGATAATATTTCCGTGATTGCCATTTCATACCAGCCCCTTGTTGTGGATGACTCTGTTGTTCCCATCGCCCCGCGCCCGCCTCATATTGCGAATTTATCCGAGTATGAACAGGAGGAAAAAACGCAGCCAGGCAAAAAGGACATTCCTTTTTGGGAAAATAAAAAAATGATTTCGTATGTGGCGATGGCAATGACGTTTTTTGTGATTGCATTTGCGCTTGCTGGAGTCAGTTATATTTTTAGCAAGCCCAAGCCTACCCCTACTGCTATTCCCAATTTGCCCATCATGATAAGCCCTTCCGCTGTTCCCGTCACAGCAACACTGACCAGCGCCCCTTCGGAAACAGCAATCATCCTACCCACTGAAATCACCCCCATTATTCTTTCAATGCAAACTCCCCAAGAGACGCAAGTCCCAGTGCAAGGTTTATGCACTGCCCGTGTTAGCAATGAGGATAGCATGGGGCTTGGTGAAATATTGCAAAAATTTGGATTGATTTATGATGGGCAACAGAAGTACCAATCCTGCGAAGGCGCTGAATGCGTCCACCAGACTTTAATTCTGGACCACGATGCAATTCAACCCGGCTTGATTGTTATTATTCCAGATGTATCAAAACCAACCTGTGATACCGGCGGTGGAAAGTGGATAATGCTCACACCTGCTTCATCGCCTTAGTTTTTTGAATCTATTTTTTGGAGGATGAAAATGACTGTAACAAATGAGTTCTTTATATGGTTCTACTACGGACTATCAGGTTTGGGGGGCTGGGCGCTCTTCCTGATGTTTGGCATGGCGACGGTGATTGCCATGATTTACGACAGCGGAACCCGCCGCTTGTCTGCCCTAGGCTGGAAATTGGGCATCATCTTTTCGGCTGGATTAATCCTTCCCGCCATCGTTTACCGTTTCACCACCGACCCCGCCAATCCGCTTTTATCGCCCCTTGCGCCGTTCGCTGAACCGGTATTCTATTTGGGTATCCTCGGCGGGCTGTTACCAATCGTGTTGTTGATTGGTTACTTTGTCACCTTTCAGGGCATGTCCGGCTGTCCGCAGGGCATACACGGCGCTTATGAAACCATTCTGGGACAATGCCCGGATTGCGCCGCCATGAATCGCCCCCAGCAGCCTGTGATTATCTCTCCGCCAGTGCAAGATAGGGTCCCATATCAACAACCGCCCAGCGTTGTCGCCGCCCCCCCGCCCCCAAGCAAGCGCAAGGTGCAGGCATGGCTGGTCTCTGCCAATGGGAAAAATTATCAACTCTGTGAAAATGAAACCATCATCGGGCGGCTTGCAAGCAATGATATTTACCTGACGGGAGATAATACCGTCAGCCGCCAGCACGCCAAGATTATTGAACAAAATGGGCGTTTCAAATTGTATGACCTCGGAACCAAGGGACTGACCCGCGTCAATGGGCGCGTGGTACGTGAACCTGTCCTGCTTGAACCGGATGATGAAGTCCGCTTTGGCGATAGCACCACCTTGCGTTTTGTCGGCGCGAGCCGTTAATTCAAATTATAGGAGAATTTACCATGCCACAGGAAGCATTCTGTCCTCAACACGGTCCTTACGACGCTTCATTGGGAGCCTGTCCGTATCCGCATGAAGGGTTGCCCCCACGCCCCAGTATGCCCATTTCTTTGGATGACGACGACCTCCCCACCGATATTTCGGGCGGGCGAACCGCCCCAACCGTGCCGCCCCTCAGGGGAGGCGGCGCAAGAGGAATGAGTGGAGGAGAAGGCGCAACCGAACTCCCAGCTGCGCGGCGTTCCGGGCGCGGCATTTTGGATTTCGACGAAGAGGAGGCAACCGAACTTCCCCGCCGCAACCGCTTCGGTGATGACGACGACGCGGACAAAACCGAACTGGCTGAGCCGCCAAGCGTCACCCAGGGCTTGTTATGGGTCAGAGAAGGGACGCGACGCGGGCGATATTATCCAATCAAGCACGGTACGGTCATTGGGCGCAAGGAAGGCTCGCTCATCCTGGAAGAACCCAAAGTCTCCAGCCGACATGCCAAATTTACACTGGAAGACGACGAATTTGTCATTTGGGACCTCGCCTCTGCCAACGGAACCTACGTCAACGACAAGAAAATACGCGAAGCGACCACACTCGAAGAAAACGACACCATCAAGATTGGCGAGACGCTTTTTGTCGTTAAGTTGCTGGAGCCAAAGAACAAGAAGAAATCCTCGCGCCCTGCGTCGAAGAAATCCAAAAAGTCCGACGAGGACGAAGAATAGCATCAGGTCATAGGCAGGATAAACGGATTGTCAAATTCAGCGGAAAGGCTGGGTTTGGCAATCCATAAAAAATAAAAATTGGGTTGGGTGCAGGAGGTATAAAAATGGACAATAGCGTAAAAAAATGGCTGGTGAGGGCAGGCTCGCTTTTCATTCTATTTGGGTTCTTTATTCCATCCATGGCTGTATCATGCAGCGCATTTGGAATGAGCCAGGAACAGTCTTTTAGCATGAGTACCGCCGCGTCAGAACTGGATCAGGGCATCCTTTACCTGGTGATTATCGGTATATTTGCAACCATTATCCTTTCATTTCTTATTGCGCGCAACAACCAACAAAAGGCGTTTTTTATCCTAGGCGAAGCCGTTGGGCTGGGGCTGGGTATATTCAGCATATTGGTTTCGCTAATTTCCCTTTCCAGCCAGATTGGGGAACTCGCGCAAATTGGCGTTGATTTTAAAGTAAAACCTGGATTCTTTCTTTTGATTTTTGGGTATGGATTGGCAGGGTTTGGCGTCGTCATTGATTTTCTCGAATCCCCACGCCGCAGCGCACCGCTTCCGTATAACCCACAGCCGAATTATGCGCCCGCGCCATCGCCTGTTGCCGATTACGCCGCCTCCCCGCCGATGTATGCTGGAAGCAGTAGTCCCCGCCTTGAACTGGTCAGCGGCAACGCCCCCGGACTGGTTCCAATTACCGCTCCCGATTTTCACATTGGCAGGAGCAGTCAAAATCACTGCGTTGTCGGCGACACACAGGTTTCGCGAACTCATGTCCGAATCCGCGAGGCGCAAGGCGTTTGGTTCATCCAAGACCAAAACAGCAGCAGCGGAACCTTTGTCAACGGCAGCCAGATTCAAGCGCAGCGCCTGAATGACGGCGACCAGATTCGCATCGGGCAAACAACATTTAGATTCCGCGCGTAAAAAATGAGGGGACTAAAACGGGAGAAAATTATGAGCGAGTTAATAGGAAAAATCATCAACAGACGTTATCGTGTGGAATCCTTCCTGGGCAAAGGAGGCATGGCTGAGGTGTACAAGGTCTGGGACATGGAACGCAATGTTCATCTTGCCATGAAAGTCCTGCACGCTGACCTGGCAGAAGACAGGGTATTCCTGCGCCGATTCAAGCGAGAGGCAGATACACTTGCCACACTCCAGCACCCTAATATCGTGCGTTTTTATGGGCTTGAACAGGACGACGATCTTGTCTACATGCTTATGGATTACGTGGAAGGCACGACTCTGCGGAAAGAAATATTTCAAGCCAAAGCCGCCCTTTCACTGGAACGCATTCAGGAAATAATGCGTTCCGTCTGCGCAGCGTTGTATTACGCTCACAAATCGGGTTTTGTGCATTGTGACGTAAAACCTGCAAACATCATGATTCACAGTAATGGAATAGTGTATGTCTCGGACTTTGGCATTTCACGCATGACCGAAGCCTCAACGGCAACCATGGTGGGTGCGGGAACACCCGCTTACATGTCACCTGAACAAATCAAAGGGGACGATCCCGCCCCACAAATGGACATCTATGCTTTGGGGATTGTTTTATTTGAAATGCTGACAGGCGGCGAAAGACCGTTCACTGGCGAGAACGCCAAGGCCACTGGCTCGACGAGTGAAAAGGTGCGCTGGGAACAACTGAGAATGGCTGCCCCGCCGCCAAGTTCCTACAATCCTGCCATCACGCCCAGTATGGATGCCATTGTGTTGAAATGCATGGATAAGTCCCCCACCAACCGCTATCTCAGCGCGATGGATTTGTATGGGGATTTGGTCACTATGGGCAATGCGCCAGTACAGCCAAAACCTGTTCAATCGCCCGCGCCAGAGCCGCAAATAAGAATACCAATCCCTGAACAGCCGCAATATGTGCCTGCGCCACAGGAAAAAGATATAAAACCACTCGCCACGAATAGAAATAGACTAGTTATGGGAATTGGCGCAGTTGTTATTGGAGTTTTGTGCATTGCAATGATTGTTGCTGGCAGCGCCGTATCCACTTACCAGAAAAACATCGGCGCCACAGGCACGGCAGAAGTCAATAATACACAACAGGCAGAATATGCTTTTGCCACTGCCACCAAACAGGAGAAAAATATTCGCGCTACCGCTACAAAGCAGGAACAAAATATTCGCGCTACCGCTACAAAGCAGGAACAAATTGTTCGCGCTACCGCTACAAAGCATGAGCAAATCGTACAGGCAACAGCAACTGCTGAAGCCGTTCTTGAAATGGTGCCTAATGAGATTTTGTCTAATTTTAGCCAGATTACATTTTTTGAAAATTTTAATGAGAATAACGGCTGGCTTGTAAATGACGCATTTGATGATGACATTTTTCAAGGCAGCTTAAAAATCTCTTCTGGAAAATATATTCACAATGTTGAAATCATAAAGCAGAAGGATGATTATCTTTTGACGGAAGACTTACCTAAAGCGCCTATTGTCCAAGACTTTTATTTTCAAGCAGATATATTGCGAATCAATGGTTCTGGCGCGTGGTCATGTTATGGACTGAGATTCCGTGAGACAGGGGATAGCGCGTATCATTTCGAAGTATGCGATGATCGTTTTTATACACTTAGTGCTTATGTAAAGGACATAGGTTGGCTTACATTAAGAGAATGGACGCAATCCTCAAAAATTCTTTCTGGAGAGACAAACCGATTAGGGGTTGCCGCAAAAGACAAAAGGATTGATTTATATATAAATGGAGTAAAAATACATTCTCTCGAATCCTCGCATATCCTATTACCTGGAAAGCAAGGACTTATGAAGGCACTACATTCTAACGATCCGGTAGTTTATGAATTTGATAACGTAATTCTGATGACACCGTAATGGACGTTATGAATACAATTCCTCAACTAATTGCAAATCGTTATCGTGTGGAATCCTTCCTCGGCAAAGGAGGCATGGCTGAGGTGTACAAAGTGTGGGATATGGAACGCAATGTTCACCTCGCCATGAAAGTCCTACACGCTGATCTTGCCGAGGATCGGGTCTTTTTACGCCGATTCAAGCGTGAGGCGCAAACACTCGCCACACTGCAACATCCAAACATTGTTCGCTTTTATGGGCTTGAACAGGACGACGACCTTGTGTTCATGCTCATGGACTACGTGGAAGGCACGACTCTGCGGAAAGAAGTATTTCAAGCCAAAGCCGCCCTTTCACTGGAACGTATCCAGGAAGTCATGCGTTCCGTCTGCGCAGCGTTGTATTACGCGCACAAATCTGGTTTTGTTCACTGCGATGTCAAGCCTGCAAACATCATGATTCATAGCAATGGAATAGTGTATGTCTCGGACTTTGGCATTTCGCGTATGACCGAAGCCTCAACGGCAACCATGGTGGGCGCGGGAACGCCCGCCTACATGTCGCCTGAGCAAATAAAAGGAGACGATCCAACCCCACAAATGGACATCTATGCCTTGGGGATTGTTCTGTTTGAAATGCTGACTGGTGGTGAAAGACCGTTCACTGGTGAGAATGCAAAGACAACTGGCACAACAAGCGAAAAAGTGCGATGGGAGCAACTGCGAATTGCTGCCCCACCGCCAAGTTCCTACAATCCTGCCATCACCCCCAGTATGGATGCCATTGTGTTGAAGTGTCTGGATAAAACTCCCGCCAACCGCTACCTCAGTGCAATGGATTTATATGGGGATTTGGTCACTATGGGCAATGCGCCAGTACAGCCAAAACCTGTTCAATCGCCTGTATCGAAGCCACCAATAAGAACACCAACTTCTGAACAGCCGCAAAAAACAAAAAACAGCCGACAATTTATGGGGATTGGTGCAATCATCCTTGGAGTTTTATCTGTGGCAATGATCATTGCTGGAAGCGCTGTGTCAGCTTATCAGAAAGATATGAGCGCAACAAGCACGGCACAAGCAAGTAACATGCTGGCTACGGCGACGAAGCAGGCAGAAAATCTATTTGCCACAGCTACAAAACAAGAGAAAAATGACCGCGCTACTGCAGCCAGTATGGCAAAGCAATTACAGGCGACACCTAGTCCTGCGCCCCTCCCATTCTATATATATCTTTACGATGAAACTATTGATACGGACGCAGAGTGTATTATATGCAAAGTGGAAAATCTAGAATATTCAAAAACGCCGGGCCATTATTACTGGTCGTTGGATTTTCCTGTTGAAAAACCAGCAATTGTAAGTTTTGGGTGGTGTACACTTACACAAGACATTCTTGAAGAGAATTGGAAAGTAACGAATTACGAGTTAATTATAGATGGCTATAACATTGACTTGGATAGTCTTGAATTAATAGAGACAAAAGAGAACGAAAATTATTGTTTTACACATGAGGGCGTTTTGGATGGCTGGGGAAAAGGAAAACATTCCTATATTTGGACGCACCATATAAGTAAAAATATATTTGATGGATGGGATGAATATCAGGCCGGAGACTATATTTATGAGTTCACAGTCAACATAAAATAAAGGACAAGGTAAAGAGTGGAGAATTCATGAGCGACCTCATTGGAAAAATTTTCGCAAATCGTTACCGCGTAGAATCCTTCCTCGGTAAGGGAGGCATGGCTGAGGTCTATAAAGTGTGGGATGAAGAGCGTTCTGTGCCGCTTGCCATGAAAATTTTATATGCCGATATGGCAGAAGACAAGGTCTTTTTGCGTCGTTTCAAGCGTGAGGCGCAGACTCTTTCCACGCTGCAACATCCCAATATTGTGCGCTTTTACGGGTTGGAAAAATCCGACGGGCTGGTTTTCCTCCTGATGGAGTATGTGGAGGGTTCAACCTTACGAAAGGAAATCTATGACACCGACGCGCCTTTTTCGATGGATCGTATTCTGGAGGTCATGCAGCCCATTACCGCCGCATTGAATTACGCGCATAAAAAGGGATTCATTCACTGCGATGTCAAGCCTGCCAATATCATGCTCCACAAAAACGGAAATATCCTAGTGGCAGATTTTGGCATTGCGCGCATGTCTGAATCCAGCACAGTTACGATGGCTGGGGCAGGCACACCCGCCTACATGTCCCCTGAGCAGGTATTGGGAGAGTTCCCCACCCCGCAGATGGATGTTTACTCGCTGGGCGTGATTTTGTATGAGATGTTGACAGGCGGCGAGAGACCTTTTACTGGCGAACAGGCGCGGATTACAGGCACGACCGCAGAAAAAGTGCGTTGGGAGCAGAGGAACCTTATCCCACCTTCACCTCGGGAATACAACCCATCCATTTCACCCGCGCTCGAAAAGGTTGCCCTAACCTGCCTGCAAAAAGACTCATCTGCCCGCTACCAAACTGCACTGGACGTGTACGACATTCTCAGGAAAATATCCATCGCCGCTTTATCTGGTGGTGAAACCATCTCGCCTCTGGATGAAATGGAAAAGCAGGCTCTTCAATTTGAATCGATTGGAAATTTCACAGAGGCTTTATGCGCATACCGAGAAATCAAGCAGATTGACCCGCTGTTCCCCAATGTGAATGCAAAGATCAATCAACTTGAAGGAATGCTGCGTCCCAAGCCGATTCCAACAAAGCCAGCGCCAATCACACCGAAGCCTGAACCAGTCGGAGAGCTTGCCAAAGGCGTCGTATCTGCCATTACAAAATCCTATTCCAAGCTGTTGCAGATTCTCAAATCCATGCCTCGCAAGGTGTGGATTATATCCAGCAGCATCTCAGTGTTTGTTCTGATTCTTATCGCACTGCTCTCCCGCCCCACTACAACGATAGAAGGGAACAACGGGTTGTATTTTACGTCAGACCAATTGACGCCAGCGCCCTCGACGGGGGTATCGGTAGAAAGGAACAACGGGTTATATTTTACGTCAAACCGAAATGGGCTAATGCAAATTTATCACCTCGACAAACAGGCTACACGGCGACAGGTTACAAATGCCATCTCAAATAATTCGGAAGCGGTCAGGGGAACCCAGGGAATTTATTTCACCTCTGACCGAAAAGGCAGTCTGGAAATATTTCACATGGATGATAGAGGCAAAACCATCCAAGTGACAAACTCCAACGGAAACGCCGACAATTGGAATCCTGTGCCTTATGGAAATGGAACCTATTTTGTTTCAAACCGTTCAGGCAACGATGAAATTTATTATGTGAATGCGGCAGGCGTCAAACGAGTGACAAATACCCCAGACGGTTGTATTAGCTCGTATCCTGCTCCAACCATTCAGGGACTTTACTTTTCGTCAAATCGAACTGGAAGATTTGAAATATTTTTCATGGATAAAAATACGGGGAAGGTTAAGCAGATTACGAATACAAAGACAGTAATGGGCAGTACATTGGCGGCTCCGTTTAACAACGGTCTTTATTATGTATCTGACCGCGATGGGGAAAACCGGGAAATTTATTTCATGGACTCACAGGGAAAGGTTACGCAAATTACACATACGGCGGCGGATGTCACTAATCTTAATCCGCTTCCAACAAATAGTGGGCTTTATTTTATTTCCAATCGTTCGGGAACTTTGGAAGTCTATCACCTTGCGAGTAACAGCAGCAGTCCAACGCAGGTTACACATTCCCCGGAGAATTCTCTTAGCGCAGTTGGCGCTGTACATTAATTTATGACAAACCTCGTTGGTCACACCCTTCTTAATCGCTACCGTGTCCTTGCCCTGATTGGCGAAGGCGGCATGGCAGACGTGTACAAGGCGCATGACCAATTGCGGAATGCTGAACTTGCACTCAAAGTCTTGAAGCCTGACCTGGCGCAGGATGGCTCTTTTGTCCACCATTTCCGTGAAGAAGCGGAAGCATTGATGGAGCTGGACCATCCGAACATCGTCCGCTTTTACAGTATCGAGCGCGATGGGGACATTTTTTTTATCGTCATGGATTATGTCGAAGGCATCACCTTGCGGGAGGAAATGCAGGCGCGGAGCGGCAGGCTTGGCAATGAAAAAATCGCCAGGGTCATGCGCGGCGTGTGCGCGGCGCTGGAATACGCCCATAAAAGCGGCTACGTTCACCGCGATATAAAACCTACTAATATCCTAATTGGAAATAACCAGGTTTTTCTCACCGATTTTGGTATCGCCCGCCTGACGGGAAGCGCGTCATCCCCCCTAGGGAAGGTTGGCACGCCAGGCTACATGTCTCCCGAACAAATTCGCGGTGAAACAACTTCCCCATCGTCGGATATTTACTCGTTGGGCGTACTGCTATATGAAATGGCGGTGGGAATGCGCCCCTTCACGGGGCAGTCCATGCAAACCACAGGCTCCACCTCCGAACGGGTTCGCTGGGAACAGTTGAATTTATCCCCGCCTGCGCCGCGCAGGCTGAACCCGTCTGTTTCTCCGTACCTGGAGAGAATCATCCTATGTTGTTTGGAAAAAGACCCAGCGCGTCGTTTTTCCAGCGCGGCAGAATTATGGAACGCATTCGAGCAATCCATCCCGCGACATGCCGCGCCGCCAACTGTTCAGAAAGTTCAGGCGGAGCAGACCGCCCCAAGACCGTCAACTCCGACCATGCCATCCGCAAACGTTGGAAGAAATACGGCGGGCAGGCGAAAGCGAAACGCCCTTCTGTGGGTGTTCGCGTCCGTCCTCATACTTTTCGTCGGCGTCTTTGCAGTGATAAACGGTGGCGACAGTTTTCCCATCTCCACCCCCGTTGCAGTGACTGTCATACCCACGCTGCCAGACACAGAAGTCCCCGCCACCCGTCCCGCCCTGCTGCCGACTTTTTCTGTACGTCCGTATAACGAATATACAGACTCGAAACTGGAAATGTTATGGGACGCCGTTGGCGGAGTTGAATTCCCTGCCTCACCGGGACACTATACATGGGAAGCAAATATCTCTGCCAACGCCACCATACTGCTCCACCTTGGCTGGTGCGCAGCAGACGAGACAACTCTGGAAGCGAACCTGCGCGATATGGAATTTGAAATCGCACTCGATGGTTTTTCAATTACAGACTCGCAGTTACGAATTTCCAAAGGGACACAAAACGAGTTATCCTGCCAGCAACGCGCGGGCGTTCTATCCAGACTGGAGGCAGGGCAACACACCTACATCGAAATCATACGAATCAAAAATGCTATTTTCGATGGGGCAGAGATGTATGAAGCAGGCGAGTATATTTACGAACTTACAATAACTGCAAGATAAGTGTTTATTTTTGCAAAGGGAATAATTGATGAAAACACAAAGACAACTCAACGCGATCTATGTTTTACTGGCAGGGCTGGTTATATTTGTTCTTATTCTTGCCATCGCAATGGGAGGTATAAGTGGAGGGGGGACACCTCCCCAGTCTCCGTCTACCAACACTCCAAATGTTACGGATTATCAGCCTGTTATACCAGATACAACAAAAGTACTTTCCGCATCCACAACCCAGAACATTTCATCCATATCGCAGGATGGAATGACATATATTTTTTCGCAAACGACAGACGAATTAACGAATGTCAAGGTTGGCGATGTTGTTGTGAGTGATGCAAGTTCCCATGCTCCCAATGGATTTTTGAGACGCGTCACAAACATAACTAATAATAACGGCCAGGTTATTTTAGAAACCAAACAGGCATCCCTGGATGAAGCCATTCAAAACGGCACTATTAAATTACACAGAAAACTTACATCTGCTGATATAGCCCGGATTGAAATCTTGGAGCAGGGTCACGCCAAATTTGCGGCTCCGCAGCAAGCACAAAATGGCTTTTTTATTGAGAAAAACGACATCATTGTTTATGATAAGGATGGCGATCAAAACACGCAGCTCGATCAGGTACGAATGAAACTAAAATATGAATTTGAGCCTGATCTTGTGTTTGAAGCGTCCATTCATAATTTCACCCTGGAAGAAATGCGCTTTGAAATTGAAATCACTCAAACCAAAACAATGGAATTTGAATATGGTCTGAAGCAGGATTTTGAAAAAGTTGACGGAAATAATATCAATGTTGAAATTGCCAGGTATTACCTGAATCCCATCACAATTTATGCAGGCATTCCTGTGGTGCTTGTTCCAATCATTTCAGTTGTCGCTGGACTGGATGGTGATGTTCACGCAGGTGTGGTCATGGAGTTAACGCAAACTGAGACCTCGAAAAATGGACTCGCCTACAGTCAGCAAGACGGCTGGCAAAACATCTCGGAACAGACCCAAAAATTTGGCTTTTTTCCGCCCAACCTGGTTCCTGATGTTGGCTGGAAAATCCAAGGCTATGTTGGCCCACGTTTAACGTTGATGTTGTACGGAGTAGTTGGTCCCTATTCAGGCCTGCGGTTTTATCTTGAATGGGAACACAACGGTTTTGGCAGTTCATCATGGTATGCGGGTCTGGGGGTTGATGTTGGTGTCAAGATGGAAACCTTTTCTCACAAATTGGTTGATAAGAGTGAAAAATTTGCGGGTTATCGGGTTTTATTAAACCCGCCTGCAACAACAAACACTCCACCTGTTGTGCCAGTGATAACCACGACTCCAAGCCCGCCAGGATCGCCACCAAGGGAGTACTCAAATTCCTCTACGATTATGTTATTCGATATCTCCGGCAGCATGAACGAAGAGGATGTCACGGACATTACCAAACTGGATGCAGCAAAAGGAGCAGGCGCGCGCATTCTGGACATCATCGAAGCCGAAAATTCCGCCTCACAAGGCGCGGATGTAGGAATACTCAGCTTCTCGTACAGCGCATGGGTGAATTCCGCTTTATCCACTGATGTAGGTTCCGCCCGTTCCGCGCTGGGTGGACTATACGCAAACGGCGGAACAGGTATGCCCGACGGGCTGCGCCTTTCCATTGACCAGCTTCAAAATACTCAACAAGATAGCAAACCCATCATAATTCTATTGAGTGATGGCGTGCCAAATATTGGCTTGGGCGGAACTGAATTTCTAGATGAGAGTGAAGTGCGCCAGCAGGTTCTTGATTTGGCTTCGGAGGCTGGCAGCAAGGAAATTTGCATCTATACCGTTGGGTTTGGGGTACCCAATACGATTGGCAACGTCAGCGGCGAAGCCTCTATTGATGAGGAGTTTCTCAAGCAGGTGTCTGCCAATTCAGGCTGCGGCGCATATTACAATGCCCAAAACGCCACCGAACTCGCCAATGTGTATGTCAACCTTAGGCACGAATCCACCGGCAGCGTAGTTCTTCAAAAAACAGGCAATATTTCACAGGGCGAAACTGTAGAACTTGGGGTTGCCAATGTTACTCAAGGCGCAAATGAAATGCTGTTCACCTTGAACTGGCCCGGCAGCCGCCTCGACCCATCGCTGGTTGACCCAAGCGGAAAAATCGTTGACCAGAACTATCCCGGCGCGCATTTCTTTCAAACCAACTCTCTGGCAAGCGTCATCATTTCCAATCCAGCCGCTGGCAACTGGAAATTTACCGCGCTCGGCGCAGAAGTACCGGAAGGAATCATCGGATATAACGCCGTTGTCTCCGTTCGCACAAACACTGGAAATGTGGTTGTCCCAACAAGTGGAAGTGTTCCCGCCGCCCTAGTCATTGTGCCTCTGTTGATAGGCGGACTACTTACCTATATGGTTGTCGTTTCATCCAAGCGCGGACGAACACAACACAGCAGGGCTGTTTCAGCGGCGCGGCTGTATGTCACTGTCGGACAGGGAGTCGGACGGACAATTTCACTGCGCGACAACCTGATCATCGGGCGCAGCCGTATTTCCAATATTTACATCGCCGACCCATCTGTCTCCCGCCGCCATGCGCGGATACGTTTTTCAAACGGACAATGGTTTATTCAGGACATGGGAAGTTCAAGCGGTATTTATGTGAATGGCGCAAAACTAAACGCTTCTGTTCTGATGTCAGGCGACCAGATTCGCATCGGAAAGACTAAATTTGAATTTCGGCAATAATACAATCTATTAACAGGAAAGCGCGCACTATTATGGCAAATCTAATCAATCAAGTTTTTCTCAACCAATATCGCGTGGACGAGTTCATCGCATCCGGCGGCATGGGCGCGGTCTACAAAGTATGGGACTTAAAACGCAATGTCCCGCTGGCTATGAAAGTACTGCATGCTGATTTTGCAGACGACCCCTCATCGTTTAAGTATTTCCAACGTGAGGCGCGGGCTTTGCAAAAACTGCGCCATCCAAATGTTGTGCCTTTCTACGGCTTATTTCAGGAAGGGCAGACAGCCTTTCTTCTGGAACATTATATTGACGGGCCCTCTCTCCGCGATATTCTGGATAATCACAAAAGTGGAATGCCCATTCCGGAAGCATTGGCCTATATGCAAGCATTATGTTCCGCGCTTGGATATGCTCACTCAAGCGGAGTCGTTCATTGCGACATTAAGCCCGCCAATGTGATGGTGGATCGTGGCGGTCAGGTTTACCTGGCTGATTTTGGGATTGCTCGCCATGCCGAAAGTTCCACGACAACAATTGCCGGCGCCGGAACTCCGTCGTATATGGCACCTGAGCAGATTAATGCCAAGCCGGTTGTCCCTGCCACAGACATCTACTCTCTGGGCGTTTTGTTATTTGAACTGCTGGCAGGGCAGCGACCATTTCGCGGTGACGAGCAAGCTTCAGCTGGAAAAGGCGAAACTTCAGGCGAACGGGTTCGCTATGCCCATCTTCACCTCCCCGCGCCTGATCCGCGTTCGCTAAATCCGTCCATTCCGCCTGCACTGGCAGAGATTGTGATGAAGTGTATGGCAAAAGCGCCCGAAGATCGGTACGCCTTTACCGGTGAACTTCTTGCAGCGCTGGCAATGATCGGTATTGCTCCCGCACCCCGTGTGCAAACACCCATGCCCCCGCATGTTCCAAGCAAACCAGACCAACCGCGCCCGGTGCAAAAAACTGTCCAACCTCAAAAGAACATCCCATCTATTTTATGGATTAGCGGCATTGTTGTCTTTGGGCTCATTATTATCGTCGTGTTAGGTATGATAGTATTTTCCATTGGAAAACAAACCGCCTCCACAAATACCGCAGGAGACCAACCGAATTTTCCTTCCGTGCCGCAGGCAACAGAAGCGCTATCCGCTATCATCAATCAACCCTCAGAGTCTGCGCCAATAGAGCCGCCGATGGAACTTCCCATCGAAACGCCCATCCCTACACCCACCGAAATCCCACCGCCCACGCCCGCCCCGCTGTTGTCTAATTACGACTTGGCATTTGTATCAGACAGAGGTGGAAATTTGCATCCCTTTGTTGTTAATTCCAACAACCCGGCAGATTATCAATCGTTTGATAACCCGCCAGGATATGAAAAAACGCTATGGCCCACGTTTTGCGGCGGGAAATTGGCTGTGGAGGCTTCCGGCAATAACCAGTGGATTTATATGTACGATGAAGCTGGGCAGCCCCATGCCTGGAATCACCCCAAAAATGCTAGTTTGCTGGGTATTCCGCGCTGTTCTCCTAACGGGCAATACTTGGCATACACGGCCATGGCTGACGAGTACGCGGATATATACATAGCGGATGTTAATAGCGAAGTAATTCTGCACAAACCAGATTCACATTCATATGGAAAACTGGCGGTCTACACCTCCTGGTTGGGCGATTCATCCTCTTTTATTTTCGAAATGGTAACAAAACCCAGTGAAATTTACCTATCTGTCAGCGGCATCCCCTCCTCACCCACCTCACCGCGCCAAATTAACCTGGGAAGTAATGGTGTCCTTGCAAGGTTTTCGCCAGATGGTTCCCAAGCTGCTTTCTCCTGTGACGAGGGACAGTTATGTGTTTCAAACATAAACAGCGGCAGCGTGAAAAGAATTTATCAAACCACCTGGAACGATAAAGTAACTCCTGACTGGATTATAAAAGTTTCCCCTGTTTGGTCGGCGGATGGACAATGGATTTACTTCGCCTCAGTGGAAGGTGAAGACTGGGATATTCTACGTATTCGACCAGACGGCAGCGAGTTACAAAACATCACCGAAGCATGGACATCCAATGAAATTACTCCCGCAACACGCTAACCTATGAACTCGAATCCCGACGTCCGAAAAAAAAGAAAAGCCGAACAACGCCAAAGAGTGGCAATTGCCGTCATTGCCGCCAGCGTCGTCTGCGCCGCGCTGGGAATATCAGCCCTGGCATTTCAATTTACAGGACAGGAAACACCCGCTCCCGAAACGGCGCAGATAACGGAGGAAATTTCACCCACGCCGACAACACAGATGGAGCCAGTCGCTGCCAATCCAACACAGCCGACGGCTCCCACAACAGAAACTCCCAACTTGGAAATACCTGTTTCGTTATCGCTTCCTCAAAAAGTGGGACAGATGCTGCTAGTTGGCATAGGCGGCAAAGAAATTACCGCCACCGAATGTCAAATTATCCGCGACCTTGCCCCAGGTGGAATTGCCTTTCACGGCGGCAATGTGACCGACCTGCAGCAATTAAGCCGCCTGATTGCAGATTTGAAAAATTGTGCGAATCCCTCCGCCCCGCCGATGTTCTTTGCGATAGACCACGAAGGACAATACATTAATCGTTTTGAAAACAGCGTATCCATTTTCCCGTCTCCGCTGGCACAGGGAGCGGCGGGGAATCCAGAGTTGGTCAGGCAGGCGGCATTTTCCAGCGGACAGGAACTCTCCAGCATGGGGCTCAATATGATTCTCGGTCCTGTTGCGGATGTGCTCACCAACCTGGATAATCTGGTCATTGGCGAACGCTCCTTTGGCGGCGACGCGCAAAAAGTTGGAGAACTGGTCGGTTCTGCCGTGACAGGCTACTTGCGGTCGGGCATGACGCCGGTCATTAAGCATTTCCCCGGTCACGGCGGCGTCAGCGTTGACTCTCACACCGCGTTGCCCGTTGATAACGCCTTGGCGCAAACTTTATCCGCCTCCTATTTTCCAGCGTTTCAAAAAGGGTTATCCGCCGGCGCGCCGGTGGTGATGTTGAGTCATGTCGTCTTTCCGCAAATAGACCCGAGCGGACTGCCCACCTCGCTTTCCAAGCCCAGCGTGGATTTGCTGCGAACACAGTTCCAATTCGATGGCGTTATCCTGACCGACGATATAAACATGGGCGCATTACAAACGTTGGGGAAGGACGTGCCAACCCTGGCAATGGAATCCATTCGGGCAGGCGTGGACATGGTCATCATCCTGCCGCTTTCGGAGGCGCAGGCGGCACAACAGAAAATTATAGCGGCGGTGGAGCTGGGGCAAATCCCTGCCGTGCAAATAGACGCTTCTGCATTGCGAATTCTGCGCTTGAAACAGCAGCAGGGGATGTTGCAGACCTATCCGCCCGCCGCCCAGCCTGATTGGCAGGCAAACGCAAATTTGGCATATTCCATTGGGAATCAATCCATTTCTGTGTTGAAGAATCTGGATGGCTTAATTCCCATCCCAACTAACGTAAAAAGCGTTTTCGTCATTGCCCCGCCTGATAATCTGGGTCTGGATGCAGTTCTCAGCGCAGAATTGCAGACGCGCGGGCTGCAAGTTCAATTCGCGCATTACAACGCGCCTTGGTTGGGAAATGCTGGCGATAATGCCATGCTCGAATCTTTTGCAACACAGGCGGCAGGCTATGACCTGGTTCTCGTCTTCACCTGGCAGGCGCACGCCAACCGCCTGCTCTACGGGAATATCTGGCAAGGAGATATGGTAAACGCCATTCAACAAAGCAGAATGCCGCTGATTGTTGCCAGCCTGAAATCCCCAACTGATGTTTTGGAATTTCCATCTATAAAAACACATGTCGCCTCCTTTGGTACCACAACAGGGCAAATCAAAGGGCTGGTGGATGTACTAACGGGGAATGCCTCCGCTGTCGGAATCAATCCTCTGCCGCAGTTGCCGTAATCGGCTACAAACAAAATCCACTTTCGGGAGAAATAAACATCATGCCAAGCATAATCGGGAAAATCATCGAAAATCAATTTCGCGTGGAT
>DYDH01000316.1 GCA_020717985.1 Herpetosiphon sp. | reverse complement strand
CCCTTTTTGAATCCGCAAGAGTATGGACTTCATTGGAAGGCGCAACTTACCCTGTAAACCAAGTGAGTGTTTTTGTCTTTATTCTTGACGCGTTAGGCATATTGTTTGCAGGCTTGATCTTTGCTGGATTTTTTATTGGGACACACATACTATGGAAGGACGGGAAAAATTCACTGGTTGACCTTTATCTCGCATCGTCTGGTTTGCCATTATTATTCACCGCCTTATTAGTCCACAAACAATATATGAACATTTTGGCATTGGCAATCATCGTTGTCTTCTACATTGTGAAATGGATGGATCTGTCCATTTACCCGCGCCAGTTTTCAAGTAAGGCATTTCTACTCTCCATCGGAGTCGTTTTACTATTCCTATTCCTCGCCTTGGACGTAAACGATCTGCATTCGGTCACAAGTTTTCCGTCATTCCAGGACGGGCTTGAATATCAATCTTTCGCGCATAATATTTATGTAAATCAGGATATATTCCTCGCGAATACGCCGCCCCGTGCGTACAAGGTTCTTTTCCCATATATTGTTGGCATCCTGCACATTCTCTTTGGACATTCCGCTGCGGCGCAATTCTTCTTTAACACGTGGTATGCCGTACTAAGCAGCGCTCTCATCATCGAATTGGCAAAACAACTTCGGTTGACCGCAAAAGCATCCCTTGGCGTGGCTGTCGCTTATCTCGCAATCCTCTTTCTTCCTTCGCTTTATATTTTCTATTTCCGATTTGGCTTGATCGAACCACTCTCGACATTGCTGCTTTTACTTACATGTTATTTTGCGATCAAACAGCAGCATGTTGGAATGTTCCTCACCGGAACTTTCACAGTCCTATTGCGCCTAGACTATCTAGGAATTACTTTCACCACGATTCTCCTCACATCCGAGCCAATGACAGGTTCGCTAAAGACCGCATGGGATCATTTTTTTGACTGGTTGAAAACAAACTGGAAACTTCTTGCAGCATATTTGATGTCCCTGTGCATGCCAGTCGCGCTTGTCATTTTGGGCTACTTTCTATTTATCCCCAATTACATGCTGAATGCATACGATACCGAACAGACATCTCTTATAAGCGTGCTTGAAGGGTTATTGAGAATAATTGCCGGCGGCACCATAACTGAGCTAAGCGAAAAATTTGCAACGGGACCAGTGGATATGCTATTAATCACAGTTCCATTGTTGATCGGTTTTTCAATCGTACTCGTGACCGTATTTCTTCGCGCAGGCATATTCAAAAAACTTGACCTGCGTTTGGGACTGCTTGCATTAAGCCTTTTGCCTGCCTACATAATTGTTCGACCTACCGGCTATCTCCCACGCTTTAGCCTGCCGCTCTTTCCTATCGAGCTGATTATGGCTAGTTTGTTTTTGCATCAACTCTGGTCACAGAGTCGCTCTCATGATCATAATTAGTAGATCACGAAAACGTAGTAACGACTTTAGTCGTTCGGCTAAAAAGCGACTAAAGTCCCACTACGAAGCCCTTTCGTGAAATACTGATAATGAATAAAAGCGCCGTTCCCGACCATATCCACATCTGTTTACTTGCTCAAAAGCCGCCTATGATAAACTTGCCACCAGCGAAATAAACTGGACCACAAAATGAAACATTCCCTCCAAACCGCATTCAGATCATGGATCGGCGTCACATTGCTCGTTATCGCCAGCCTTGCCGTCATCTATGCCAGAAATGGATTAACGGGTCTTGATCTATTCATTCAAGAATGGCCGCTCTCCAACCTGGCTGTGACTTTGGCCTCCACAGCCCTGACATGGTTAACGTTGGGCGTTTTGTTTTACATGCTTGCCAATGAAAAGATTAACGCGGGGAATGTTTGGATAACGATGGGTTTCTTCCTTGTCATGTTCATTTATCTGGGCATCCTGCGCGAACGCTTCCGCTACGGTGATTATCATTATTATCTCGAAGCCGCCACCGCCCTCGCCAACGGACAACCCCTGCCCGATAGTTATCTCTACCTGCCGCTCTGGGCGACATTGCTTCAATTTCTCGTTCCGCTCGGCGACCAGGGCGTAATGATTACCTTGTGGACAATCAACATCATCGCTCTGGCCACTTTTTACTTTTTACTCGTCACCATTTTAGAACGCTACGGTTTTTCCAATCGCTTCGCCGTCATCATCGCAATTTTATTCCTGCTCATCAACACGCCCCTCATGCGGACTTTGGGCTTTATCCAAGTCAACCTGCTGACACTGGATTTAATTTTCGTCAGCATTCTTGTCTATCCAAAGAAAGAATTCCTCTCCGCGTTTGCGCTGGCTCTCGCCATTCATTTGAAGACTTCGCCCGCTGTGCTTGTGCTTGCCTTTTTGCTCGAATTCAACTGGCGTTGGCTGATTTGGTTTGCGATCAGTTTTCTGGCGATTGGATTATTTCCTGTTGCAGTCAATGGCGTTGCGCCCTACTATCAATACATCAACAACGCCTTTTTGCTCACACAAATCCCCGACACGAATTTCCACGATACATCCTTTGATTCCTTCCTGCGTTTCCTCAATCCCTTCCTTGGCATTCAGATCGCGCAGACCCGTCTCATGGCGCTGGCGGCCAAAGCCCTGCTCCTGGCTGGCGCGCTGACGGTGATGACTCAAACTGTCCGCGCTCAAGCCTTCTCCAAAGAAAATCGAATCTTGAACGCCATTCCGCCGCTCTTTATCTTGATGACTCTCGCCTCCCCCATCGTTTGGGATCATCACGGCATCTTCACAACCTTAGCCTTCCTGCTGATGCTCAAACGCATAGACTCGCCTTCCGCGTGGATGTGGTTCGGCCTCGCATATATCCTCGAATTCGTCATGCCATCCTTTGACTTTTTTCCCTGGTCGTATGGCCGTCTCATTGCGCCCATCATCATTTTGGCTTTGATGTGGACTACGCTGAAAAATCGTACAGAGTCAAACTTCTTCGGCGCAGCGAATACCTGGCTTTCAAAACTGCCGACCCAATGAAACAGAACTACCCCATTATCATCATTCTTGTTTTGAGCCTGCTTATCGGCGCTCTCACGCTTACGCATTACGGCGAAAGTTGGGACGATTATTCCCTGCAAAAATACGCCGACTATTCCCTGCGAACATACAACACATGGTTTACGCAAGGCATCATGCCGATCACGTCGAAAGACCTCGGCAGTTATGGTCCCTCGTATGTGATGGCTGTTGCGCTTGGCTCACGTTTGCTCAACAACCTTTTCCCGCTCAACCCATCCGACAGCCGCCACATCATTTACTTCATTACGCACCTCTTCGGCGTCTGGGCATTTTATGAACTCGGCAAACGCTGGCTTTCTCGCAACGCCGCCATTTACGCCACCCTGCTTTTTGCAACCCAGCCGCTTTTTTGGGGGCACTCTTTTATCAATCCAAAAGATACGCCCTTCCTTGCATTTTTTCTGCTTAGTTTATTATTTGGATTCAGGATGGCAGACTCGATGGACGGAATCGCGCAACCCGCAAAGACTCCCCGCTGGGCACGCATCCTAACTACGCTGGGAGTTGTTACTGTCTTCGGATTGTTCGTCTCCACCCCATTGATTCACACATGGATCGAGTCGCTTGTCCATGCCGCGCAAGCAGGGCAAACAAATATCATCTCCCTGCTCGCATCTGATATTAACAAAGTCGCCCCTGAAATCTATATTCAAAAATACTTTGTTCTTTTCCTTCATGCGCGCACAATTTACTTTTTACTTTTTATTTCCATTCTCTTTTACATCCGCCCCCGCTTTGGCGTTCATCCTTCACGCGAAGCGTTCATCTTTCATCCTTCTGTTTTCCTTCCTGCCATTCTTCTCGGCTTCACCACGTCCATTCGGATTCTTGGCCCGTTTGCGGGGGTTATCGTCGCATTGTATGCGCTCCGCAAACATGGCAAACGCGCCCTGTTGCCGCTTGTGACTTACGCCCTGGTCTCCATCGCAGTGACTTACATCACATGGCCATACCTCTGGAGCAATCCCATCGGACACTTCATGGACAGCTTGCAAATCATGTCGAAATATCCCTGGTATGGCGCGGTTCTTTTCAACGGTGTGGAATTCACGCCCACGAATCTGCCTTACGCTTACCTGCCTGTTTTATTGGCTGTTCAATTTACAGAACCGATCTGGATACTGTTC
>DYDH01000072.1:20396-21063 GCA_020717985.1 Herpetosiphon sp. | reverse complement strand
GTTGTCACCATGGATTCTCACGGCGGGAGTCAACATGCGGTGGTTGAAGCATCTTCAAAGAAAGTTTTGGAAGACCTTCTGGCGCGTTAAAGTATATAAATGATTTCATGAAAAACAAGATTGCCGAAGTAGGCAGTCTTGTTTTGGTTTAAGTCACACAGAGGGAAAATGTATACACCATTGAAAAGACTGATATATAATGAAAGCACCATGCCTAATCCCTTACGCCGGTTATTTGTTGCGCCTGTCTTTGAGAACGAGGAGGAAACGCGTGTTGCGCAGATTCTTAATGGTTTTGTATGGAGCGCAATAGGCATTCTTTTGGCAATTATTATTTTTCGCGTCATTGTTTGGGCGGAAAATGGATATGTGCCTTTATTGGTTTTAACGGCAATTGTGTGCATATTGGCGGGGGGACAGATCATGATCCGCCGTGGATATGTGCGCGGTGCAAGCATGTTCCTGGTTGGCGCATTGTGGATTACCTTGACCTATCAAGCCTGGGAGGCGGATGGTGTTCGTGATGCGGCAGTAATTGCTTATTTTGTTGTGATCATATTTTCCAGTCTTTTACTGGGCTGGCGTTTTGCATCCGTTGTGGGCGGACTAAGTGTGGCTGTAATATGGTATTTTGCCATCATGGAAAAACAGGGAGCGCGCATTTTAC
>DYDH01000072.1:16790-20341 GCA_020717985.1 Herpetosiphon sp. | reverse complement strand
TGGCGTATTGATCTATCTGTTAATCTCAAGCTGGTCACGCACTTTGAAATCCGCCCGCCTTGAATTGCGGGAACGCCTGCGCGCCGAAGAAAAAATGCGGCGTCAAGCGGATTATCTCGCCGCCATGAACGAGATATCCCTGGGATTGTTGAATCGCATCGAGCTTCGGTCGTTGCTTGAATCCATTCTACTAAGAGCCTGCCGCCTGATTGACACCGAAAACGGCTTGATCGAACTGATTCTGCCGGATGGGTCGGCGCTTTGTCAGGAGGTGGGGTACGGTAATTTCTCCAAATATAATGGGGCACTTACCCTGAAAGACGAAGGCATGGTTGGTAGTGTATGGAACAGCGCTGAGACATTTATTGTTCAGGATTATTCCAACTGGGAGAAACGACTGCCCGAAGGGATTGAGGCGGGCTATACTGCTGTAATGGGCATTCCGCTCAAGGTGGGGAATACGGTGATTGGTGTGCTTGTGGTGGCCTACACAGAAATGGGGCGGACATATACGCAGGAACAGATCAGCCTTATGGAACGCTTTGCCGCGCTGGCATCGCTTGCCATTGACAATGCTCGTTTATATGAAACAGCGCAAAAGGAATTACAGGAACGCCGGAATACGGAATCCGCTTTACGATCCAGTGAGGAACGCTTTCGCAAGGTGTTCAATAACAGTTATGTCGCCATTGCAATTGTCACATTGGAGCACGGAAAAATTTTGGAAGCCAATTCCGCGTTTTGGGAATTGAGCGGGCTTCAACCTGAAAAGGCGCTTGGGTATACCGCACTGGAATTAAATCCATGGGATGATTCACATGGGTGGGGCAAATTTGTGCAGGAACTGCTCGAAAAACGCTCCCTGCAAAATATTCATGTTGAATTCAAAAAAGAGGATCGACCGAACAGGGCTTCGATAGCTTTTTACGAATTGATCAATATTGAAGACCAGCTCTGCATTCTCTGCATGTTCTACGATGTCTCGGAACAACGTCAAACAGAGCGCGCGCTCAAGGAGAGCGAGGAACGCATGCGCGCCATCCTCAACTCCATTCCCGATATGATCTTTGAAATATCAAGCGACGGAACTTTTTTGGATTTCATGGCATCCGCCGAGTTGACTCCCATTATGCCGCCCGCGCAATTCATTGGAAAAAATATAAAAGAAATATTTCCACCAGCCATTGCCCAGCAAACCATGTTTGCGCTGGAGCGCGTGCTGGCCACCGACCAGGTACATGCTTTTGAATATGGAATGCCCCCGTCCGAGGAAGTCCAGTTTTTTGAGGCGCGTATCTCGGCGATCACATCCAACTCTGCCATGATGATGGTGCGCGATATCAGCCAGCGTAAATGGGTGGAGACTGAGCGTGAGAAGCTCATCAACGAACTGGAGGAGAAAAACGGCGAATTGGAACGTTTCACCTACACAGTCTCGCACGATCTTAAGTCGCCGCTGATCACCATCAAAGGCTTTCTGGGGTTTCTGGAACAGGACGCGGCCAGTGGCAATGTCGTCCGCTTAAAAGCGGATATTCAACGGATTGCCAATGCCGCGGACAAAATGCAATTGCTTCTCAGTGAATTGCTTGAGCTCACGCGCATTGGGCGGTTGATGAATCCTTATCAAAAGATCGGTTTTGAAGAACTCGCGCGCGAAGCGGTTGAACTTGTGCATGGGCGGATCCAAAGCAAGGGGATTCAGGTCTCCATTCAGGAAAACCTTCCAACGGTGTATGGGGACCGCCGGCGCCTGGTCGAGGTGATTCAAAACCTGCTTGACAACGCCGCCAAATTTATTGGGACTCAAGCCAACCCTCGCATTGAGATCGGTCAAAATGGATCCGAGAACGGCAAGCCGGTTTTCTATATTAAGGATAATGGCATCGGCATTGACCTTGTTCATCATGACCGTATTTTTGGTCTATTTAATAAGCTGGATGCAAGCTCCGAAGGCACAGGCATTGGACTCGCTCTCGTTAAGAGAATTGTTGAAGTCCACGGCGGCAGGATCTGGATCCAAAGCGATGTGAATAAGGGCGCGACGTTTTTCTTCACGCTTCAAACCGAACCCGCGTCCTGATTTGGTGTTATAAATGGCATTATCTCATCTTTGGAGGATTATTTATGAAACGAGCAGTCAGCGTCAGCATTGGCTCATCAAAAAGAAACAAGGCTGTTGAAGTAACCTTATTGGGCGAAAAAATCAGCATTGAGCGTATCGGCACAGACGGCGACATGGAAGCCGCCGCTATAAAATACAAGGAACTCGACGGTACTGTGGATGCCTTCGGCATGGGCGGCGGCGATTTGGGTGTCATGACGGATGGAAAATGGTATCCTCTTTATTCGGTGCTGCCCATGGCGCGGTATGTCAAAAAAACGCCGCTGGTGGACGGCACGGGATTAAAGAACACCCTCGAATACAAAGCGCCCGCATTTATGGAAGCAAAAATTAGTGATTATCTTAATTCTCACGGGCGCAAGGTGTTCATGGCGGCGGGTGTTGACCGCTGGGGAATGGCGAAGGCGTTTGTAGATTCTGGTTATGAAGTCATCTTTGGCGATTTGATGTTTGGGCTTGGCATTCCAATTGCCCTTTATACCCTAAAACAATTGAAGACTTTCGCCGCCCTGCTGCTGCCGATTGCGGGACGATTGCCCTATTCGTGGATTTACCCCATCGGCGAAAAACAGGAAAAGCGCACACCCAAGTTTGGAAAATATTATGCCTGGGCAACCATCATTGCCGGTGACTGTCATTACTTAAAACGCTTTATGCCCGATGATTTGACAGGTAAGGTGGTTGTGACCAACACCACCACCGTTGAAGATGTCGAAATATTCCGCAAGGCGGGCGTCAAATATCTTGTCACCACCACCCCGGTATTGGAAGGACGTTCCTTCGGCACGAATATGATGGAAGCTGCGCTGGTGGCTGTTGCCGGCAAGGGACGCCCGCTTACGTGGCCTGAATTAACTGAAATGCTCGATAAACTCGGCTTTGAGCCGCAATTACAGGAGTTGAATTAACTATGGATGCAATCATTACTGCCGGCGGAATTCCACAGCCCGGCGACCGTTTATATGCCTTTTCCAATGGTAATTCCAAAGCCCTGATTGACGTCGCTGGCAAGCCAATGGTGCAGTGGATTCTGGACGCGCTCAGCGATTCCAAAAAAGTGGATAACGTGATCGTGATCGGACTTACGCCGAAGAGCGGACTGACCTGCAAGAAGCCCCTGCATTACATTTCCAATCAGGGACGCATGCTTGCTAATATTGTTGCGGGTGTGAATAAATCCATCGAGTTGAACAAAAAAACCGAATATGTTCTGCTTGTTTCATCTGACATTCCCGCCCTCAAAGGTGAAATGGTGGATTGGCTGGTGGATAACGCCATGCAAACCAGGGAAGATATTTATTACGGTGTCTGTCCGCGTGATGTGATGGAAGCCCGTTATCCCGCATCCAATCGCACGTATACAAAGTTGAAGGATATGGAAGTGTGCGGCGCGGATATTAATGTGATTCACGTCAGCATGGCGACA
>DYDH01000072.1:8782-16353 GCA_020717985.1 Herpetosiphon sp. | reverse complement strand
ATCGCTGTCTTCCTCGCTCATTCAGGTGACTCGTGGTTTTGGGCGGCCGCGCTCATCCTGCTCTGGTTTTTCAGCAGCCCGGCATGGAAGCAATGGGAAGTGGTTGAATTCTTCGGCATGTTGGGGCTGGCCGGTGTTGTGTTGGCCATCAAGTTCCTCGTCCGCCGTGAAAGGCCGCAAGGGGAGTGGGGCGGCATTTATCGCAACACAGACCCGCACTCCTTCCCATCTGGGCATGCCGCCCGCGCATTTTTGATCGCGGTGCTGGCGGCGGCGCTGGCTCCCCTTTGGCTGGGAATCCTCCTGTGGATTTGGGCGCCGCTGGTTTCTCTGGCGCGTGTAGCCATGGGCGTGCATTATCTGTCAGATGTGATCGCAGGTGCGCTACTGGGAATTGTCGTCGCGTTGATCGGCTTGCAGATCTATCCCCCGATGATTATCTGGTTGATCGCATTGATCGGCTTCCCGCTTTGGTAATTGTTTTTGAAACATAAAAGACATGGAGCAATATTGCTCCATGTCTTTTATGTTAACTGATATTACACAAAAACAACTCCGAAGGAGTGAAATGATTATAGATTTATAAAAAACGGTCAAAATAACCTCGAAGGGGTGTCATGGTATTACGGAAGAATTATGTCATCCCTTCGGGATTTGGTCTGCCATGCAAAATTCTCTTCTATAATCCTGACATCCCTTCGGGATTGAATACCGCGTAACGGCAGTTCATAAAAATAAAGAGGCCTAAATGAAAACGTATAATTTTCGCTTAAAACCCGATCAGGATTTGTTTGACTCCATCGAGGCATTTGCCGCCGATAAAAAAATCGAAGCAGGCTGTGTGCTTTGTGCGGTGGGAAGTCTGACGCACGCCACTTTGCGTCTTGCAAATCGTGAATACTATAACGAGTATGAAGGTCACTTTGAGATCGTGTCCATGACCGGAACAGTGGCAATCAGCGGCTCACACATCCACGTTTCGATCTCGGATGGTGACGGCGTGACGGTCGGCGGTCATCTCGTTTCGGGATGCAGAATCTATACCACCGCGGAAATTGTTTTGGCTGTGTTTGAAGATGTCATTTATAAACGCGAACTGCTGGAAAATGATTCGGGCTACGAAGAGTTGGTGGTGTATAAAAAAACATGAAAGTAAGATAGAATGAATATAGCTTACTCAGTCTTTGCCGACGGTTTAAGTCAGACCCCTGTTTTTGCCTCGCCGCTGGACAGGGGTCGCTTTATATCGTTTTGATTTGCCGTATAATTGCGGGGAAATTATTAAGATATCCGAAATCAGGTCACAGGGAATCCCATGTCCATTCAACTGATTCAACAGTACTATACAAAAGTGGAACAGATCATCCGTTACGGCGGGTCGCGGAATGAGTCTTCGTTACGCAAGCCGTTTCAAGATTTGCTGGAGCAGTACGCTCGCTCGAAGAATTTGGTGCTGGTTGCCGAAGTTGAATTGACCACGAAAAAAGGCACGCGGATTCGTCCCGATGGGGTCTTGAAGGATGCGCTGCGGCAGGACTGGGGATTTTGGGAATCAAAAGACGAGAAAGATAAGATCGAAGACGAGATAAAAGCGAAGTTCAATAAGGGCTATCCGTCGTTCAATATTTTGTTCGAGGATACGCAGACTGCGGTGTTGTTTCAGGGCGGTGAGGAAGTGTTGCGAGTTCCGTTTGCGGACGCACAAGGCTTGAACCGACTGATCAGCCGCTTCGTTGGGTATGAACCGCGCGAAGTGTCCGAATTCCATAAGGCGATTGAGTTGTTCAGCGCGGAAGTCGGAGGGTTAGCCAAAGTTCTGAGGGAAGTTATCGAGGGAGAAGTAAAAAGTAATAAGTCGTTCAGTGAGGCGTTGGCTGAATTTTTGGAGTTGGCGAAGAAGGCGATCAATCCGAAGATCGAAATGGCGGATGTGCGCGAGATGATCATCCAGCATGTACTGACGGAAGATATTTTTATGCGCGTGTTCGATGAAGCGGAGTTCCATCGCGAGAATGTGATCGCGCACAAACTGGCGGAAGTGGCGGGGACGTTTTACAAGGGCGAGACGAAGCGCAACATCCATGCCAAGATCGCGCCGTATTACGAGACGATCAACGCGCGGGCTTCGCAGATCAGTGACCATCACGAGAAGCAGAAATTTTTGAAGGCGTTGTACGAAAGTTTTTACAAGGCGTATAACCCGAAGGCGGCGGACAGACTGGGAATTGTGTACACACCCGATGAGATCGTGCGCTTTATGATCGAGAGCGCCGACCATTTGACGTTCAAGCATTTCGGCAAGACGCTGGGCGATAAGGGCGTGGAGATTTTAGACCCTGCCACTGGCACAGGGACGTTCATCACCGAGTTGATAGAATACCTGCCGCCCGCGCAGTTGGAATACAAGTACGACCATGAATTGCACTGCAATGAAGTTTCGATCTTGCCGTATTACATCGCTAATTTGAACATCGAATATACGTACAAGCAAAAGACGGGTAAGTTCAATGAGTTCGAGAATATCTGCTTTGTGGATACGCTCGATAATATGGGATTTGAACACACGGGTAAGCAGTTGAATTTCTTCGGGATTGCCGATGAAAATGTAAAGCGTATTGTTGAACAGAACTCACGCAAAATATCAGTGTTGATTGGAAACCCACCCTACAACGCTAATCAGATGAGTGAAAACGAAGATAACAAAAATCGTGAGTATCCTGAAATTGACAAAAGAATCAAAGATACTTACCTGAAATACAGTAATGCACAAAAAACAAAGCTTTACGATATGTATACAAGATTTTGGAGATGGGCAAGCGACAGAGTTGACGATCAAGGGATGATCGCCTTCATCACAAATAGGTCTTTTATCAACAAGAGACATACTGACGGCTTCCGTAAAGTTGTTGCAGACGAATTTGATTTTATTTATATTTTGGATTTAGGCGGAGACGTAAGAGATAACCCTAAACTTTCTGGAACAACTCATAATGTTTTTGGTATTCAAACAGGCGTTGCAATATGTTTTATGCTTCGCAAATCAAAGAAGCGCCAAGCACCTTGCCAAATTTTTTACGCGCGCCGCCCAGAAATGGAATTAGCAAAAGAAAAACTTGAATTTCTAAGCAATTCAAAATTCCCTAATATAGAGTTTGAGCGAGTAGCTCCAGATAAAAACAACAACTGGATTAACATAACAGACAATGATTGGGACAAATTGATCTCCATAGGTTCAAGAGATGATACAAATAGAGTTATATTCTCTCTTTTTGCCCCTGGAATTAATACTGCTAGAGATGAATGGGTTTACGATGATGACGCCAAAGTTTTAGAGAACAAGATCAGATATTTAATTGACACATTTAACGCACAAGTTGATAAATTTAATCTGACTTCTAATAAAGAGAACGGCTCACTAAATTACGCTATTAAGTGGAGCGCAAAATTAAAAGACTTGTTGACGCGCGGAAAGAAATTATCATTCGACAAGTCGCTAATAATAAAGGCATTTTATCGTCCGTTTTTAAAAAGATTTTATTATGCAGACACCCGTTTGTCTGACAGACTCACGTCGCTTCATGCAGATATGTTTGGAAGCGATTTTAAACAAGAAAATTTTGCAATTGCAATAATGGGTATATCAACAGAAAAACTTTTTTCGTCGCTTGCTGCAAAATCAATCGGTGATTTCAATTATCTGAGTCCTGCTGCAAATGGCTGCCGACTATTCCCACTCTATCGTTACAGCGAGTCGGGCGAGCGCGTGGAGAATGTCACCGATTGGGCGTTGGGTCAATTCCAGAAACATTACGCGGTAGGGGCGACCCGTCGTGGGCAAACGGGTAAATCGTCAGGCAAGGCAGTCCCGCCAGAGAAGACAAAGGAAGGCATGGGCGGGTCGCCCCTACAGGAAATCACCAAACAGGATATTTTCCATTACGTGTACGCCGTCCTGCATCATCCCGCGTATCGGGCGAAGTATGAGATCAATTTGAAGCGCGAGTTTTCGCGAATCCCGTTCTATGATGACACTTCGACTTCGCTCAGTGCGAGCTTCTGGAAGTGGGCGGATTGGGGGAAGAGGTTGATGGATTTGCATTTGAATTATGAAACGGTGGAACCGTTTGCGTTGGAAAGAATTGACGCTGGTGGAGACCAGCGTCAAAGGGGCAGTTCAAAGTTAAGCGCTGGTCTCCTGACCAGCGCTGATACACCACCAAATTCCCCGACCATCGCTGCAACCACACGCTTGATGGCGCGTAAAGAAAAAGGCGAAATCGAGATTGATACATTGACCACGTTGCGTGGAGTCCCTGCGGAGGCGTGGGAATATCGGCTGGGGACATATTCAGCGCTGGAATGGATTTTGGAACGCTACAAAGAGAAGAAGCCCAAAGACCCAACGATTGCCGAGAAGTTCAACACGTATCGGTTTGCCGAGTATAAGGAACAGGTCATTGATTTGATTTGCCGCGTGTGTACAGTCAGCGTGGAGACGATGAAGATCGTAAAGGAAATGCCTGAGTGAAAAGACCCTAAAGGTTTCCTTCGTTAATCGTCGCCACCTCTGGCAGGATAGTTTTGCATAACGTGACGAAAGTCAGCAGGGAAAACCTTTAGGGTCTGAATGTTACAAGTGATCGAGTTGTTGGAGCGCATGTGTACGGTTTAGGTTGAAACCATGAAGATCGTGAGAGAGATGCCGAGTTAACGTCAAAGCGAGCGGCGCAAGTGCGCCGCTCGCTTTGTCATTTTATTATCAGGCTTTTTTCCCGATCAGCCCGACAAGAATCAAGACGATACTGAGACCGCCGACAACTCCCGAAGCGCCCCCAACGAGTCGCATAAATTCCACGGGATCGGTTGATATCGATGCAATGGATGTCATGAAGAAAGCGAACCCGAGCGCAAGAACAAGTAATATAAAACCACCAATAATCATTCGCCAATTTCGTTGTCTCATAACTATTTTCTCCTTATACGAATAAATTTGGATGATTCTAATCCTATTAAGGAAAATTTGCCAATGGATTTGGATGTAGAATTTCCTCAAGTCGCGGCAGACTTGGGTGTGACACATCAGCCCGATTAACCGTCAGTGATTTTGAAAGCTGTTTGGAAATAAGACGGACTTCCGAAGTCTGATAAAATCCACTCATGCTTGCTAGAATCTTTTCCTGTGCCGTAGTGGGTCTTGAAGGCGTTGTCATTGAAGTGGAAGTGGATTACACCAATGGCTTGCCCGGCATGACCATCGTTGGCTTGCCTGATGCCGCTGTGCAGGAAAGCCGCGAGCGCGTGCAAACCGCCGTCAAGAATGCGGGCTTGCATTTCCCCCGTCACCGTATCGTTGTCAATTTAGCGCCCGCAACCGTCCGCAAGGAAGGTCCCTCGTACGACCTGCCCATCGCGCTTGGCGTCATTGTCCTCGCGGGTTTTCTCCCACACGACAAAGTTGAAAACACAATCGTCATCGGCGAACTTTCGCTGGATGGCGCAGTGCGTCACGCGCGCGGAGTCTTGCCCATGGCGGCCACTGCCCGCGCCAATGGATTCAAGCGGATGTTCGTCCCCGAAGTGGATGCGCCCGAAGCAGCCTTGATTCCAGACCTTGAGATTATCCCGGTCAAATCGCTTGCGAACCTTTACGACCATTTGGCGGGTCGGCGTCTCATTGAGCCTTATCTCCCCTCGACAGATTCTCTCGAACCATTATTCACCCCAACAGATTTCAGCGAAGTCAAAGGACAGGAACACGTCAAACGCGCGCTCGAAGTTGCCGCGGCGGGCGGACATAACGTATTGATGGTTGGTTCCCCCGGCGCGGGAAAAACATTACTCGCACGCGCCCTGCCCGGCATCCTTCCCGAAATGAGCATCGAAGAATCTTTGGATGTCACCCGCATCTACTCGGTGGCAGACCAACTTCCGGCGGGGACTCCGCTCATTCGTCATCGCCCGTTCCGCGCGCCGCATCACACCATTTCACATGCAGGCCTTGTCGGCGGCGGCAACATCCCCAAGCCCGGAGAAATCTCTCTCGCGCATCGCGGCGTTTTGTTCCTCGATGAATTCCCCGAATTCGGCACACGCGTCCTCGAAGTCATGCGCCAGCCGATGGAAGACAAAGTTGTCACCATCAGCCGTGCCAAAGGCTCGTTGACATTCTCCGCAAATTTCCAATTGATCGCGGCAATGAACCCCTGCCCCTGTGGCTATTACGGCGACTCGCTCAAACCCTGCACCTGCGCGCCTGTTGTGGTCACCAAATATCAAAAGCGCATCTCAGGTCCACTGCTTGACCGTATTGACATTCATATCGAAGTCCCGCGCGTGGATTACGAAAAACTCAGCGGCAACCGAGTCAGCGAATCATCTGAATCAATTCGCGCCCGTGTGCAAGCCGCACGCGATATTCAAAACAAACGATTTACAAACGGGAAAGCCACAGACATTGTATGCAATGCAGATATGCGTATCGGAGAGATTCGCCAGTTTTGTCAGTTACAGGACGAGGGTCAAAGCCTGATGCGGGCCGCGATGAGCCAGTTGCAACTCTCCGCGCGCGCCTATCATCGCATCCTCAAACTTGCTCGTACCATTGCGGATTTGGCTGGGAGTGAGGAAATTCAATCCGTGCATTTGGGGGAGGCGCTTCAATATCGTCCGAAGATCATGATGTAGGTAATTTTTACCGCAAGGAGTCGATCATGCCTCAATCTGATTTATTCAGCGCATCCAGACAATACTCTTCTCTTGAAGATGTCCTTAACGCGATCAGGGGAATGAAGGATGATCCGCTTGTCAATGCGGGAACCAATGTGGTTATCAGCAGGGGAAACCCAAACGCGAAATTATTGATCATCGGAGAAGCGCCGGGAACACAGGAAAATATCCAGGGCAAACCGTTCGTGGGACCTGCGGGTCAACTGCTCGATAAAATTTTGCAAGCCGCCAATTTTGACCCTGAAAAGGATGTGTACATCACCAACTCGGTGTTCCGTATGCCGCCGGGGGACGATGGAAAGGCATTCCGCAAACCCACCGACCAGGAAGTCGAATATTACCGCCCCTTCGTCTTTGAGATCATCCGCTTGATCGACCCGCGAGTCATCCTATTAACTGGAAATGTTGCCTGTCAATCTGTCCTCAAAAAGACAGGCATCACCACCCTGCGCGGACAATGGACACAAATTGAAGGGCGTTGGCTGATGCCGATCTTTCACCCATCCTACCTGTTGCGGAATCCATCCCGCGAACCTCATTCTCCCAAAGCCTTGATGTGGGATGACATCCGCGAAGTCCGCAGAAAATATGAAGCATTGACCATTTCTACTTCCCCTCTTCCGTAATTTCCGCCGATTGCCTTGCTGTCAGGTTTATCTTTTCAATGTTATATTCATTTGAGACTCGGGTGTTTTGCTGATTACATTTTTCAAAAATTGGCAGTCTACCCACCTGATTGTTAATTATTTACAGGAGTATTGGAATGAACATAATGATTGCGGGCGGTTCAGGCTTTCTTGGCAACGCCCTTACAAAATCTTTTCTCGCAGATGGTCACAAGGTTT
>DYDH01000072.1:0-8696 GCA_020717985.1 Herpetosiphon sp. | reverse complement strand
GTCAACGAAATGGATGTGATCATCCACCTCGCAGGCAGGACGCTCGCCTCCTGGCCTTGGACTGCCGCCACAAAACGCGACTTCCATGATTCACGCATCCTTCCCGGCCTTGCGCTTGGTCAGGCGATTCTCGAAGCGGATCATCGCCCGGGCATTTTTGTCCAAGCCTCCGGCATTAATCACTACGGTTTGCACGGTGACATCGCCGACGAGTCCACGCTGCCCGCTGACGACTTTCTCGCACAACTTACTGTCCAATGGGAAGATGCAACCAAGTCTGTCGAGGAATTAGGTGTGCGTCGTATTGTGATCCGCACTGCTGTGGTACTTGGAAAGGGTGAGGGGCTGATGCCGCTTATGTCCTTGCCAATAAAATTATTTGTCGGCGGGCCGCTAGGCAGTGGAAAATTTGCCATGCCCTGGATCCACATCAATGATTGGGTTGGAGCGATGCGTCACTTAATTGCGAATGAAAATGCGCGCGGCGCGTATAATTTGATTGCGCCCACGCCTACATCCGGCGCTGATTTTAATCGCGCACTGGCGGGTGTATTGCATCGTCCATATTGGTTTCCCACACCCGCATTTTTACTGCGGATCGTTTTAGGCGAAATGAGCGTCCTTGTTGTGGAAGGCAGATTTGCTCTACCCAAACGGCTGACCGAGTCTGGGTATAAGTTCCAGTTCGAGGGCGCGCGTGAAGCGTTGGCAGATATATTTGATTGAGTCGAAGGAGAAAAAATCCATGAAAAAATTAATCCTCTTGCTGTCGGTCTTTCTCACCGCCTGCAACCTGTTTGCAAACGAAAATCAACCTACTGTTTTACCTGGCTTGCTTCCAATGGCAACTGCTACGGCTTATATTGATACTGCCTCTTATCCCACGGCGCAAGTGGAACTGGCTGTGCCGAATCAAACCGCGAGCGGGATCGAAGTCCGCATGGAACGCGCCTCGGTGGAAGGAAAAAATGTGAATGCCGATGTGTGCTTTACCCTGCCCGATACATCTGATTGGGGCGTATCGTCTGCGAGTTTGACCTATGGCGGAGTTTTGGTGCAGGAATACGGCACAACCTTGGTCAGTTTACAGGAACCCGCCAATGGCGTGCCAGGCTTGCGCTGCGACACGCTGACATTCCTCGTACCGCCTGATGCCGACCTCTCCAACACGACCATTGTGATAGATGCCATTGCGGCAACTCCGCGCGAAGGCGAGTATTGCTCAGTTTACATGCCCAAGATACAGCAGGCTATGCTTGAGCGCAGCATCGGCATTACGCTGGATTGTGTGGATGTAAATGGTGCGCTGACCATGCAGATCATGAGCATCCCTTCAGATATGACGCAGACCCAGGCAGAGGAAATTGTTTACAGCCCTGAATTTTATTCTGTACAAGGTCCTTGGATTTTTTCGTTCAATTTGGCGCAGTGAAATTCTTGTTGTATAATACGCGCATGTTTGATTCAAATTTTTCCGGCAAGTACTATTATTACAACACCCGCCCATAAATCTTTGCGATGGTGTGCTATGAACGCGCCCTCATCATCGCGGGCGCGTTTTTATTTGTCAATTTGAAGACAGACCCTAAAGGTTTTCAAAACCTTTAGGGTCTTACGAGGAGAACTTATGAACATCGAAGAACAAGTTGAATTGTTAATGCTCGGCACGGAATACGGCGATGAAGAACTCAAGAAATCCATGACCGCCGAACTGCGTTCGCGCCTGTTGCTGGCTGAAAAAGAGCACAGACCCTTGCGCGTATATTGCGGCTACGACCCAACCTCCACTGACCTGCATCTTGGTCACACGATCACCATGCGCAAACTGCGCCAGTTTCAGGATTTGGGACACGAAGTCACTTTCCTCATTGGGAGTTACACCGCGTTGGTGGGTGACCCTTCGGATAAGAACAAGGCGCGCCCCATTCTGACCGAGGAGCAGGTCAACGAAAACGCCTTGACCTATACCGAGCAGGCTTTCCGAGTACTTGATCGCGAGAAGACCAAAGTCCGTTATAACGGTGAGTGGTTGTCAAAACTCACGCTCGTGGATCTGATCCGCCTTGGGCAAAACTTTACCGTGCAGCAATTTTTGGCGCGCGATAATTTTTCCAATCGTTTGGAAAAGGGTGAGCCGATCTACATCCATGAAACCTTCTATGCATTGATGCAAGGCTATGACGCTGTTGCCATGGAAACCGACGTGCAAATTGGCGGCTCTGACCAGTTGTTCAATATCATCGTTGCCGGGCGCAAGTTGCAGGAAGCGCTGGGACAAAAGCCTCTGGTGGGTATCATCACTGCCATTCTGCCAGGCACAGACGGCGTGCAGAGAATGTCCAAGTCTACTGGCAATATTGTGCCGATCAATACGGGCGCGAACGACATGTTTGGCAAGTTGATGTCCGTGCCTGATTCGGCAATGGCTTTATACATGCGCCTTGTCACGCGTTGGAGTCCGCACGAGATCGAACAGATCGAGAAGGATGTGGCTTTGGGTGCGTTGCATCCGCGCGATGCGAAGATGAGAATGGCGGGTGAAATCACCAGCATCTTTTATGGCGATGAAGATGCGAAGTCCGCGCAGGAAAATTTCATCAAGACCTTCCAGCATAAGGAAATTCCCGATGAAATGCCCGAGTTTGCGCTGCAAGTCGGTCAAACGGTTGTGGATGTGATCCTTGCCGCAAATTTGGCTGAGAGCAAGAGCAAAGCGCGTTCCTTGATCGACCAAAAAGGTGTGCGTCTGGATGGTGAAGTGCTTGAACGCGGCGACGCGCCATTTCCGCACGCTGGAGTTTTGCAGGTCGGCAAGCGGCGTTTCCTGCGGGTGAAGTAGGGCGGGTTTGTAACCCGCCAAAGCAGGTGTTGATAAAAGAATTATCAGGCTGCAAGCCTGACCTACGAACTGCGAATAAAAAAATGCGATGAGTTGCACGCGCAGCGTCATCGCATTTTACTTCTCACTTCTCACTTCTCACTTATTGCTTCTCAATCATCCTGCAAAACACATCCACAACCTGGGGGTCAAATTGTTTGCCTGAAAGACTGCGGATATATTTCATTGCTTTTTTGTGCGTCCATGCCTTTCGATATGGGCGGTTTGACAGCAGGGCATCCCAAACATCTATGATGGCAAAGACGCGGGCAGACAGGGGAATTTCTTCACCTTTCAAACCGCGCGGGTAGCCGCCTCCATCCCACCATTCGTGGTGGCAGTAGACAATGTCAAGCGCCGGGCGCAGGTATGCAATTGGGTGGAGCATGTCGTAGGCATATTGTGGATGCTTACGCATTTCGATTTGTTCAGCGGCGGTCAGGGGTCCGTTTTTGTGCAGGATGTTGTCAGATACGCCCATTTTACCGATATCGTGCAGAAGAGTGCCGCGGCGGATTTGCAATAATTCAGCCTCGGGAATGCCCATTTGCCGCGCCAGTTCAAGGGTCAGGTTTGTGACGCGGCGCGTGTGACCCTGTGTCTCTTTGTCGCGTAATTCCAACGCTTTGCCCCATCCTTCCAATGTTGTGTCGTAGGCAAGGGAAAGTTCCTGGTTGGTTTGTTGCAGGTTTTCGAAGAGTTGAGCGTTGTCAATTGCGATAATGGCTTGTTCCGCAAGCGTATGGAGGAATTCGATCCAGTCTGCGCTGGGAGAGAAAGGCTGGCGAAAGTAGGTTTCGAGAACGCCTCTTGTAGCGCCTTTGCTAAAAAGCGGTATGGCGTAATAGCTTGTGAATTGTTCGGATTTTTGCAGCCTACCGGTTTCTTCGTTGAGGTCTTTTATATAAACCGCCCTGCGGCTAAGGAGTATTTGCCCTGCCAGCCCATCCCCGATATTTAGGGGCGCGCGCATAGTTTCGCGGTTTTTGAATCCGGCAGTGGCGTAACAGTCGAGTGTTTGGCTATCGGGATTGAATACGAGAACAGCGGCGGCGCTGACTCCCATTTTTTTCAACAGGTGTTCGGTTAGGATATTAAGTGGAATGCGCAGGTCCAGGCTGGATGTGATGGCCGTGTCCAACTCGCGTAAGGTGGTGAGACGTTGGATTTGTTCTTCACTTCGTTCGTAAAGACTGGAACGATAAATGGCATTCCCTGCGATCTCGGCAAGAGTAGAGACCAATCGGGTTTGATGTGACTTAACTTTGTGGGGGGCATTTAATGCGACAGCAAGCACGCCAATGGTTTCATTTGCAGTGCGGATCGGGACAGCGATGCCGCTCCCGTTTTCTCCAAAGAAATTGGCATTTGGGTCATTGTTCACGTTGGTGGTTACATACGCCGTACCGCTGGAATAGACCGTACCAATAATGCCTTCATTTGCCTTGAAATTGGATTTTGGCAGGTTGTTGAACCATCCGGTTGTTGCTTCCGACTTTAATTCGTTATGCTCGATTTCATACAGCCAGATCGCGGCTGAGTCTGTGCCTGCACTGGCTTTGATCTCATCCATCAAAATGGGGATCATTTCTTTTGCGTCATGAGCGGCGCGCAGCGCAAAGGATACGCGGCTTACAGTTTCCAATTCATTGAGCCGTTGTTTTGTTTCTGTAAATAATCGGGAATTTTCCAGCGAGGTTGCCGCCTGGTGGGCAAATGTTTGGGCGGCGACGGCATCGTTTTGCGTGAAGACGTTGGGGGTGTAGCTATCCAGGGTGATATACCCGATCACCTGTCCGCGCGAGATCATGGGGACACCCATCCATCCGCGAACATTATTTGTTCCACCCCATTTTTCAAAGCGCGGATCGTTATTACAGTCTTCAATGATCAATGGTTCGCTTGTGTCGCTTATGGTTTTGCACAGAATGTTGCTGGATGAAAAACTTTGATCCAATGCTTTTTCAGGATTAGCGAGTCCCTTTGCGGCAGTAATGCGGATGCGATCCCCCTCCAGTTCCAAAATGGATGCGCTGTCATACGGCGTGATCTTGTGTAGCCATTCAAGGATTGCCTCATGCAGGGACGGCAGGTCGAGCAGGTTGGTGAGTATGGTGGTAGCCTGCCGGACGATTTCAGCATTTTTGCGGCGTTTTTGCTCCAACTCAAAGAGGCGGGCATTTTCTATCGCGGTTGCCGCCTGGTTGGCAAAAGTTTGAGCCAGGATGCCATGTTCTTCCGTATAGGCGCCTGTTGTTTTGCTGTCGAGGTTGATAAAGCCAATGAGCTTGTCTTTTGTGAACATCGCAATGCACATCCACCCGCGAATGTAGGAAGTCCCCTCCCATTTTTCGAAATATGTATTTTTCTGCGCGTCTTCAATAATAAATGGCTTTCTGCCCGCGGCAACCTGCTTCCATTTTTCTGTGATCGGAAAAACCCGCCCAATATAAAATTTTTCCGGCAGGTTTCGTTTTGCGGCAAGTTTTTGCGAATCTCCATTGTTTAGCATGATGGATGCGCTGTCGTACGGAGCGATCTTTTTCAACCAGTCCAGTATGTTTTCAAACAGGCTGTTGATATCAAGTGTGTTGGCGAGCGCTGATGTGGCCTGGCTGAGGATTTCCGCTTGATTGCGGCGGTGATGTTCCAGTTCAAACAGCCGGGAATTTTCCATGGCGATTGCGACCTGGTTGGCAAATGTCTGCGCAAGGGCGGCATGTTCTTCGTTGAAGAACCCCGGCGTTCGGCTGTCGAGATTAAGAAAACCAATAATTGTATCTTTTACAAATAATGGAATTCCCATCCAACTGCGGATATAGCTTGTTTCTTCGAATTTTTCAAAGCGGGTATCTTGTTGGATGTCTGGAATGATCACAGGCTGGCGCAGGTTGTAAATATTCTCCCATTTTTCAGGGTTGGACACGTATTTCCTGCCGATCAATTCCTTCGGGATGTTTTGCCCGGCGATGATCTCAAAATACCCTTGATCAATTCTTTCAATTGATGCGCTGTCATAGCCTATCAATTTTGCCAGTGAAATAAAAATATTCTCGAAAAGTTTGTCCATCTCAAAGAATGAGGATAACTCCCCCGTGGCTTCGCGCAAAATCTCCGCCTGTTTACGGCGTTTTTGCTCCAGTTCAAAGAGCCGGATTCTTTCAATGGTTTTTGCCATTCCGCCCGCAATGGTATTTAGGAGCCTCTCATCGGTTCCATTAAATGCATTTGGCTTTTTGCTCTCCGCGTTCAAGACACCAATAATCCTTGTTTCAATGTCAATGGGAACGCAAAGCTCTGAAAGGACGCCCTCTGTTTCTTCATAATAGGCGGAATCAAGTGAAACATCCCCAACGCAGATTGACCTTCCTGTGCCGGCAACTTTTCCGGTTATCCCTTTTGTCAACGGCGCGCTGACAGCCAGGCTTTCCTTGCTTACGCCGCGATAGGAGGGGTGGGGCATTAATCTATCCCGTGTTTTGTTAAGCAGAAGAACGCCGCAGTTATCGGGGTATAAAGTGTCTCCAATAATATCTGTAACCCGCTGGATCAATTCGTCCACATTTTGTGCGATTGATTCTGCCAGTGCGACAGAGTGAAGAACGGTTAATTCCTTTAGCTGTTCTCGCAGATCATCTTCGTCGTGTTTTCGCGCCGTGATGTCTTGTGCTACGGCGATGATCACATCCTGTCCAAAATAGGAGCCTTTGAACAGGCGCACATCTTTCGGGAAGATATCGCCATTGCTTCGTATTCCCCAAAACTCGAATTGTTGAGCTTGTCCATTGAAGGCGCGCTGGACAGCCTGCAAGACCTTATCCATGTCATTTTTGCCCGGCGCGCCCAGGATGGCGGGTGTCTTGCCGATAAAATATTCTTTCGGGTATCCATACATTTGCGTGACGCCGTCATTTACATCGAGGAAATAGCCAGTTATATCCTGGATATAGATTGCATCGTTAATACTGTTAAATAAACCATGATAGCTGGTTGCGCTGTTTAATAATGCTTCTTCAGACAGTTTTTTTCGTATTGCCGAGCTAAGCGTATTGGATGCAGCTTTGAGCGCTTCAATTTCCGCCTCGGTCCATTGACGTTCCAATGTGCATTCATCGAATCCGATAAATCCCCACCAGTCTTTCCCGATTTGAAGCGGAATACAGATTAGCGCAAGAATATCCTGTTCTTCCAGAATCCCCCGCTCTTCGGCGGGAAAATTTTTGACAAATCCGAAAACCGGCAATCCTTTGTCGAAAAGTTCGATCCAACGCGAGAAACCATCCGCCGCAAAGTCCTTACTTTGTAGTTTTTTGTTATTGATCTGCGGTTTTACTACATCGCTGCACCATTCGAATATTTGAGAAGCCAGTATGGCATTGCCAGACAATACCTGCTTTTTTATCACGTACACGCGGCTGACCTGTGTTGCTTTTCCCAGTTGCTCAAGTACCTGGCTAATACAATCCTCCCAATCAGCATACTTTAGAAATTGTTCCGCGGAAAAGCCCACCGCTTTGAGGATTGCGTCACGACGCCGCAAGTTTTCCTCGGCGTATTTCTGCTCTGTTATATCCAGGAGTATGCCTTGCCAGAAGAGGGGAGCGCCATTTTTGCCAAGGATGAGCGACGCATCTTCTTTTATCCAGACATAGCTCCCATTCCGGTGGCGTAACCTATACTCAACGCGGAATGGCTCGCCGGTGTTTTCGGTTCGGATATCCTCAGCGATTACGCGTTTTCTGTCATCAGGGTGGAGGGAGTTTTCCCATAGACTATCGCCAGATTCCCATTCTTCCGGAGTATAGCCAAGCAGGTCTTCCAGGCGCGGACTTATGTATTGTGTACTTTTAGGATGTCCGAATCTGCCCATGAAGACGACCGCAGGTAATTTTTCAACCAGTGTACGATAACGTTCTTCCGCATCCATCAAGGCTTTTTCCGCGATCTTTTGTTTTGTAATATCAGTGACAAATCCCTCATAATATAAAACGTTTCCGCTTTTGTCTTTTACGACTCGCGCATTTGTGGATGTCCAAATGATGTTCCCGTCTTTTTTTAGATTCCTTGCTTCGAATTTTTCGACCATCCCGTCCCGGAGCAGGGTTTCAGTGAATTGGCGGCGGGTTTCCGCTGACAGATGGATCTGCGTACTTATCGCTGTGACTTTTTCGACCATCTCTGCCGGGGATGCATATCCAAAGATTTCGGCCATTGCCGCATTAACATTGATGAAGCGCCCTTCCGGAGATGACCGGAATATTCCCTCAGATGTCGCTTCAAAGAGATCTGAAAAATTTTGCTCCGCTATTTTCAACGTTTTTTTTTCGTCTTTTATTAGTGTGAAAAGGATGATTGCCGTGCTGATAACATAAAACCAGCCCTTGTAAGTTTGGACGATCAAAAACTGGACAGGATTGCTGAAGAGTATGGAGGCTGCTTGATCGGAGACTAGAATCCATAGCCCCCCTATTAAGGCGTAGATAAGGGATATTTTTAATGCGGATGAGATTCTCTGTTTTTTCATGGCAGACAGGGATTCTTTCCCATAATTGATTATATGGCTTTTTTAAGATTTTTTCATAATAATACTTAAACAAAAAGCAAACCAAAGTTGGTTTGCTTTTTAAGAGGCGTCGAGGGGATTTGAACCCCTGATGAGGATTTTGCAGACCCTTGCCTTACCACTTGGCCACGACGCCATATATACAATGAGGATTGCCGACTGAACATCTTCCAATCCGCAACCCTCTATGTTTGAGCGGGCGATGGGATTCGAACCCACGACCTTCTCCTTGGCAAGGAGACGTACTACCACTGT
>DYDH01000315.1 GCA_020717985.1 Herpetosiphon sp. | reverse complement strand
CAACAAATTGGCAGGAGTTGCCGGTTGCAAAGGCAGTGACCACTATGCCTGACCCGACAAAAAGCTTCACAGGTTCGAAAATTAAATAGTCAAGTATTACCCGCACAGTATTTGTTTCAGCCGTTCACTCAGAAAGACGATTGACTCGATATCGAGATGTTCGAGTACCGTCTCATCAAACATCAGCTTCGCCTGAGACTGAAAGTCATCACTGGGAATCGCATCCCAAAACAACAGGGCTACTGGAATTCTTGGGAGCGGGGTAAAAACAACTGCAACATCAGCCGAACCTTCATTTGCAGACATCGGTTGAGCGCCAAGAGTCAGAGCTCGCTCACGTAGTTCCTCCTTTTTGCCAGAGAATCTTTCAATTAATGGATCTTCCACCACTTTCTTCATTGTGACAACTTTTGAGACGGTGTTTGGAAACTCGATAAAACCCTTCCATTTACCGCTCGGTTGCCTGCTACCGCCTTGGGCCAGATGGTTGAGGATGAATACTTGTTCGTATCTGGTCAATTCATCGCCATCAGGCCTGTTAATTGAAGTTCCAAGAATGTGAAGATACCCGTTAAAATATGGGAGCTTGAGTGCTGTTTCTGTACCAATCTGAATAAGTTCACCGCCAATTCGGCCAGGAAGGTCCTCAATAGCGAGTGATGCAGCTCGACTCTTTGCCCATTGCAAGGCATCCTCAGACATATCTCGTCGCAACCATTTTCCCTGCGCATACTGTTCGGCCAGTTCGATCTCACAGCGAGCCAGGAGATCAGGGGCGATATGGGGACAGTTCCGAAGAGGATACTTTTCTGATACAACCTTTCCGGCAAAGGCAAGACAGGTTGGAAAACCACAATCACGACAGTTGGTTTTGGCCAGCACGTCTCGATATAAATCGATAACGGAAAGTGCCATTTGTTTCTCCACTCAGGATTTTAATTGATCAACAGCTTCACGAAGCTCCTTACCTACCTTGAAGAATGGCAGCTTTTTCGGTTGAACGACAATTACCTTGCCAGTCTTAGGATTCCTGCCATCGTAGGATTTATACTCCCTCACAGTAAAACTGCCAAAACCTCTGATTTCGACGCTGTCGCCGTGAACCAGTGTCTCTGTCATCGCATCCAAGACAGAAGCAATAATGGATTCAGCGGTTTTTACGGGTAGCTTCTGGTCCAGTGCAAGAGCATCTATCAGATCTGATTTGTTCATAGAGTTCCCATTAATAGAGGTTGCCGTTTAGAAATTATCCATATCATATCTTACAGATAGAAATTCACCAGAAATTTTCCCCGAAAACAAGTTAGAGCAAAAATAAAGTGATAATCACAGGTAATTTACCGGATAAAAGGACCCTTTGGTATGGTAATATAGGAGGTGAACCATGCAGAATAAGCAAAAGAAAACCAACCAAATCACCGGACAAAACAATATTAATAGCATTGAGGTGGTTGCAAAGGACTTTCCGGATCTTCTCTCCTTTTGGGTGGAGGTCTATTTCCGTTATGAAGTGACTACCAGCGAGCGGTCACAGAAAGAGCAGCGAAGATATCTGAATATTTTTCTGCAGTACATGAAGGCTGAAGTCGGCAATACCCTTCGTAGCTCATGGACTCCACGCTTGTCTGCTGATTTTATTCGGTTCATGCAATCTCAATTGAATGCTGATACTGGTGGATGTTACTGCCCGCGGTGATGACAATATCCTTAGTGCCGAAGCCAACGACCTGGCTTTTCGCAGGGAACAGCTTCAGCGGCTTCAGGATGAAGTCATTGACATGGAAGATGTCAAAACCGGAGTCTCAATAAAACCGACCTGGAGCTCAACGATTTTCGCATGGGTCTGGTCACTTATGTCAAGGCAAAGGGCAGTCTTGAGGGTGCCCCGAAAGGGATGCATGCCATCATTGGCGTTGATCCGGAAAAGGGACTTTGCCTCGGTGTTATTTTTGTGCTCCGCAATACCGACAATGGCGTGAACGTTAACCAGCAGAACCGCTTGCACCCATATTTTTCTCATTTATATAGACACCAATGGCGAGGTGGTGTTCAACCATGTGGAGGTCAAAAAGATACTCGATCTCCTTCGGTCAGCCTGTAAAGATCGTTCCGAACCGATTCCCTCACTCTATGAACCATTCAATCGAGAGACCCGCGATGGACGGAAAATGGAGAGATGCAGGAACTGCTACGGTTGTTGACTGTTCACTGTTGACCGGGCAAGCAATAATACAGAATAGGAGCATATCAATCACATGACAAAATCCGATTTAATACGTGTGGCTGTTTTTGAAGGGAAACATATTCGCAAAATCATGAATGAAGGCGAATGGTGGTTTTCTGTGGTTGATATTGTCGAAGTGCTTACCGGCAGCAATATACCAAAACGATATTGGAGCGATCTCAAGCGTAAGTTGGCTAAAGAAGGGTATTCTGAGTTGTACGATAAAATCGTACAACTGAAATTTGTCGCTGCCGATGGGAAATATTACGCCACCGATTGCGCCAACCCTGAAACCATGTTCCGTATCATCCAGTCAATTCCCTCACCGAAGGTTGAACCGCTCAAACAATGGCTGGCGCGGGTAGGCTATGAACGGCTGGAGGAGATCGAGAACCCCGAGCTTTCCATGGAGCGGATGCAGGCGCTGTATGAGAAAAAAGGATATCCGAAAGAGTGGATTGACAAGCGGATGCGTGGAATTGCCGTCCGGCAGGACTTGACTGACGAGTGGAAAACTCGTGGGGCCAAGACCAGTCTGGAATATGCGATACTGACCAATGAGATCATGCAGGGGGCTTTTGATCTGAAAGTGGATGAGTACAGGCAGGTGAAAGGATTGGCACGAGAGAACCTGCGCGACCACATGACCGACATTGAGCTGATTCTGACCATGCTTGGCGAGGCAACCACCACCAAACTGCATCGTGATCGGGATTCTCAGGGGATTGAACCGCTGAAGAAGGATGCCCAGGAAGGAGGCGCGGTTGCGGGCAGCACCCGCAGGGACATTGAAAAACGATCCGGCAAACCAGTGGTGACGGGCGAAAATTTCAAGGGTTTGACCGGTAAAAGGAAGAAGAAAATAACGTAGGGCTGTCGGGTCGGCGCACATGACCTGTGACCGAATTTGCCATCAGTGGTGAACGTGCGATAGACCGGGCACCCGTCGATGCGCCCCTATGAGATCATAATGTGGATACTGAAAAGGAATTACCATGGTGAAGTTGAAAATGCAGAGCCCCAATCTGGTGGACGCCAATATCGATAAAATTGCTGCATTGTTTCCCAACTGCATTACCGAAGACCGGGATGAGAGGTGGAGTTCGTCGGGTAGTGGATTTTGACCAGTTGCGTCAGGAGCTTTCCGACTGGGCTGTTGCATTTAAACACGGAGAGGTCAAGCACATCTATTTTGTAACTGAAACAAAGGGCTCGATGTCGTCAATACAGCTGCGGAAAATTGAGGAATGCAAGATTGACTGTGCACGGAAGTTTTTTGCTGGAATTACCACAGAGCAGGTCAAATATGATGTTGTTAGCGATTATGCCAAGCTGATGAATATAGTGAAATGATCCAAATGTGAGCTAACTGAAAACATCTCTTGTGATTTTAAAACCATACAATGAGCGATCACATCGAAAAACGTTGCCCCAAATGTGGCCAGCAACTGCGGATCCCGAAGAACATCGGTGGAGTGCTCATGGTTTGCCCTTCATGCGGTAAAAAAATCCACTCAGATTTTAGGCTGAGTGGAGCAACACGAAGAGTACCTCGTCGAAATATTCTTAAAGATATCTTTGAGATGCCCTATAAAATTTTATGTATTATCCGGGATTTTCTGTTTCGGAAGTGACGCGGAATGAAACGCATTGTCCAAAATTGGAGCGAGAACACCAGACTTCAAACACGCCCATCCTTGACAGTAGACCTGTTTTAGGACTATATTTGGTCTATACTCAACGGAGGCAATCATGAAACTATCGACCCGCATAAAACCAATCAGCTACCTCAAAGCTCATGCAGCCGAAATTATTCGTAACATGGGAAAAGAACGCGAGCCTATGATCATTACCCAGAACGGCGAAGCCAAATTGGTCCTGCAAGACATTGAAAGTTACGAGCAGACACAGGAGACCATGGCCCTGCTGAAGAT
>DYDH01000071.1 GCA_020717985.1 Herpetosiphon sp. | reverse complement strand
CGATGCGATATATGGATGGTTATTTCTAACTACCAGGTTGATGGGGTTGAGTCTGTCTGGTTCTATGCGAAAGCCCTGACCGACAAGCTGCTTTCCTGTGATGGAGGAGGCGGCTTGCAGGAACGCATTTTTTTTGCGTTCATCCAATAAATACAGGCCTACATGATAGCATCCAAATTGATCCGAAGTCAGCTGCGTTGTCGTTTCCATTAATTCGGAAATATCCTGCATCTCTGCGATGGTTCTGGAGATGGCGGCGGATGAACGTAGTTGAAGGGTACGTGTTTCCAATTCGTCTGTGCGTTCGCGCACCCTGTCTTCCAATTGCGCGCGTTCGGTTGAGAGTGCCTCGAATGTGTTTTGTAAGCCCTGAACTACGTGTGCAAACTCTCCTTTGAATTGGTTGATTGCAATAATGAGGATTGTGCTTATGATGGAAAAATCGATCGTGTATGAAACCCAATCGATCGGCGTGGTGACCGGCACGTTTGGCGCTCTAAATTGATAGATGCCCAGTTGTTGCAGGACGGCGATCAAGGCAAATGTAAAAATGCTGATCAGCAGAGCAATGACGTCAACGCGCTGATCAAACAGCAAGGCAGACAAGCCTATAAAGGCTATGAAAAAGACGCTTCCATCAAGCCATGGACCCCATGATAGGATCGAGTTTACACCAATGGTAAATACCATAAAGAGCAGGGTAAAAGCGCGTACCGAATAATTTACCCGCAATACGGTAATTATGAGTAAAACAAAGTAAAGGCTGGGAAACAAAACCCGGTCATTGGTTGATGCGGTGGGGAATGAGATCGCAATTAAGGCAACGCCAAGTACAGAGGCGATACGCAGGATGGTTACAATAAAGTTTTCGCGCCAGCTTTTGTAGTCAAAAGAGGCCGGGTTGGAATTGTTTTGCATGGATGGTTGTAAAGATAAGTTTTTATTCATTATCGCCGCCCATTGACACTTCAATATCAACCTCGGCGGCTTCAAGCGCGCGTCCCAATTCTCGAACCGTTGTTTGAAGGATGCTGTCTATGGTAGTGGAAGCCCAGATTTTCGATGTGACTTCGTTCGCCAATCTTTCACGCATGGCAATGGATTGACTTTCCTCTACGAGACGCGCATTTTCCAATGCAAGGGCGGACTGTGTTGCAATGGCTTCGATCAGGTTTTTTTGCTCTGGCGTCCATTCATCCAAACCTGACATACTGATCTGTCCAATAATCTGGTCGCGCAAGGTAAGCGGGAATTCAATTTCCTGCTTGCCAGCCGAATCGCCGTCTCCAATCGTCAACTCAAGTTTTTGATCGGATGCGAGCGACAACCAGGCCCTTTGTAAATATTGTTGCTGAGTCGCGCTCATTTCATTAATGCTTTGTTGGGCTTCTGTGAATAGACGTGAGTTTTCAAGAGCAATTGCCACTTGATTGGCCATGTTTTGATATGTGTCTGCGTCCTGCTGTGGGAATGCGTTTTCTTTTGTCGAGTGCATTTCAAGTGCGCCGATGACGCGTTCGCCGATGGCAAGGGGTAGAGCAATTTGCGAGCGAGTATATGGGAGCAGGGGGTTTTCAAAACGGACAGAATTCTCTCCGGTATCCGAAAAAATGCGGGACTGTTTTGTGCGTATGGCAGTGCCTATTGAATTTTTTCCATTGATATCCAATCGATGTCTGTTTTCGCGTAATACTTTGCCTGCATCCCCGGTCGCCACTTTTAGCTCCGCCCATTGACCGGAGGCATTTGTCAAATAGATGGCAGTGTAATAACATTCAAATTCATCGCCTATCAAATGCACAGCGCGTGTAAGCAGTTCGTCGGGATTGAGAACGGCTGTGATCGTGCGCCCAATTTCGTTCACTCTGCGCAATTGCTGGGTGCGTTCATCAACTTTTTTTTCAAGGGTGTTGCGTTCTTCCTTGATCGTATTTAAGTTTGAATCAATTTGAGTCTGGGCTTCAAGAAAAGCTTTTTCGAGGCGTTGGAATCCAAGGATGGTGATTGACCCGAACAGGATAAGCATGACGGTGCCGCTTATCCAGTCTTGCAGCAAGGTGGATGCGATGGTGTCAAGTGGAACGATCTTGTCGCTTAACATTAACCATCCGGCTAATGCAATTGTAAGAAGAACGAAGACCATTGAGATTATACCGACGCGCGGAGAGTGTAATACGGTGGCGAATATAATTAGCCCCAGAAAGAAGAATGTGCCGTCGCCCAAAATCCCGTACCTGTATAATTCGCTTAAGCCAAGCGCGTAGACTCCAAGAAGAAAAACGCTTATGCGTACAGAATATGAAAAACGTATGACGGTGACGATACCCGTCATTACGAAGATAGCAATAAAAATGGACTGGATAATTATATTTCCCACGCTTTGTATGGCGGGGATTAAGGCCAGCCCACTTAATACCAATGATCCTATCAGAAGAGGCATTACAAACTGTTCACGCCAGTTTTTATACAATATGCGGGTCGCTTCCTCCGCATTGAGTGGTGCGTTTTTGGAAGGATTACTTTCCATCATTGGGATTCTTCCTGTGTCGTATTGTTTACAGGTTTGATTTGTATCTTTGCATAGCGTGCTCCGGTGAGTCTTGTTAATTCGCCCGCTGTTGCAGCCATAATGGATTGAATGTCTGTTGATCTGCGTATCTTGCTGGTTACTTCGTAAATTAAGCGATCACGTTCCGCTTGTATACGGATTTGCTCAAGCAGGCGCGCATTGGCAATAATGGCGGCAAGACTCCCGCCAAGAGTGCCAAGCATTTCCTCATCGTTTTCAGTGTATGCGTCGATTAATTCGCTTTCCACATTTAATACGCCAAGTAATTCATTGCGAAAAACAAGCGGAATGGCCAACTCGGAACGTGTATTTGAACTGACTACTATGTAGCGTGGATCTTCACTGACATTTTTCACGCGAAGCGGAGATTTATGTGCCGCAACCCAGCCGGTGATTCCACTTCCAATGGGAATCTCCACCCTTGTGATATCTTCGGCATACCCAGTGGACGCCTTTGCCTCAAGAGTGTTTTTTTCCCGGTTGGTTAGAAGGATGGTGACACGGTCTCCGCCAAGTGTTACTTGCAGTCCATTTACTGCGCTTTCTAGCGCTTCCTCAAGTGTAGTGCCAGACGCTGCGGTTGTTGTGATGTGATGCAGGAGGCGGTGTTGAGATAGATGTTCCTGGGTTTCTGCAAACAATTCCGTGTTGACCACAGCAATCGCCATTTGGTCCGCAAGGATTTTCAAACTTCTTAGTTTATCTTCTGTAAATGCGTAGGGATGAATACTTTGGACATCTATTTCGCCCAAAATGCGCTCACCAACCTTTAGAGGAAAAGCCGCTTCCGAACGTGTGTTGGGGAAGAGGGGATTCGCGTAGTAGGTGACATCTTTTGCTGTATTTTCCACCACAAGTTGTTCACCCTGGCTGCTCACAAAGCCGACGATGGATTTTGATCCAATACCAATCTTGTAGCCCGTTCGTTTCATTTGAGAACCAGTTTCGCCGGTTGCCTCGCGGATTACGGTGAACTCTCCCTGTAAGTCATGCAGGAAAACAGACGCATGATAAAAATCAAAACGTTCACGAATAAAGTTGACCACCTTGGCCAAAAGTTCGTCGAGATTAAGTGAACTGCTGATGTCGCGCGCAATTTCCGCGGCAATTTCCAGTTGCACCGTTCTATTTCGGCTTTCTTCCAGAAGGTGGGCGTTATTAATCACACCAGCCACTTGCCCGGCGATGGCGTTGAAAAGTTTCAGGTCATCTTCATTAAAGGCATGTTCATTTTCAATATCTTGAATGATCAATGCCCCAATGGGCTTATTCTGTACAAGCATGGGTGCGCCCATCCAGGAGCGCGCAGGTTTGCCAACCAACTTTGCTCCAAGTTCAGTGGCTTTGCGTTCAGTGTCTTCCACAAGCATCAATGGTTGACCTGTATGAATTAAAATGGATGTTAAACCTTCCCCTAGGGGGAATGATTCTATTGCAGTGATTTTTTCATCTTCGTAACTAAATGGAATACTGATCGTATTGCTTTTTTCATTATAGAGTGCGACAGTCGTGTCGTAATCGCCCAGGATTTCCCGTATCTTTTCGTGTAAGGTTATGAAAAACGCCTGCTGATCTGATGATGTGGAGATCGCTTCAGTAATGGATGCAAGCGCTTCTGCGTCGCGCAGGTGCTTTTTTGTTTGCTGTATTGCGTCCGCTTTTTCCATTGTGATTGACATCAAGTCTGCAAAATTGATATAGGGCTGAATTGCGGAGTTCGAAAGATTCTGCTTTTGTCCGCCGATCATAAGGATTGCGGCTAACTCCCCATTTTTTCTTACTGATAAACAGGCGGCGCTGTCAAGTTTCAGCGTTTGCATAAGGTCTTTGAACACGCCAGGGGTATCGTCACGATTCAACGTGGTAAAAACTTCTTCTTCAGACAGGTAGTTTTCGATCTCTTCCATGTTTGCTTTGCCAAGTTTTGGAAGTACGATGTTCTCACTTGTCGCGCCTGTGAATGAGAACACCGCCAGCTTTTTATTTTGTACTTGGAACATGATAACGGGATAGGGCGCTTCTTTAAGGATCTGACTGCTGATTACCAATATCTCTTGTTCAGTGTTCGCTTCTGCGATCAGCCTGCTTGAGCGATAAAGGCGCGCAAGTTCTTCAAAGTTGACCTGGTCTGCCTCAATCGATCCATCTGCTTGAATGGCTGTGACGGACTGCCTGGGCGGGGTTATGTTTTTTTCCAATCCTTCAGTAGCGTGTATGTTAGGCTCGCCCTTATCCACTTTTTGCTCAAGTGAAAGATGTGATTTCCCCAATTCATCAGCCATGCGGTTGAAAGAACTTGCTAATACCCCAACTTCGTCATTACTTGATACTTCGGCGCGGCGGCTCCAGTCTCCATTTGCAAAACCGCGGGTGGTGTCTGAAAGCGAGCGTAGTGGTTTGATCACACGGTTAATGCCGATGACGATAACCAGTCCTGTTGCCAGCAATGCGCCTAGAATGAGCAGGATTGTGAAAGGAATTAAACTTGTGGACTGATCGTATGCGGCGCTGGTTTTTTCTGCAAGAACGACCCCGGTTTGTATTCTTGGAAACCATTGAAGTTGGGCCAATGCGGCCTCGCCATTTGGCATTGTAATATCCAATGTCTCTGGCTGGGGGGACTCCTGTGTCATTAATTCAGAAAATAGGGAATTAATTTTATTTTTTGAAGTTGATTCGACAAGTATAAATTCACCTGTCTCGGGTTCGCTATAAACAAATTTCTGATCCGATAGAACGAAATAAGTAGTTGCCAGTGGCGATAAACCATTTAATGGCTGGATAAGTTCTTGCAGGTTTTTCTTTTCTGTAATCCCCACAATGAATCCAAGCAAGGAACCGTTCTTGGTTTTATATTGCTGTGCGGTAATGAGGATGAATTCATTCTCATATAAGGGCGAAAGACCATAAAGGGCAATGGATTGGCGCGCTTTTAGTTTTTGTTCGAAAACCAGCGAGTTGAGCGTTACTCCCTCCCAGTTTGCTTTGCTTGCAATTTTTATGTTTCCGTTTGGATCCAGCAGGAGGAATTGATCAAACGAAGGCGCATCTTCCTGTGTGTTTAGGCTTTTGAATTCCTGAAGGACGCCGTTGCGAATTTCTCGAAACTCATTACTTTTTGGGTTTGCGTGAAGCGCAAGCTCGGTTAAGATTGTAAAGTCACTGCTTTCGAGCAGGTGTGCAAGGTGGGTTTCTTTATTGGCTACTTCGCGGTCAACGACCTTGAGCTGTGCCGCAAGCAGGTTTTGAGATTGGGTAATGGCCTGCTCTTTTAAAAGTGTGTGCGCGCGAAGATAAGCCGCCCCCGCCATTAAGGCGAGAGGAATGAATGTGAAGATTAAGAGCGTTCGTACAAGAGTTCCCGCCAGACTACCCTTAAATCTTTTTTGTTTAGAGTCATGGTTGGGCGTCGCTTGAGTTGTTGTCATTAATGAATTAACTAACTATATTCCCAGACCGGCTCTCCACTTAAAATGCGGCGGATCTGGTCAGGGAAGCGGTCAGGGTCAAGAGGCTTGCCTAAAAAGCCATCAAACCCTGAGTCTTTTGCTTTTTTCATCTGTTCAATGCTGGCTTCCGCGGTCACTGCGATAATGGGCACTGTTTTAAAGCGTTCAGATGCGCGGATCTTTTTCAATGCGCCATACCCATCTTCATAGGGCAGGCGGATGTCCATGAGAATAAGATCAAGGCGGGGCAGCGTGTCCGCATATTCCACAACCTCGTAGCCTGACGTTTTCCACTCACAATGAATTCCCAGATATCCAAGCATGCGCGCAATCAGCACAAAATTGGAAACATTATCCTCAACAACCAGCACAGCCGCATCCTTTGGAATATTGGGTTTGCGGATGGGTTGTGTATCAGATATGGCAGTCGTTTGGTCAGACATTAGTGCTCCTTATAATGAATCGCTCGATCTGCTGGGAAAGCGTATCAATGTCAATGGGTTTTTGGATGTAACCATCGCATCCCGCCCCCAACGATTTTTCGCGATCGCCGCGCATTACGTTTGCCGTAACCGCAACGATGGGGATTTTTGAGAATTTTTGAATTGCCTTGATCTTGGCTGTAAGTGTGTAACCATCCATGTCGGGCATGTTAATATCCATCAGCACCAGGTCAATATTGCTGTTTTCGAGTATTTCCAGCGCTTGTTTTGCGTTGATAGCCTCAACGACAGCATACGCCTCCGCTTCCAGTACTCTGCGGATCAAACTTCTGTTATCCGGATTATCTTCCACGTAAAGTATAGTACCTTTTTTGACTTCGAGCGCCATACGAATGCCTCCGAATTGAATTCTACTTTAGGATAAAAAATACCTACATAACAGCAACCTTACAAATAAGAACAAAAAGTCGAGGTAGGCAATCCTCGACTTGAGTTTGAGCGGGTGATGGGACTCGAACCCACGATATCTTGCTTGGGAAGCAAGCGTTCTACCACTGAACTACACCCGCTTGCGCGAATAAAATGGATTATACGCTAGATGGAAAAGGCATGTCAAGCGTGATGAAAATCAGCGTTTCATTTCCGACCCGTTTACCGACTGCGTTCCATTTGATTTTTCTAACTTTGAACTGATGGAGGATTTTTTAAAGAGAAGCTCGCTATTGATTTGTAACATAACAGATAACTTCTTGTGTTAAACTAAAGAAAAGTTTTCCTTTTCAGATTACGTACATGATCTGCCAGGAGTCCCCATGGATTGGATAAATAATCGTCAGATTCGCCGATACGTTTTGTGGGGTTTTTGGGGTGGTTTATGTTTTGTCATTGCCGGCACATGGTTGGAGATTGTGCTGGCAAAACTGCCGCGCGATATTTCCTCCATTTTACTTGCGCAACGATTGACTCCGTCTCTGTGGGTTGTAGATATGGCTCCCTTGGTTCTTGGGTTTATGGGGGGGATGGTTGGAGCGCAGAAAAAACTACTTGCCACTGTCTCCCAGGCCAAACAGGAATGGGAGACAGTCTTCGACGCAGCATCCGACCCGACTTTTGTCACCAATGAAAATGGGCAGATTCTACGCTGTAACCACGCCGTCATTGACCGCCTCAATACACCATATTACGCCAATGTGATCGGCAAGTCATTAAGCGAAATCCTTGCCTGTGGACCTGATAAAGAACTGGAACACTTCAAAAATACGGATAGGGAATTTTCCTGGCTGGACCATTTGTATGAACTTTCCATCTCGCCGGTAAGGGGCGACGAACTAACTGGTAACAATATTGTCATCCTGCACGATGTCACAGGCCGCAAACAGGCGGAGCAGGCTCTTCGGGATTCCGAGTCGCAGTTAAGGGGATTATTTTCCGCGATGAGCGATGTCGTAATCGTTTATGACCAGAACGGAAAATATGTCAGCATCGCGCCCACTCACCCGGATTTGCTGATCAAGCCTCCCGTGGAGTTGATCGGTATGACCCTGGCAGATGTCTTCCCGAAACACGAAGCCGAGCGGCTGCTCAATGGAATCCAGACTGTCCTGGAAACGCGCAAGGTCATGGACGTGGAATATTCCCTGCCAATAGCCAATCGAATCATGTGGTTTTCAGCCACGATCTCACCCATGTCGGCTGATATGGTTATTTGGGTGGCACGCGATATTACCAAGCGCAGGCAGGCGGAAGAGGCGCTGCATGAGAGTCAGTCGCTGTATCACTCGCTCGTTGAAACTTCGCCCTTAAGTATTTGCCGTAAAGACTTTGATGGGCGTTTCACGTTTGCCAATCGACGCTTCCTGGAATCGTCGCAAATCACGATGGCGGACCTTGTGGGTAAGACCGATTATGATCTGCACCCTTTCGAGTTGGCTGAGAAATATCGGAGCGATGACAAAGGCGTGATGGACAGAATGCAAGTTCAGGAACTCATCGAAGAGCGTTCTGTCATCGGTGGCGAGTCTGTCTTTGTGCAAAGCATCAAGACGCCGATTTATGACGCGGCTGGAAAAGTCAACGGCGTACAGATTTCCTTTTGGGATATTACCGATCGTAAACGGGCGGAGGTGGCGTTGCGCGAGAGCGAATCGCGCTTCCGCAGTTTATTTGATGATTCCCCTATTTCCCTTTGGGATGAAGATTTTTCGGCGGTCAAACAGCGTTTGGAAGATTTACGTGCTGGCGGGGTTGAGGACTTTAGCGCTTATCTTAGCCAACATCCCGAAGTAGTGGCGGAGTGCGCTGAATTAGTGAAGGTGACAGATGTCAATACAGCCACCATGAACTTATATGGAGCCACCAGTAAAGAGGATATTGTCAAGAATCTGACAGCCATCTTCGGAGAAGGAAATGACTCTTTCCGCAATGAATTGGTGCTGATCGCTTCTGGAACCACGCATTTTGAAACGGAAACGATTAACCGAACCCTGGACGGAAGATTGATTGTAGTCAACTTAAACTGGGCTGCTGTTCCAGGACACGAAAACGATTTATCCAAGACAATTGTTTCGATCATTGACATCACGGAACGCAGGCGTATTGAGTTGGAAACCCTGAAACAGAAACAATATTTTGAGACGCTGGTAACCAACAGTCCGGTTGCCATTGTCGTTATGGATAAAGATGAGAAAATCGTATCCATCAACCCGGCCTTCGAGAAACTTTATGGTTATACACCCGGGGAAGCCGTCGGCGTTGTATTGGATGTTCTGATCGCCACCGAGGAGACGCGCGAAGAAGCCGCGCGTTATTCACAGGAGATCATGACAGGGTCCATCCACGGGATAGTTAAACGCCGCCGCAAGGATGAAACTCTCGTGGATGTTGAATTATCCGGTGTGCCTATCATTGTCGCAGGGGAAAGATTGGGCGGACTTGCCCTGTATCATGACATTACCGAGTTGATGCAGGCCCGCCGCGAAGCGGAAGAATCCAACCGTGCCAAGAGTGAATTCCTCGCCAATATGAGTCACGAGATCCGCACCCCAATGAATGGCGTGATAGGCATGCTCGAACTGGCGCTGGATACAAAACTCACTTCCGAGCAGGCAGATTACCTGCAAACATCGCTCCATAGCGCAGAGGCTCTCCTGTCCCTGCTTAATGACATTCTTGATTTCTCCAAGATCGAAGCGGGCAAACTCGAACTTGATGCGATCAATTTCAGCCTGCGGAATGCCGTAGAAGATGTGGCTTATACGCTTGCCAAGCGCGCACAAGACAAGGGATTGGAGATGGCTTGTCTTGTAGACCCGGACCTGGCTACCTCTCTGCGCGGCGACCCTGGCCGCTTAAGGCAGATATTGGTTAACCTTGTTGGGAATGCCATCAAATTCACTCATCAGGGTGAGATCGTTATTCGCGCAGAGCCAAGAGAAGAAACAAACCGTCACGTCACTGTGCATTTTTCCGTGCAGGATACTGGTATCGGCATTCCTTACGAAAGGCAATCCGCCGTTTTCGAACGTTTTACACAGGCAGATGGAACCACCACACGCACATACGGCGGAACCGGGCTGGGGCTTACGATCTCAAAGCAACTTGTTGAAGTGATGGGCGGAAAGATCGGGCTTGAAAGTAAACCGGGCATTGGAACCACCTTTTGGTTTGACCTCCAATTCGAGAAACTAATTCCCGAAAAACGCGGTGTTACAGGACCGCTCACACCCGGACCTGTAAACCTCACCTACGCACGTATCCTCGTTGTGGATGATAACCAGACCAACCGCATGGTGCTTATAAAGAACGTTGAAGCGCTTGGTTCGCGAGTGGACGCCGTCTCCAGCGGAGCGAAAGCCATCGAGAGCCTGCGCAATGCGCATCGCGCAGGAGATCCTTACCACATTGTTTTACTCGATATGCAAATGCCGGGCATGGACGGTGAACAAACTGCCCGAGCCATCAAGAGCGACCCATCCATAAAAGATGTCAAAATCCTTATTCTCACTTCCATGGGGCAGCGCGGAGATGCTGTCCGCCTTGAAGCGCTGGGCTGCTCTGGTTATCTGCTTAAGCCTGTTAAGCAACAAATGCTGTTTGATGCCGTCCTGGCTGTGTTGGTTCGCAACGAAGGCCAGCCAGCCAGTCTTATCACACGTCACATACTTGCTGAGAAAAGAAGGACTGGCATTCGTCTTTTATTGGCTGAGGATAATCCTGTCAATCAAAAATTGGCTGTCATCTTGTTGCAAAAAGCGGGTTATCTGGTGGATGCAGTGGAGACAGGGATGCAGGCTCTTGAAAAGGTTCAAACTCATTCGTACAGCGCCGCGCTGATGGATGTCCAAATGCCCGAGATGGACGGTTTTGAAGCCACACGCCGCATTCGCGCATGGGAAACACAAAATGGTCGCCACATTCCGATTATTGCCATGACTGCACATGCCATGGCCGGTGACCGCGAACGTTGTATTGAAGCAGGCATGGACGACTACGTTGCCAAGCCGCTTGAACCGCGTGTGTTGTTCAATGCCATTGAGCGCTGGACGCAGAATTACCTTGCTGACAATCAACAAAATATTTCAGTGGAATCGAATGAGGATTGGACCGGAGAAAGTGTATCTTCTGCACACAGCGCGGATGAGACGCTTGAGAATGCTCCTGTTTTCCAGACAGATTCTTCCCCCGAAAAATTACCTGATGTTCAAGTGGATTCTTACTCCGAAAAATTTCCCGCCGACCTCGAAGCCGCCTTGTTTCGCTTTGGCGAAGACCGCGCCTTTATGATGGAAATGTGTCAGGAATTTAAGGATCATTTACCCGCGCGTATTGAGGAATTTAAGTCCGCTTTGCGTGATGGCGACATTAAGAGCGTTGGCAGGCTGGCACATAATCTGAAAGGGGTGTGTTTGAATTTTAATGCCGAGCCGTTGGCTGAAGTTGCGGCAAGACTAGAAATATGCGGCAGGCAGGAAAATATGACGGATGCCCCTGCGCTTGTCCAACAAATTGAAAACGAAATTACGCGTTTACAGGAATATCTTGCCCAACAGTTGAAGTAGTCCGGACGAATAACCAAATTGTTATTCCCAGTACAATGATTGTAGTTCCCAAACTCCACAGGTCTTTTGATGTGCCTGCCTGTTGTATCAGTGCAAAAAAAGAGACAAGGTCAAGCACGATCAAAAATATAAATGTATAGAGATAGCTTTTTGTTTTTTGAACCAGAGTGCCGGCAATCCAAACAATGGGGATGATATACGGGAGTTGGTCGTAAGCCCACAAATAAATGGTGGACAAAAATGCAATCGGCAGGATGATGTTGAACGCCTCCCATGCTGTGAGTTTGGACTGATTCCCCATAGGGGGCTGTGCCTGCCAAAGGAAGTAACCGCCCAGCCCAAGCAGGATCAGCCCCAACGTCCCGCCGAGAAGCGTGGAGCATGGTGACTCGCCTTTGCAAGCCAAATATGCAAACGCCCACACATTAGAGTGGACTCCCTGTGTCCGATCCATCACGGACTGGCTCGCGCCGCTAAATTTGATGAGCCACAACGGGTCTTGAATCATTCCAATAATTAATAACGAAACTCCGCCAATTGCAACACCGTAAATAGCCTTCCAATCGCGCCGTGCAAGAAGCCAAATCCCTGCGAGAAACAGGATCGTCAGTCCCTGCGGCGGCTTGAGCATGGTTAACGAGAGAAGCATCCCAGCCAGCAGGGATTTATCTTTTTCGAACAGGAGAATGGCTCCCAATATTGCCAGCAGTGCGAACGCGCCAATCGAGCCTGTGTGCAAGGTAAGATACAGTGGACCAAAGAAGAACAATGCGGCAAAGATTGGGACAAACAGTCGCCGGGGAGCGGCTTCCTGCCAGTGGTTTAGCAAAATAAAGATTGTGACCGCTACAATACCCAGTGTGATGATCTGCCAGGTAATATATGCGGCAGGCAATGAGAGCAAGCCAAGCGGGATGCAAAAAATAGCCAGCGGCAGTGGATAGGGAAATATTTTATTGGGCTGCCATTTGATGCCGTATGTTTCGTGTCCGGCAAGGTATTGGCTTTCGTTGTATGGGTTTTCACCTTCCAGCACCATGCGCCCCGCCAGCCAGAAGAAGGTGAAATTTGAACTTTGAAAATCAAAACTGGTGTAACTGATACGCGCGCGTAAAAAAATCATTCCCCCGATCAAAATTACTGTGACGAGAATTCCAAGTATTTTTTTGAAGGACGTTTTCATGTTAATACAGCGGGTCACGTTTCAAACGCGACCCGCTCACTACAGCAAGCCTTTGAGTTTGGCAAACGGCGAATCGGGCTGGATGGGTTTGTGACCGCAATCCTTTTCGTTGAGATTTTGACCGCACTCGGCGCATAGTCCTTCGCAATCAGGCTTGCAAATGGGGCTGATCGGTACTTCGAGAAGTGCGTATTCGCGTAGGAGGGTGGCAAGGTCAATTTGTGCGTCTTCGGGCAATATGAGTTCTGACTCTGTTTCGGAGCGTTGGTCAAAGGCATATAGCTCGGTGAACGACCAGTCGAGTTTGTGCTCAAACTCGGTTAGACAGCGCACACATTCAAGCGTGGTCTCAGCCGAAAAATCCGCTTGGACAACCAAACCTTGCGGCGTTCTGCCGATGTTGACGCTGCCGTCAAAGTTGCGCAGTTCAAGGTCGTCGCCGAGGACGATCTTGTCGAATACAAACGGGAAATCATGGTTGCGCCCGATTTCCTCATGAACTATAAAACCGACATTAATACGGAAGGGTTTGCGTGGATTAGGCATATAAGTGAAAGGATGAATTGTGAAGGATGAAGGATGAAGGATGAAATTGTACAGCCGACCATCTGACTAATGGCTATTCGACTAACCAACTATCAAACTTTTCTATCCACAATATATTTTGCAAGATTCTCCAGCGCTTCCCGTTCGACGCAATTGTCGAATGAGTCCAGTATGGTGAGGGCGCGGTCAATATGTTGATCGGCTTCGCGCATGGCTTGGTTTGATGAATTGCTCGCGCGGATGTTGTCCACGAGGCGCGTCATGTTTTCTGTGTTTGTCCAGCCGCCGTTGGGCAGGGATAGGATGTCGGGGTCGTTTGGATTTGCTTCGGCGTAGTATATGGCTGGGAGGGTGACCAGACCGTTATGTAAGTCTGAGCCGAGCGGTTTGCCAACAGTGGCTTGTTCGCCGTTGAAGTCGAGGATGTCATCCACAATTTGAAATGCCATGCCGATCTGATATCCAAAATCGCGCATGGATTCAATCACTGTTTCATCCACCGGGCTGACCATTGCCGCCGCGCGCGAAGTCATTTCGAATAACGAGGCGGTTTTGGCGTAAATACGTTTGTAATAATTGTCACGGCTGACCAGCCCGCGTGAAGTGAACATTTGCGTCAATTCGCCGTTGACAATGGTCGCCAGTGTTTCGGAGAATAATTTCATCAAAGGCAAATGATCTGTTTCTGCCGCCGCGATTGCCGCGCGCGCAAAAAGGAAATCGCCGGTTAGAACAGTGGCGGGCGGCGACCAGCGTGCATTCAATGTAGCCATGCCGCGCCGAAGAAGGGAGCCGTCGATCAGGTCATCATGCACGAGGGTTGCGGTATGAAGAAGCTCCACGGCCGCGCCGAGGGTGATGAGTTTCTCAAGGGGCGCACCCAGCATATTTCCAACGAGCAGGCTCACGGTCGGGCGGATGCGCTTGCCTCCCGCGGCAAGTAAATGCTCAAGGGCGGCACGCAGGTCGGAGTGTGAGTTATCCGCCTGAGTCCGCATTCGTTCTTCAACGAGTTTAATTTCTTCTTGTACTGGTGATAGAAAGGTTACTGCGCTCAAGTCAATCTCCCCATGCAAAGAGGCGCGCCGCATTGGCTGTGGTAAGGGACGCGATCTCCGCAGGGCTTTTGGAATGGATTTCTGCTATTTTATCAGCAATATGATGAACATAGGCAGGTTCGTTTCTTTTGCCACGAAACGGTACGGGAGCAAGGAATGGGGCGTCGGTTTCGATCAAAATTTTGTCAAGTGGCAGTTGTCTGATAATTTCGCGCTTTTTATCCGCATTTTTATAGGTCACGGGACCTGTAATTCCGAGATAAAAATGAAGCGTCAGCGCTTTTTGCGCGGTTTCAAGATTTCCATTAAATGAATGAAGCACGCCCGGTCTTTCAGCAAGCGCGCCCTGCAAACTGTTTTTCCATTCCTCCAAAATTTTCAAAAGATCCTGTGAGGCTTCGCCAAACCAGGCATCATCTTCCTCGCGCATGTGGATGATGACGGGCTTGTTTATTTCTTTTGCGAAAGCGAGTTGTTGGTGTAGAACTTCCCGTTGAAAGGCGCGTTTGTCTTTTTCCTTGACCCAGTAATAGTCAATGCCGATCTCGCCGATCGCAACTACTTTTGGATGTTTTGCTAATTCCTTTACGTCTAGAAAAGTTTTTTCGGAGAAATTTTCAAGATCAGTTGGATGGAATCCAACTGCTGCATACACACTGGGATTTGACTCTGCCAACAGAATCGCCGCCATACTGGACTTTTGGTCGAGTGCGGGCACGAGAATACGAACCAGCCCCGCATCTGCTGCACGTTGAATGACTTCGATCCGGTCAGAGTCGAATTTGTTGTAGTCCAGGTGACAGTGAGTGTCAGTGAGTTTCAAGTGTCAGGTTCCAGGTATCAGGTGTCAAGCGTGCCAATGCCAAATACCTGACACCTGACACTGGAACACTTGAAACTTTATTTTATTCCCGCAACCTTCAAACCATCTTCCAAAATCGCTTTCACTTTATCCTTGTGACGGGTCTCGGTGTAAACGCGCAGGATGGGTTCTGTGCCAGAGAAGCGGATCAACATCCAGCCGCCGTCTTCCATTTTGAATTGGAAGCCGTCCACAGTGACGAGTTCGGTCACTTTCAAGCCGCCAAGTGTTTTGGGATTGTTGTTGCGGATGATCTGTTTGCGCGCTTCAGGATCGCCGCTAAAGGGACTGTCTATGCGGTCATAGAAATATTCGCCGCCGACTTTGGCGAACAAATCCTTGAGTAACTCGGTGGGTTTCTTGCCGGTCTTGACCATGAAATCGAGCATGTATAAGCCAGCCAATATTCCATCACGTTCAGGGACATTACCGCGAAAAGCATAGCCGCCTGATTCCTCGCCGCCGATAAGCGCATTGGTCTCGGTCATCTTGGGGGCAACGAATTTGAATCCCACGCCAGTCTCATGGACAGGGACGCCATAAATTTCTCCGAGTTTATTGAGCATGCCGGTTGTCGAGAGCGTCTTCACAATGTCGCCGCGTTCGCCGCGGATTTCAAGCATATAGTACGCGAGTAAACCAAACACGCGGAGTTGATTAATGAACTCGCCATTCTCATCGCCGATGCCGCAGCGGTCCGCATCACCATCAGTGATGAGCAGCACATCGGCTTTGTTATCCAGTGTCGCCTTCAAACCCACGTCAATGTTCGGTTGAATGGGTTCCGGGCGTTTCATCTCTGGGAAGGATGGATTGCGGTGGTTGTGGATTTCGATCACGCGAGTTTTTCCGCCCGCCAACAAACGCGGGAACCAGCCCATGCCGTTGCCCCACATGGCATCCACCATCACGGTCAGTCCCGCATCTTTGATGGGTTGCAGATCGATCAATCCATCGCGGGTTAAGTGTTCAATGTAAGGCGCTGCCGCATCAAATTTGACGATCTCGCCAGCGGCGGCGGCTTCCTTGTAAATTTTGCGTTTTACATCTTTGATATCATCGGGAATTCCCGATTCGATTTGAATCAATCCTTCGGGGTCAATTGCGCCGCCCGTGTCATTGCGGACTTTGAATCCATTGTCGGTGGGGGGGTTGTGGCTGGCTGTGATGTTCACCGCTCCCGCGGCTTTTTTATCCACCACCGCGTAGGCGATCACAGGTGTGGGCGTTGCTTCCTGGGTTAAATAAACCTTCAAACCATTGCCTGCCAGCACTTCTGCGACGGCGGCTGCGAAATGCTCACTGCTGAAACGCATATCGTGACCAACGACAATAAACTGTCCCTTTTTGCCCTGCGCCAGCATATAGTTTGCAAAGCCCTGCGCACAACGGCGGACATTATCGAACGTGTAATCCTCCGCAATAATTCCGCGCCAACCATCTGTACCAAATTTAATTTTTTGTGCCACTGAATATTCTCCTGAGAAGTAATAACGTGCGGATTATAACATCCAAAAAAATATCATTTTCAATACTCTCATGAAACAGCAACACGCTAATTATTCCGTGTTGCGTGCTCCGTAAATTACGGTGTCGGTGTGACTTCCAGAGTTGACTCTGCTGTGGGTGTGCTTGCAACTGTCGGCACAGGTGTTGCCGTCGCAGGCGCTTCGCCGCTCATCAAGATTTGCCATGCAATTTCCAGATCGCCAGCCGCAATGACGGGGAAGGCGGGCAGGTTACCGAGCGTCAAGTCCAACCGCGCGATTGCCTGTTCAAGAACCGGGTCATCGGATTCAGCTTGCAACGCCACCAACAGGTCGCGCGCAGAGTTTACATCTTCACGCGCCAGACCGAAATTACTTTGCGCAAGATACAATCTTGCGCGCCCAAGCATGTCCAATGCGCGCGTGAACATCACTTCTTGTTTTAGTTGTAATAAAGTTTCATCCTTGCTTGTTTGGATTTCATTTTCAAGCGTCGCCTGTATTTCATCAAGTTTGGTGAGCGACGCACTGTGCGCTTCAATGGATTTTTCAAGCGTATCCACTCGGCTGTTTGTTTCGTCAAGTTGCGCTTGCAGCGCTTTGATTTCGGTTTCAACCTTGCCAATTTGCGCGCTGTTCTTCTCGATTGGCACGATCACTTTTTGATTAATGAATGGCAATCCGTAATAGAATCCTGCGCCGATCCCTCCGATGACCAGCACGAGTGCAATCAATCGAAACAAGGCTCGTATAAAATTAAGAAACGCCTTTCCCAGACGGGTTGAAAAGGAATCCTTCTCTTTGGCAGATTCCTGCGCTGGCTGACTCTTCTCAATATAAACGGGCGTCGCATCCTCCTCGACCGTGATCATGGACCGGCTTTCTGGAGCATTTTCCCCCGCCTCAAAATTGGACTGCATCCGCGTTAGCAGGTTCTTTCCCATGCCGCGCACATTCAGGCAGTCTTCCACTGCATCAAAAGGTCTCGCCGCAATGATATTCCCTGCGATGGGACGTGTAACACCCTGGGTTTTCACCAGCGTATCAAGGCCTGCTGTATTGAGAAAATTTAGAAAATCGCTCATGCTGCACCTGTTTTTGATTTATTGGAATTACTTGTCTATTTTATCACTCCGGCAAAATTGTTTGCTATAATCCTCTCATGATCTATTTTGATTACGCTGCCACTACTCCCGTTGACAACCGCGTCCTCAATGCGATGATTCCGTATTTCCGCGAATCCTATGGCAACCCATCTTCAATTCACCGTTACGGACAGAAAGCCGAGACTGCGGTGGATGATGCGCGCGAGAAAGTTGCATCTGTGCTTCATTGCAGTCCGGAGGAAATCCTCTTCACATCCTGCGGCTCTGAATCAGACAACCTCGCACTTCGTGGGGCGGCGCTTGCGAAACGGAAAACCTCGGGAGAAAAGCGGATTCTCACCGCTGGAAATGAGCATCATGCGGTTGGCAAAACCGCCATACAACTCGAAAAGGAATTTGGTTTCCTGCTCGAGTGGCTGGATTTGGACGAATACGGCGCTGTTACGCCTGCATCCTTAGCCAAGGCGGTTTGCAGTGATGCGGTTCTGACTTCTGTGATGTACGCCAATAACGAAATCGGCACGATCAATCCAATTAAGGAACTTGCAGAGATTGCGCATAGTAATAGTATTATCTTCCACACAGATGCTGTTCAAGCCGCCGCATATTTGGATGTGGATGTCGTAACACTGGGCGTTGATCTAATGTCGCTTGGCGGGCATAAATTCTATGGTCCGAAAGGTGTGGGCGTGTTATACGTCCGCAAGGGGACTAAGCTCATTCCGCATCTGACAGGTGGCGGGCAGGAATTTGGTCTGCGCGCAGGGACTCAGAATGTGCCTTATATTGTCGGTTTTGCTGAGGCGCTGCGTCTGACTGCGGAAGAACGCGAATCGCGCACGGCACATGTTAGGACTCTGCGTGATCAGATTGTCGGATGCGTGCTTGAAGAGATTCCCGATTCCAAATTAACAGGTCATCCTGAAAAACGTTTGCCGAATCACGCTTCGTTTGTCTTCAAAGACGTGGATGGCAACCTGCTTTTGCAAATGCTTGACTCTGCGGGGTTTGCATGTTCCTCCGGTTCAGCATGCAAAACAGGCAACCCTGAGCCGAGTGAAGTCATCACGTCACTCGGGTATTCACGTGATTGGGCGCTAGGCTCCCTGCGAATTACTTTGGGGGTTGATTCAACGTCCGAACATGTGGATGAGTTCTTGAAGGTCATGCCTGGGTTGGTGGAAAAAGCGAGAAAATTGAACCATTAAACCACCCAACTATTCAATCACAAACTAACTCTTGAAAACCCAAATCATCACCCTCGAATCTCACGATGACCTCATCTCTGTCCGCGATAAATTATCGTGGGCAAAGACGCCGCGCATTTTGCTGGTCTGGCCGAAATATGAGAAGGTCACTTTGCGTGTGTTGGATTTGAAGGTTTTACAGCGTCATGCCGATTCCCTTGGCGCGCAATTGGGACTTGTAACCCGCCGCCTCAATGTGAGGCGTGATGCGGAATCGCTTGGCATTCCGGTCTTTGTCTCAACGACCAAGGCGCAGCGCGAATTGTGGCCTAAACCTGTTCCGAAAAGCAGGCGCATCCCCAGAGCTCCGCACCGTGACCTGCGAAAAGTTCGCGACAGTGTTTATGCAAAAGAGTCTCCATGGCGAACGTCTTTGCCTGGACGTGTGCTCACTTTCACAGTGGGCGTCATGTCCGTTTTAGTAATCGCAGGCCTCTTCGTCCCGCGTGCCACGTTGACTTTATATCCTGAAGCGCAGACCCAGAGCATTGTCATTCCTGTTGCCGCGAGTGAAGCGACGGAGTCCATATCTGTCACAGGTTTAATTCCCGCACAGACATTATCGGTCACAATGAAAGCGAAACAATCACTTGCCATCGTAAGCGAAATTTCTGTACCGAAATCCAAATCAAACGGAATTGCGCGCTTTACGAATTTAAGTCAGGGTGAAGTGAGTATTCCAGCGGGCTCAGCGATCACGACAGAATCCTCCATGAGATTTGTTACCTTGAACGATACGCGCCTGCCCGCTGGCATTGACAAGTTTGTGGATGTGCCAATCGAGGCGTTGGAGCCCGGCACGCAGGGAAATGTCTCTGTAGATACGATCACTGTTGTTGAAGGTCCGTTGGGACTTTCCATCTCGGTCACAAATCCCAATCCACTCAAAGGCGGCACGAATTCACAGCTTGTTGGCGCAACCGATAAAGACCGCGCGAAACTGCGTGAAGTGGTCATGGATAATTTGCGGCGCGATGCCGAATCTAAATTGCGTACACAGATCACCCCTGCCGATCTTTTATTGATGGATACCTTTGAAGTCACGCAGATCATCGAGGAAAAATTTACGCCGCCCGCAGGACAGCCTGGAAAAACACTGGACTTGAATATGAAGGTTGAATTCACAGCGCGCTATGTTTTAGATGCTGACTTGAAAGAACTTGCGCTTTCCACGTTGAATGCTTCCGTTGAGAATGGTTTCAAAGCGACAGCTTTGCCGGTTCATAAGGTCATTGCAGACCCTTCGACTGACAACTCCGGCGTCAGTCATTTTGAATTGGAAGTGACGCGTACCCTGCTTCGTCAGGTGAATGAGATGCAGGTCTTTTCCATCGTGCGCGGACATAAGCCGGGATCGATCAAAAGTGAGTTGGTTTCGAAATTATCCTTACGCAAAGGACCGGAAATTACCATCACTCCATCATGGTGGCGCTGGCTTCCGTTGATTCCATTTAATATTTTGGTGGAAACTCAATAATGTAGACATGGATACAGGTAGACATGTGGAACTTGTTTACCTGTCTACTTGTTTACTTGACTACCTGCTCACCTGGAGAATCATGAGAATCCTTGCCGTAGATCATGGAGAAAAAAGAATTGGCGTCGCGCTCAGCGATGCGACTGCCACCATTGCCACTCCGCTTAAAGTGGTTGAGCATATCTCGCGTGCCATTGACGCCGCGCAGGTGGCTGACCTCGCCGCGCAAAACGATGTTGCGTTGATCGTCATTGGACAATCCTTTGATGATGATGGCAATCCAAATCCCGCAGGCCGCCGCGCAGGTCGCTTTGCCGATGAATTGAAAAACCAAACGAACATTCCCATTGAACTCTGGGATGAATCTTTTAGCACACAGGATGCGCGTGCCGCACGCATTCAACTTGGCGTTTCAAGAAAAAAGCGCGCAGGACATCAAGACGCCTTTGCTGCAGTGGTGATCCTGCAATCGTATCTTGAGGCGCGCAGACACGGAAACAAGTAGACAGGTACACACGGAAAACAACGCAGCACGCAACACGCCTTTCTCATCCTTCATAATTCACGCAAAGCGTTCATCCTTTCCCCCTTTCCCCTCATGCGCCGTTATCAAATACATTTTATTCTTGCATTTATTGTCCTGCTAATTCTTGCCTGCATTTATCTTGCCATTGGATATGTT
>DYDH01000314.1:3161-4187 GCA_020717985.1 Herpetosiphon sp. | reverse complement strand
GTCATCTACATCGGCAAAATGCCCGGGCTTTTCCTTGCCCAACTCCAGCGAGCGTTGATATGCCGCCCAAACCGCGCGTGAGATGGCCGTGCGGAAGCCTGCCTTTTCCAGATAATACAATGCCTCGGCAGACGTGCCGCCCGGCGATGTGACTTGATTCCGCAAAGTGGCAGGGTGACTGCTTGCGCCCTGATAATATGAAACCGAGCCTTTGATGGTCTGCAAGACCAGTTGTTCGGCGAGGCGGCGCGGGAGTCCCATGTGTACGCCCGCATCAATCAGCGCTTCGGTGAAGAGGAAAACATACGCGGGACCGGAACCTGAGAGCGCAGTGGCCATATCCAAATAGGATTCGTCTTCCACGAAAACTTCCTCGCCCATGGCGCTCAGGATTGCGCGCGCCATCTTTTGTTGTTCATGGGTCACATCTTTTGAAGCCGCCCAAACAGTGATCCCTTCGCCGATCTGACCCGGTGTGTTCGGCATAGAGCGCACAATTGCCTTATGTTTCAATCCTGTTCCGATCTTTTTTATGGTGGCGCCCGCAATGATGGACAAGACAAGCGCGTCACTGCGAATGCCTTTGAGTCCCTTCATCACTTCGCTGAGCCTTTGCGGCTTGACCGAAAGCACAACCACATCCGCTTGATGCACGGCGGATGCGTTGTCTGTGGTCGCCTGAATGCCGTATTTTTTATGAAGTTCCCCGCCGCGTTCATCGCGCGGACCGGATGCGATGATGTTTTTTGGATTGGCGAGTTTCCGACGTAACAGACCCGCGATCATGGCTTCCGCCATTACACCGGGTCCAATGAATGCGATTTTTTTATTTAACATATTCTTCTCCAAATTCAGGCGCGGGTTTTGCATTCCAGCAATTAGCCAGTTCAAGGGCTTCATGGGCGGCGGAATACATTTGCTCCTGAAATTCTTTTGTATAGTTATAGGTGATGACCGCCTCGGCAAATTCGTCTTCATCAACGAGTTCGGCTGGTTTGGGAACATATCTTGAAACGTCCAACTCAT
>DYDH01000314.1:0-3150 GCA_020717985.1 Herpetosiphon sp. | reverse complement strand
CTCATGATCCCATTCTTGAATTCAGGAGGCGAAGCAACGTTAATGTAGATATGAATCAATTCACCGCTGGTTTCAAAGATTTCGATCAAATTATAGAACTTGTCAAACCAGTAATAGGATCGATAATGATGACGGATGGGATAGTCCTCGCCTTTGATATTAAACACAGATGAACCAGCCGGCGAAATTGTAACAATTGAGTTTTCTGTTATAGACTCAATTGTGGCTTGCCAGCTTCGGTATACAGTTCCATCCGTTTTACACGCTTGAACTTGAATTCGGTCGCCGATTTTCATGGTTTGCAATTTTACCCCACCCGTTGTGCGTTTATTGAAAAAGACCTCCGTATTCTTCAAGAACGCGGAGGTCAGAGAACTCAGTTATTGAAAATATCCCAGCGCCAGCCTGAGACGTTCGCCTGTGTCATCGGGCGAGTCTTTGGGGATGGATTGAATTGCGGCTTGCGCTTCCACAACCGAGTAACCCAACGCGGTCAACGCGGCGAGAACTTCGCTGTCGGCATCGGACATCATGGCAAGTTTGGAGAGTCCGTCTCCGGGTTTGAGTTTGTCTTTGAGATGCAGCGCCATTTTCTGCGCGGTCTTTTTTCCCACGCCGGGCACGCGGCTCAATACATCGGGTTCGTCACCGAAGACTGCGCGTTGAACGGCGTCGAGTGTCATGGTGGAAAGAACGGACATCGCCACTTTGGGACCAACCCCGTCCACGCCGAGCAGGGTGTTGAAGAGTTCACGGTCGCTCTGGGATTCAAATCCGTAGAGCAGGAACGCATCTTCACGCACGACGAGATGGGTGAACAAAAATATCATTTCACCCGCTTTGGCATTTGCCCGCAATGGCGTGGGGACAAAGACTCTCAGTCCCATGCCGCCGACTTCGACGATCAGGGCGTTATCTTCAATTTGGGAGATTTCTCCGCGAAGGGTTGCTATCATGGTTGTATTTTACCGTAAACGATGTAGGGGCGAAGCAATGCTTCGCCCCTACAATTTATTCATATCGTTTGGTGTTCAAATGTGTAATTGCAATCGCCAGCGCATCTGCGGCGTCATCGGGTTTGGGGATCTTTTCGAGTTGAAGCAGTGCTCGCACCATGTCCTGTACCTGGCGTTTATCTGCTCCGCCGTAACCGGCAACGGCTTGTTTGACTTCGTTGGGGGTGTATTCAAAAGGTTCGATGCCAGCTTTTTGCAGGCAGAGCATGATCACGCCGCGAGCCTGTCCCACTGCGAGGGCGGTTTTGACATTGCTTTGAAAAAATAATTTTTCGACAGCGGCGGTATCGGGTTGGTATTCTTTGAGCAGGTCGTTGAGTTGATCGAACAACATTTCGAGGCGCGCGGCTGGGGTTGCATCTTTTGGGGTGGAGATAATGCCAAAGGAAACAGCGACCAACTCCCCGTTTGGCATGAGGCGCACGAGTCCGTATCCGGTGGTGGCAGTGCCGGGGTCAATTCCGAGGGCGAGGGTCATTAAAAAAAGTAGGGGCGAAGCATTGCTTCGCCCCTACGAATGGATTACGCGGCTTCGAGGGCGGCGAGGGCTTCGTCTGAGACTTTGACGTTGTGGAAGACATCCTGCACATCGTCGAGTTCTTCGATGGCTTCGATCATCCGCATGAATTTCAGGGTTGATTCGACATCGAGTTCCATTTCCTGCTTGGGGATCATGCGCAAGCCTGATTCCTGGGGATGAACGTTTGCCTTGTGCAAAGCATCAGCGACCGTCTTGAACATTTCAATAGGGGCATAAATATCAATGGTATCGCCGCCATCGACTACATCATCTGCGCCAGCTTCTATGCCAAGTTCGAACGCTTTATCAAAAGACATTTCGCTGGAGGGAAATGCAAAATAAGCTTTCCGTTCAAACTGCCAGCCAACCGCGCCCTGCTCTGCCATGTTGCCGCCGTATTTGGTGAAGGCATGGCGCATATCGGGTACGGTGCGGTTGCGGTTGTCGGTGACGCAGGTGACCATCAGCGCAGAGCCGTGGGGACCGTAGCCTTCGAAGGTGATCTCTTCAAAAACCGTGCCGTCTTTGTCTTCGCCCGCGCCGCGTTTGATGGCGCGTTCGATATTATCCTTGGGCATGTTTTCGGCACGGGCTTTATCTACTGCGAGACGCAGCCGAAAATTGGTGTCGATGTCGCTTCCGCCTTCGCGGGATGCGATCACGAGTTCACGGGCGAGCCGTGTAAATATGGCGCCGCGCTTCGCATCGGCAACGCCTTTCTTGCGTTTAATGGTGGACCACTTTGAATGACCTGACATGGGAACTCCTTACAAGATAGCCACGTTTGTGGGGATTTATAAATGATTGGCGACGCGATTATACTACACAAAGAATCATGCGATTTAACGCCGGAATTGCCGGGTCTTTATGGGGAATTTTAGTATCATCTCAATAAAACGGGATGTTAACACACCGTCCCGAAGGTTTTGCGGAAAACTACCCTGGTTGGTAGAAACCTTCGGGACGTTTCCCCTCTTTTTCGAGATGATGCGAATTTAACGAGATTTTGTGGTGTGGACATGTTTTCCGTATAGGAAACCAAACAGCCGCGGAAGCCAGCGCTGGATCAATTCAAGCAGCAGGAGGCACAGCCCAAGAATAATCACTGGTAAAAGCGCCTGCCAGGACATTGTCCCAGAAATTCCCGGGAGGAGGGCATAGATCCAGTTTGGCACAATGTAAATGACAAGCATGTGGAGCAGGTAAATGCCCAGGGAATAATCCCTGCCCCATTTGCTGAGAAGAGGCTGTTGCAGCCATTTCAGGTTGTTGAGGGCAAGCCCGGTCATGCCGATCGCAAAGGGAATGGTGCCGATCAGGAATTCATGGTTGTATGCGGAAATGCCAAATTGGCGGTAAATGAATTGCGCTTCGAGAACTTGTGAAACCGCTCCCGCCGCGATCAAAATGATTGACAGCCACCAGGAGGGGAATCCCTTTTTGTAAAAAAGAAAGCCGATGTAGAGGAATGGAACAGAAAGCCAGTGTCTTGCGAAATCAAATTCGAGAGGAAAGCCTGACTTGAAGACCGGATATGGCCCGGAGAGCAGGGCGATGACCAGAAACGCCACCGAGAAAAATGACAGGACATACTTTATATTGAACTGGTAACAG
>DYDH01000070.1:4544-21227 GCA_020717985.1 Herpetosiphon sp. | reverse complement strand
TTTATGTTTTGAGAAAACCATGAATAGCAAGTTATGCTCCATTGCGAATTTTCCTTTGTCGAAACTCGCTTACCTTCCTGGTACAAGGCAAGCGCCAAAACAAAATGAATTGCACAATCGGGTTCGCAATTGACACGAATCACCTACACCACTAGCGCTGGCATAAGTAATAAACGATAGCTGTTATTGTACGAGTTATTAGGCGAGACGTAATATGATAAATGTCATAATATAATGTGATAAGCTTCATCTATAAATTACGTTTTACACAGGATAAATTGCAGATATTTGATGTAAACCAATGCTCATTAATGTGAATTGATCCTCCACACATGCATGACTGGTTTTGCTCCATCCGCATACAATTCCAGCACATACAGCAGTCCGTTTTTTCGGTCAAAGGAAATATCGCCAATGCGAGTGCGGCGTTGGTCGCCCCAGCCGAGTTCGACCTGATCCCATTCGGGCGGATTCAAGTAGAGGTATTCGTCAATGTCAATGGTTGCGTAGGGTTGTGGCTGCCAGGGTTCCATTTGACCGCTCGCAACCTTCGCGAGGTCAGTAGGATCATACAGGATGAATTCGGCATCGAAGCGCGTTGTCCACCAGCCGCGGTTGGAGATACAGCTGCCGGCATTTGTATCGCAACAACCTGAAAAATCTTCCTGTGGACAGGTCGAACCATCGGCATTGCGACAGGTGGGAAAGTCGGTGACTTCCGCATCCACGCAAGCATATTGGGGACCTTCGGGATTGACGTATCCATACCAGTATTTCGCACCGTTGCTTTTTGTCCCGGCAAATAGGACCGCCTGATTCCCCGTACCAGTTGTAAGCCATGCGCCGCCGCCCCATTCATCGGGGTGTTGGTAACCATTCAAACTGCGGATAATCTCCTCAGTATTGTAGGCGTTTTCGTAGAGCAACAATGTGACTTCTTGCAAGCGGGTTCCCGATGATGGCGCAGAACCATCTGTATTCCAGGGACGATAGGCAAAGATCGTCGGACCCATGCCGCCTTGTCCGCCATCGCGCATTCGCCCGGTGGCAAGGTAACGACCGCTCGTGTAAACATCCGCCCATTCAGAGGGAATCTCGAACATATATCCGTTCACACTGTACAAATCTTGATTACCGATGAACCAGGTTCCCTGAAAATTTGGATTCGACAAAATTGGGTCGAACCAGCCATGAGTAGGGATTTCTTCCCCTTGGAGATGCTCGCCCCAGGCGATGTGAATCTTCGCTCCTGTCTCGGGGCGATTGAGATATTGCATCCCGACCTTGGGTATCTCATCATACTCAGTAAATTGGCCCGCTGCCACATTCTGAAATTCCTGAATGAATTGTGCTGTGTTGAGGTCTTCAAGGTTTCTGGAAATAACTGGTGCAGGGATATTGATTTCCGCCACCTGATTGCCATCGGGAACATCTCCATAGGCAATGCGGTCATGTCCCATCACAAACAACGAGTTGGGGAAGCCATCCTGCGTGCCGGAAGAGTCGCCATCGGGATTGAAGGTCATGGCGTTGCCGCCGTAGGCAAATGTCTGTGGACGATCTTCGCCGCCGGGCAAACGGAATGCACCGAGGTATTCGATGTCTGCGGGATTCACAACATTGCCCGTTGGAAGCGAAGTCGGCTGAGGTTGGGATTCTGTCGCTGAAACAGTGACAGGTCTGGGTGTGTCCTGAGGCGGTGTTTGTCCAAAAGTGCAGGCAAGGACGGTCAGCAGTGAAGTCAAAATTGGCAGGGCAATCCTCTTGGAGTTCTGCATATTCCATCCTCTGTATTCAGCGGGCAAATAGGTTTTGTGGAGGAGATGTGGTTTTATCTGTCTTCATTCCCGTTTTTTTCTCCAGAAAGATAATCCCATCACCAGTGACATGGGCAGGACGAGCGCGCCAGCGCATGGCAGGAATGGCTTGCGAGCTGCTTGAGTTTGTTCAGGTTGAGTGGGTAGTTCAGGCGCGGAAGGCTGCCCAGATTCAAGCGGAGCATCAACAGCCACTGTTCCCAATAATGCCAGATCTTCCACCCAAATTGAGCTGGCGTTGGGCGCGTCGGGTAGTGTGCCAAGCCCAAAGGCCATGCCAGTAACTTGATTCGCTTTTGCAAAAGGTGTGTCGGCGTTTTCCTCCCAACTGGCGCGATGGAAATCCTCCCAGCGTAATTCCATGGGAATCCAGTCGTTTACACTTTCAGCGGGCGCTTCAATGGTGTACAAATAAGTCTCACGATTTTCAGATGGTCCCGCGTACAGGTCAACGTCAAAGAGAGTGCCTGCCTGTGCGGCGCGGAAGTAAAACACCAGACCCTTTCCCGCGCTCCAATCCTGTGGGGTTTCATACATGAGCGCGCAGGTTCCCCAACTGTTGGCGGCGATATTGAAATCGAGTTTGAGGGAATTACCGCTGCGCCCTGTGCCTGATTTGGTTGCGCAAGCCATGCTGGTTGAAGTGGCTTCATCGCGGAAGGCTTGCCAGCCGGAGGTCCCAGGGATGATGCCTGCATCAAAACTGTCAATGATTCCTGTTACAGCGAAGGGAGCGAGAGGCTGCCCGGACTGAGATCCTGTTTGGGCGGCAGAACCAGGCTCACTTTGAGTTTGACCGGAGGATTCTGATACCGATGTGCCCATCTCCTTCCAGTGATGATAGAAGGCGTTCAACATCGGCAGGAATTCCTCAGTCGCTTTGCGGCTTCCATTTTTTGAGGGATGATCGTCGCCGGAGGGATAGCTCAGTGTGTTGCCTGTTCCAAGGATATGTTCGACCTGCCCGTTGTTGATGCGATGGTGGGCATCAGGGTCAGTCAATATGTTATAGAAATCAAAGATAGCCACATTGCCAAGTGTATAATTGTTTTCGCTCAACCAGTCATTGATCAGCCATTGATTGAAGGCGCGCGCGTTTTCAGAATGGGTTGGGTCGCTCAGCGGCGGGGCAGTGATGACCACGAAAAGTTTATCGGGACGTGTGGCAAAATACTGAAGGATGGCGTTGTACACATACTTCGCACCGCTGACCGTTAGTTCTTCATAAGTTCCGGGTGGATCGTTCGGACTGCCCCTCAGATCTGAGTTTGGGAAACACGACTTGAACATGATGATCTCATTCTCGCCGCCAGGGTCGGAGAGAGCGCGCGTGTACGAGGCGTGCTGTTCGGTTTCATTGAAAAGCGCAGTCATATAAGTTGGCGTGTTTGCGCTGGCAAACCATTCCGTCCAGTTTGGAATGTCGGTGCGGTCGCCGATTGCATCAGGTCCCCAGCCGTAATTGGTGTCGCTGACAAAATAATTGTTTTCTCCCAATGTGCGACCCAGATTCCCATAGCCATCTTTCAGCCAGTTTTCGCCAGTGGAGTGATGGATGAAGATGAGCTTGACAACTTCGTCAGGCGGGTTTGGATTATCAGTTTGAGAATTGGGGAATGGTTGAGGCGACGCCGCAATCAAGATCAGCGCAAAAAGAATAAACAGGGTGACCGAATAGCGTTTTAGGTTATTCATGTATTCCTCCCGGACATTTGAAATTTTTGGAGCGCTCCAATAATTATTGTAAAAAACCGGCGAAGTAAAGCAATGGTACTCTGGTAATGCAGAAGTATGCCTGAATATTCAAGGCTACTCCTAACTATTTACCCTTTCTGGTAGACCACTTTTCCTCCGACCATGGTCATGTCGATTGTCACGTTGATGAGGTCAGCCGGCTTAAGGGTATAGGGGTTGTCGTTCCAGACGGCCAGATCGGCAAACTTGCCCGGCTCCAATGAACCTTTCTTGCTCTCTGCAAAGTCTGCGTAGGCTCCGCCCATCGTGTGGGCGTACATCGCCTCATCGATGGTCATGGCTTGTTCAGGGCTCACGGGTTTATTGGTCAGTGTTAGTCGGAGAACGCTGGCAACCAATGTCGCTTGCGGATTCCACCACGGCATCGAGGGCGCATCCGAACCGAGACACAGCGGCACGCCCATATCGAGCCAGGTGCGGGTCGGGATCATGCTCTGCATTCGTTCGCCCCCCCATATCCTCTCGGCCCCATCACCAAACGCCCGTATCATCTGTGGCTGCGCTGAGATCACCACACCCAGATCTCTGGTGCGTTTCAGGGCTTTGTCGGTGTTCAGCACGGAGTGTTCGATGCGGTGCCGTGGATCTGGCCGTGGATTGGCGTTCATCGCCGCTTCGATGGAATCCAGCGCCATGTCCACGGCCGCATCTCCGAACGCATGCAGGGACATCTGGTAACCTGCGTCGTGGAAGGCGCGCACGACTTGCTTTAGGTCATCAGGTTTCCAAACGGACATGTTCCAAGCGATACCGTTGTGGGGTTCGTAGGTGAAGGAAGCCTCGCCGGCTCCGTCCACCTGGCACTTGCCTCCTGCGAAATGCATGAAATCGTCCTCATAGCGCATGGCTTCGATTGCCAGGATGCGCCCATCCAACTCCTGAACATATTCCAGGACGTTCATCACCTGACCGCGGATCGTCATCTCGCGGCGTTTCCCGATATTGAAGTAGGCCAACATGCGATCCATATCACGCGCATAGACATCCTGGAAGCTGGTAACGCCATACGAGGCGAATCTTGCTTGAGGGTTGAGGATGCTGGCTTCCATCGCCGACTGGTCGAGCAGGTCCTTTGGCCACAACTTGCGGAAGTAGTCCATGGCCGGGTGATTCATGATGGTGCCGTTGGGCTCGCCATTGGCTTCGCGTAAGAACATGCCATTTCCCGGATCAGGCGTGCTGGCATTCACGCCCGCCATTTCCAGCGCCAGATTGTTAACCACAGCCAGATGTCCGCCCTGGTTGATGACCATCATAGGATGCTTCGGCGAGATCGGATCAATGTCATGCTTGGTTGGAAAGCCCCCCTTGAAAGTCAACCAGCCCGCACCGAGCACCCATTCGCCGGGAGGTGTCTTAGCGATCCTTTCTACCAGCTTGGTTTGCATCTGCTCAATGGTATTTATGGCAGGCCAGCTGACGTCCACATAGGTGGTGCCGAGAAGACCGCAGGCGCTCAAATGGCAGTGCGCGTCAATTAGTCCGGGAGTCACGGTGCGCCCGCCCAGGTCAATGACCTGCGTACTGGCGCCGGCCATGTTGCGCGCAGGCTGGTCATCGCCAACAAACAGGATGATTCCATCCTTGAGGGCCAGCGCTTTTGCCGTTGTGCGCTTTGCATCAATCGTGACAATATTGCCATTGACCAGGACGGTGTCGGCAACTTCACCCGGGGCCAAAGTGGGAAGCGGCTGCGACACAGGGCTGACTGGTGTTGGCACTGCGGTCAGCTCGAGCAGCTTTGAGCCGCGCCCGCAGGCAAGGGTAGCCCCGCCCAATGCAATTCCACTCAGTTTCAGAAAGTCGCGGCGAGTCAAATGATGATGTTTGGACATGGGTTTCTCCTTTTCTTCTCAAAAAGAGTCCCTACACACAGCATTGAATGATGCGATGTAAATTGGTGTTATGGGTATTTCATAACCATTGTTGCCTTATCCTTATTCTCGCTAGAATCAGTTTAGCATATCTGCAATGTAATTTCCACCCGCGCGCAACTTCTTGTTACAATTCGTTTATGAGCAGACCTTACTTGGTTCCATTAACTGAGATTCGCCGCGAGCAGATGGTGGTGAATTCAAAATTTATTACCACGCTCGCGCCCGCATTTTCCATTGACGAGGCGCGGGCATTCATGGCGCGTATCAGAAAGGAATTTTCAGATGCGTCGCACAATGTACCCGTTTACATTATCGGCGGCGGGAATACGGTGACAGAATATTTTTCGGATGACGGTGAGCCCGCCGGGACATCGGGCAAGCCCGCGCTGGCCGTCCTACGGGGGAGCGGACTCGGCGACGCGGCATTGGTCATCACCCGATACTTTGGCGGCACACTCCTCGGCACCGGCGGACTGGTGAAGGCGTACACCGAATCCGCGCAGTTAGTGGTCAACGCAGTCGGGCGCGGACAGCGAGTGCCCGTGCATCTGGTCTTGCTTGCGATCCCATACAATCTGCTGGAACGTATTCGTCTGCTTGCGACCCGGCATCGCGCCGAAATTCTCGGCGAAGACTTTGCTGGTGACATTACCCTGACCGTACAAATTCCAATCAGCGACTTCGACGCTTTTCAACTTGGCTTGCGCGAACTTTCAGCGGGAAAATTGCATGCCGAAGTGATCGAAACCAAAGAAACGATCATGCCAGCCTAAGCCTGCCTCCTCTCCGCTCTTTTTACAATTCCTTCATAATTCTTCCGCAATTCATCCACCAATAAAGTTCTCCTTGATTTTAGAATATTCATCGTTGGATACATGAATAAAGGAGAACAAAATGAAACAAAATATAACCAAACTATTAATTGACCTGGGCGCGTTCGTTGCCCTTTTGGTCGCAAGTGCGCCGCATTTTACAGGGGTCGCCATCCATGAATGGCTTTCGCTCGCCCTGGGCGGCACGATTGTTGTACATTTGCTGTTGAACTGGAATTGGATCGTTGGAATTACCTCCCGCCTTTTCTCGAAAGTTGCGAAAGGTCAGCGCTTCAACTACTCTTTGAATTGGGCGCTCTTTGCCAGCGGAATCATGATTATGCTTTCAGGTCTGATGATCTCAAAGACGATCATGCCGTTCCTTGGAATTACCCTCGCGAGCGGTGGGGCGTGGAGGGAACTGCACTCCCTTTTCACGAACATCACCATGGTCTTAATGGGATTGCACGTGGCTGTTCATTGGAGTTGGATCACCAGCATGTTCAGACGTTTGCTTCCGCGCCGCGCTTCTTCGCCGCAGGTTGTTATCCACGCGATGTCAATGCATAGAAAGGATGCCTAACCATGAAAACTATTTTCAGAATCCTTGTCATTCTCGTTCTTGCGGCAGTCGTCAGCGGAGTGTTCTACGGTGTAGTAACTGCCACCTCCTCCGGCACAGACCAATCCTCCAGACATGAAAGACCCGCTGATGGCGAATTCCCTGCGGACGGACAGATGTCTCATTCTGGCAGAGGCGAGGCGGACGGTATGCAGTTCCCAGCCGATGCCATCAAAAATCTGGCGATCATTTCAATAGTCGGTGCGATTTATTGGAACGCTGTCAGATGGCTGGGAAGGAAAAGGCCAATTGCAAATCTGGCTTCATAAACTTCGCCAAAATTCAACCCAAAAAGTTCTCCCACCCCAAAAGGTTGGGAGAACTTTTTACAACTTCTTCACAATTTATCCGCATTTTCCTTACCATGAAAATTGGAAAACCCATAAAATATTGAAACTGCCTGAAATAAGACCCAAAAAGTTTCCTTTGCGCTTGCGCGGGGTTTTCAGTAAAGTCTTTAGAGGCATCAATGTGAACAAAAAAGAGGAGATTACATGACCAACGAAGTTTCAACAAATAGTTCCAGCCAGACCAAGTCCAAGCTCTGGCTGGATTTGGCTGTTTTCATCGCGTTTTTGGTGACGATGGATCCGCACTCGAGCGGGCTTGCTGTGCATGAATGGCTTAGTTTATCCGTGATCGCGGTGATGATCGTTCACCTGCTCTTGAACTGGGATTGGATCGTACAGATCACACGCCGCTTTCTTGGCAAACTGGGCGGCTTAAACCGTGTCAATTACATTTTGAATTGGCTGTTGTTCATCGATGGGACTCTCATCATGGTTTCCGGCGTGATGATCTCGGAGGTGGCTTTGCCGCTGATGGGAATTCAATTGCCACAGGGATTTGGCTGGCGCAGATTGCACGACATGTCTGCAAATATCGGATTGTTGCTGCTTGGCATTCACACAGCTTTGCATTGGAGTTGGATCGCCAGTACATTTAATCGGTATCTGTTCCAACCGCTTGCGAGAGTATTTTCCTCCAAGCAGAAGAAAGAGGAGACGCTATGAAAACGATTGGACGTATTCTTATTATCCTGGCGGTATTCCTTGCTGTTTCAGGTTTGATGGTGGTCGCGGTTAATGCCAGCGGCGCGAATGCTCCCGATTTTGACGGCGACGCGCAGTTTCGTCCCGGCGGCGAAAACGGGACCCGGCCAGAAGGTAATGGTGTAATGCCGGAGGGCGGTCAAAACCGACCCGAGCGCCACGAGGGAGGACCTGGCGGCGGTCCACGCTGGATGTTTGGGTTGATCAAAAATATGGGTGTAATGGCGGTGGTCGTAGTGTTGATCGCCTGGCCGCGAAGTGCGGCGAAGAAGAAAAAGAAACAGGCTGGAATAACGTCTGCAAGCGGTGATTCTTAGTGATATACCGGGTACGGACGCAAATTGCGCTTTTTGGGGCTTCGTATCGCATCGGGATAAATCCCTTGCTCAGTACATAAAAGTCGGCTAAAGCCGACTAGCCCGAAGGGCTTCCGCGAACTGAGGCAGGGCTTTAGCCCGCCGAATCAATCGTGTTAAAACCGCAATTTGTGACCGCGTTCAGTATAGGTAGCATAATTTGAGAGACTGTTTCTTAACTCGCTGGCAAAGACCCTAAAGGTTTCCTTTGTTGACAAAAACGACCACCTGACAACTTTTTTGCATACACACTTTTACTTTGGGACAATAATGCGATGAAGATCGGCGTCTCGCTCCCGGCCTGTTTACTGGTTGCGTTTCAAGAGCATGTTCGCCAACTCAAGCATGGACTCGCCAGCCGCGCCGCGCGGATCGGCCTTGCTTAAATGCCCTAGCGCGATTTGCGTTTCCTTCTCAGACATTTCCTCTGCGTAACTTCTGCCGCCTTCTTCTTCAAGCTGTGCGGCAACCGCTTTAACTTCACCCGCTGTGATCGGTCCCTGTTTCCAGCGTTCAGCGAATTTGCCATGCCTGCCAAGCGCATAAAGCACTGGCAGGGAATTCTTTCCCTCCACCAAATCACTCGCTGTGGATTTTCCTGTCACCGCTTCGTCACCCCAAATGCCGAGAATGTCATCCTGTACTTGAAAAGCAAGCCCAAGGTGAAAGCCAAATTGACGATAGGCTTCCTGTTCCGCTTCTCCAGCGTTCCCCAGCAAAGCGCCGATATGGGTGCAGGCAGACAGCAGCGCGGAAGTCTTCCCACCGACCATCGGCCAGTAATCTTCAAGACCGAGATCATTGCGCTCTTCGTAGGACATATCCAGAAATTGGCCGCGGGTTAAGTCGAGGCAGGTATCATGCAAAATGGTCGCGGCCCGTACCACGGTCTCGGCAGGATGCACTTTGATCAGGTCCATGATTGCCAGATTCGATATGACGAACATCGCGTCCCCGGCATTAATCGCCATCGGTACGCCCCATTTCGTCCACACGGTCGGCCTACCGCGGCGTTTTGCAGAGTTATCCTGCACATCATCATGTATCAGGCTGAAATTATGCACAAGTTCCACCGCCGCCGCCGCGGGTAGTGAAGTTTTCCAATCACTTCCGAGGGATGCGGTTGCCAGCAGTACGATCAGCGGACGAATCCGTTTGCCTGTGGCTTCCCGCCCCGCCCCTTCGCCCGTCCAGCCCATGTGGTAGGTAAGCATTTCGTGAAAGTGACTTGTAAGTCTGGCATCCAGGCGCGCTACTTGATCCTGAAGTTCTTTTTCGATTGCGGGCAACATGATCTCGATGTGTTGTTTTAGGTTCATACTTTTCCTTTTCGATAAGCGCAACTGAGTTTTATAAACCTTCGGGACGTTGGTTACAACAACTGACGAATTTTCAATTCTTTTTTCAAATGCTCGGGCGAAATGAAATGGACTGTATCAAATCCCATTTTTCTTGCGGCGATGATGTTGGCTTCGGAGTCATCAATGAACAGGCATTGGCTTGCCGGCCTGCCAATTTTTTGCAGGCATAGTTCATAGATTTCAGGCTCAGGCTTGATCAATTTCACTTCACCCGAAAGGATGATATCGTCGAGTAAATTAAGGAACTCAAATTCATGGCGGATAATGGTGAATGTTTCCGTTGACCAGTTGCTCAAGCCATATAACGCGTATCCCTTGTCTTTAAGCGTTTTCAGGATCTCAACTGTCCCTTCGATACTGCCTGTGATGGTATCCTTCCAGTTCTCATGGTAGGCGCTGATCAATTCTGCACGGTGCGGAAATTGTTTCGAAAGCGCCGCAACGCCTTCGGTGAATGGGCGTCCCTTATCCTGCTGCGCGTTCCATTCCATGAAACTGACCTCTGCCAGAAAATCCTCCATCGCCTGGGGCTGCTCTGGGAAAAACCGGGAGTATAAATTGCGCGGATCCCATCCGATCAATACTCCGCCAAAATCGAAAATAACTGCTTTTATCTGTGATGTCATTGATTCTCTCTTAATCTCCAAACTTCAAATCCTGCATAGCCTGTGGATCCAAGTTTTGCGAATTGTTTTTCTGTCCATTTTGAAAACAGTCCCGCGTTTGAGTCTGCAGGGTCGTATAACAAGGCTTCGTTGATTACAAAGCCCTGCTCGGTGTTGTAGTTGGTCACTGAATATGCGCGGCCTTGACTATCCATGCGATTGACAACGAGCATGTGTTCAAAATTTCCGCCTGTGCCTGAATAGAGGTAAACGAAGTCGCCGGGCACAAGCGGATTTGTCATCCAGTCGAATTGATCTATCCTCACTTTATATCTTGTATTCGAATACGTTTCCTTGGGAAATGCGGATGCAAGCACGCCGCGGTCTTTTCCAAGATCGGGATTGATAAGGAAGAAATCGTGCGCCACAAGATTTTCACTCAGGATGCCCGCTTTTTTCAAGACGGCAATTGACAAAGGTCCACAAGTGGTATTCGGATCTGAAAAGCGCAGTTGATTGATCTGCACGGACATTTGCTTGCTCAGTTCATATGTCGGCGCGATAAATGAGAGGGACGCTTCGTATAATTTGACCTGTTGTTCCTGCTTGAGCGGCCCCGCGAAGGCGATCTCTCCATTTGCTACCATCATTTCAATTGCGGTGAACGTGGCGGTGGGCGAAGGGGTGAATGTGGGCGTAAATGTGAGTGTTGGGGTGGCCGTATTGGTTGCGGTTGCCGTGGCTGTGGGTGTGAATGTGGAAGTGGGCTGAATAGTTGGCGTAAACATCAGGGTTGGCATATCTTTAACGCCAAACAACGAGTTCCCGCCTGATACGTTTAATTGCGGAATGAAGAAGTAGCCCGCAAAAAAAAGACTGGCAACCAGTGCGCCAATCCCAAACCCGTAGCCGAGATATTTTAAATCCGTAGATCGCATGGGGCATATTTTAGCCGATATGAGCGGGAATAGCGGAAAGAAAATGAACGAAGATATCGCAAATCCGCATGGTATAACTCTGCGACTCTTACTGTAAGAAATGCGCATCCTCAACAGTCTTTATGAATATTCAACCCCAAAGGAAAAAATTTGACCGACACCTCCGAACAATCCTCGATATTGAAGACCTACACCCGCAGTTTTGCGCCGCTTAAGAATCGCAACTTGCGCATCTATCTTGGCGGGCAAGCCGTTTCCCTGCTCGGCACGTGGATGCAAGCCACCGCGCAAAGCTGGGTGGTCTGGGAATTAACACATGCCGAAAGTTCACTCGGTATTGTAGTCATGCTCAACACCCTGCCTCTCTTTCTCCTGGCTCCGTGGGCGGGCTCCATCGCTGACCGATTCAACCGCCGCGCTATTTTGCTCATCACGCAGAGCATCGCAATGCTTCTCGCTTTTACATTGGCGTTATTGATCCAAACGAATCTTGTGCAGATCTGGCACATCTATTTATTTTCATTGATCCTGGGCATCGTCAACACGCTCGATTTTCCCGCGCAACAAACTTTCATTGGCGACCTCTCCGGCATGGGGCAGGTACGCCAAGCCATCACGCTCAACATCATGGGCTTGCAGGTTGCGCGTATGTTGGGCCCCGCCATCGCGGGCATCACCCTTAAATTGGTTGGCTCAGCCGCCGCATTCTGGATCAACGGCGCAAGTTTTCTGGTTGTGCTGATTAGCCTGCTGGCTGTGCGCTCACATCAAGCCGAAAGCAAGCGCTCCAACGGACGCGGTCAGTTCCGTGAAACGCTGCAATTTATTCGTTCCCAGCCGCGCATGATCGATCTGATGGTCTTCGCCACGCTGGTTACCTTCTTTGGCTTGTCGATTTTTAATATTCTGCCCGCAGTGGCAGACCATGTGCTTAAAGGGGATTCGCAAACCTTTGGGCTTTTGCTTGGTTCATCGGGAGCGGGCGCTCTTGTCTCGACCCTGGTCCTGCTTCCGTTATCCCAGGCATCCAAATACATCGGACGGATTATCATCGGCGCCGCAACGTGGATGGCTGTGTTCTTTCTGCTATTGTCGCAATCCACGTGGCTGCCGCTTTCCATGGCGGCGATATTTTGCGTCAGCCTCGGCGCTCCGCTCGTGTTGACAACTGGCTTGGGCGTTCTGCAAATGCTTGCTCCAACCGATATGCGCGCGCGCATCATCAGCCTTTTTACCATGCTTACCTTTGGTATGCAGCCGCTTGCATCGCTTGCCATTGGCTACAGCGCGGAACTCATCAGCACGCGCACTGCGATATTGATCAACGCCCTCTTTTTATTCACAGGAGCAATGCTCATGCTTTTTCTTCGTCAAGGACTGCGTCAATGGGAACTGCATCCCGTTTCCCACGAGATTATATTACCCAAAAAAGCGGACTGACTTTTTGTGTTCTGATGGTCTTGCATGGGACAAATTGTAAATTTGTCCCATGTTCCTTTTTAAAGCATTATTGGCTTTTAATTGATGTTGGTGTATCATGCGCACTGCATTGAGATAACATCATTCAAATGGATATTCCCCAAAACGAGGCAAAATGTCATCCGCAGACAAATACATTCTCGCAATTGACCTGGGCACATCAGGTCCCAAAGTAGCTTTATTTTCCACGCAGGGTGAATTGATCGGCAGTGAATTTGAAGAAACAAAGGTTATGCTTTTTCCCGACGGGGGCGCTGAACAATCGCCGGATGATTGGTGGAGTGCGATCCAAACAGCGGGCAAACGTCTGCTCGCCAAAGGTTTAGTGTCCAGTGATGACATCGTTGCAATTGCCTCAACCGCGCAATGGTCTGGCACCGTGGCAGTGGATCAGGAGGGCAATGCAATCTGGAACGCGATCATCTGGATGGATTCACGCGGCGCGCCCTACATCCACAAAATGGCTGATGGTTTTCCGAAGGTCGAGAGATATTCACTGCCAAAACTGATCAACTGGATTCGATTAACAGGCGGCGCACCGAGCAATGCGGGGAAAGATCCCATCGCGCATATTTTGTATTTCAAAGATGTTCACCCCGATATTTACCAACGCACTTATAAATTCCTCGAACCGATGGATTACATCAGTTTGCGATTGACGGGTAAATTCGCCGCGTCGTTCAATTCGATCGTGCTGCATTGGGTGACAGATAATCGCGACATCGAAAATGTGACCTATCACGAAGGACTGCTTAAACTCGCAGGTGTGGATCGCGCGAAACTGCCGGACCTGAAGCCTGCGAATTCGATCCTTGGGCATTTGCGCCCCGACATTGCCCGCGACTGGGGTTTGCGCGAAGACGTCCAGGTGTTGATGGGGTCGCCGGATGTCCACTCCGCAGCTATCGGGTCGGGGGCGGTGCGTGATTACGAACCTCATCTATATGTCGGCACATCCGGCTGGTTGATCTGCCACGTCCCATTCAAAAAGACCGATATCTTCCATAATCTAGGCGCGCTTCCTTCTGCAATTCCGGGGCGCTACATATTGACGAATGAACAGGAATCCGCGGGCGGATGTTTGCAATATCTGCGTAATGTCATCCTCTTCCCGCAGGATGAATTATCCACAGGCGGGAGACCCGCAAATACATATCAATTACTTGACCAGATGGCTGAACGCACACCCGCAGGCAGCGGCAAGTTGATCTTCACCCCCTGGCTTTATGGTGAACGCGCACCCATTGACGATCATCTCGTGCGCGGCGGATTTTACAATCAATCACTCAGCACCACCCGCGCAGATATGGTGCGCGCTGTCTTTGAAGGCGTGGCTTATAACGCGCGCTGGTTATTGAAATATATCGAGCAATTCAACAAGCGCCCAGTGGAAGCCCTTAACATGGTTGGCGGCGGCGCAAAGTCAAACATCTGGTGCCAGATCCATGCGGATGTGTTGAACCGTCCCATTCGACAGGTGAAAGACCCAATTGAAGCCAATGTACGCGGCGCGGCATTGCTAGCATCTGCCGGTTTGGGATATTTGAAATATGACGAGATCGGCACACGTGTAAAGATCACAAACACATACACGCCCAACCCTGATCATCGCAAAATCTACGATGAATTGTTTCAGGAATTCCTTGCGATCTATGAAAGCAACCGCAAGATTTATGCGCGGCTAAATCGTCCCAACTAAATTTGTAGTAACGACTTCAGTCGCTTTTTAACGACTGAAGTCGTTACTACCGGAGATCACTCATGAGTTTGAAAGATACGTTATTCAACCTGCTTGGAAAATTAAATCCGCGTTTTTTGGCTTTTGCTGAAAAGCAAATGAAAAACATTCCCGGTGTCAGCCAAAAGATCGAAGGCGAATATGCTGAGATCATGGTTGAGCTGGAGAAGTCTGTCAAGCCTTATAAAAATAAATACGATTCTTTTACGCAAATCCCCGCTGTTGGGCGTGATCATACGGACATACTGCGCGATATGGAATCCATGCGCGATTTGGAGGAATCCCATTGGAAGGATGGATTTATTTCAGGCGCGGTGTATCACGGCGATCAGGAGCATATTGATTTTCTAAATCAAGTTTATGCGCTCAATTCGCAGAGCAACCCACTTCACGCGGATGTTTGGCCCAGCGCGAACAAGTTCGAGGCTGAGATTGTAGCGATGACTGCAAATATGCTTGGCGGAGAGGGGCTGGATGTTTGTGGGACGCTTTCTTCCGGTGGCACGGAAAGCATTTTGCTGGCGATGAAAACTTATCGTGATCGGGCGTTCGCCGAAAAAGGCATCACAAAGCCTGAGATGATCGCGCCTGTCACAGCACACGCGGCGTTTGATAAAGCCAGCCAGTATTTCAACATCAAGATGATTCACATTCCGGTGGATGAAAATTTCCGCGCGGATGTGAACGCGGCGAAGAAGGCGATCACTAAAAACACGATCGTGATTATTGGTTCAGCGCCTTCCTTCCCGCATGGCGCAATTGACCCGATTGCCGAACTCTCTGAACTTGCCCGCGAGCATGGAATCGGCTTCCACACGGATGCCTGTCTGGGCGGATTTGTCCTGCCGTGGGCGGAGAAATTGGGCTACCCTGTTCCGCCGTTTGACTTCCGTCTGCCGGGCGTTACTTCCATGTCGGCGGATACGCATAAGTATGGCTATGCCGCGAAAGGGACATCAGTCGTTTTATACCGTGGACAGGAGTTGCGGCACTTCCAATATTACACAAGCACCGAATGGCCCGGCGGATTGTACTTCTCGCCGACTTTTGCAGGAAGCCGCCCCGGCGCTTTGAGCGCGGCTTGCTGGGCTGCGTTGACCGCCATCGGCGCGGACGGGTATCTGTCAGCCACAAAGAAAATCCTTGAGACAGCGGCAGTTATCAAAAAGGGTGTAAACGAAATTCCAGAATTACATGTGCTCGGCAATCCGCTTTTTGTTGTTGCGTTTGCGTCAGAGTCAGTCAATATTTACAAAGTGTTGGATTATATGTCGCACAAGAAGTGGAGCTTGAACGGTCTGCACAAACCAACATGTGTTCACTTGTGCGTCACCCTGCGTCATACCCAGCCTGGCGTTGCAGAACGCTTCCTTGCGGACTTGCGCGAGGCAGTAGAGCACGTCAAGGCGCACCCCGAAGAAAAGGGGACGATGGCTCCCGTCTACGGTATGGCGTCAACCCTGCCAATGCGCGGCATGGTCAGCGATTTGTTGAAGAAGTACCTGGATGTGATTTTCAAAGCGTAAGGATGAAGGATAAATAAAAAAGTCGCGCGAGGTACCTCGCGCGACTTTTTTCGCTGATTCGCTGAATCGCAACCTATCCACATCCTCCGCCAGACTTATCCCGTTTGAGTTGCAGGACGATCTTGGCTTCGAATTCGAGTTCTGCGTATTCAACGGGACTGGGCGAGCAGGACTCGTACTGGCTGCCCAAAGCCGCAGGGAAGATATAGCCCAATTCGTCGTCACCCGCATTCGGGTTGGGTTGCAGCGCCTGTTCCTCCGTCCCAAAGAACGCAATCCAGTTGTTGATTCCGCCTTCGAGGATGTAGGAGTTGGTCACACCGCTGCCGACGAGCAATTTCCAGGCTTGGGTGGCGGTGGCTTCGCCGTTGCCCATCACGATGAAGACCGAGTTGGCGGGCGGTTCACTGAGCAGGAGCGGGACGATTTCGTCAATCCGGTCCAGCGGCACGTTGACCGCATCTTCGATGTGATACAGGTTGTACTCCGCTTCGGGGCGCACATCGAGGTAAATGGGATTCATGATCTGCGTGTATTTTGCCTTGAAGGCTTCGGCGGGCGTGATGTGAACCAGCCGCTTGGCGAGCATGTCATCTGCGGTGTAAGTGTAGGTGTTGACGATCGGGTCGGCGTTCAATTGCGGGATGCTTTCGGTGCGCGTGAACTTGACCTTGTTGTATTTGTCTTCGAGCGATGGGGAGCCGATGAAGAAAACCACCAGCGCGCCAACGAACAAAGCCACTGC
>DYDH01000070.1:324-4515 GCA_020717985.1 Herpetosiphon sp. | reverse complement strand
TCAAATCTTTTTTGCCGAAGATGCGTTCCAGTTGTTCCGCGCCCCAGAACATAAAGAGCGCCATGAGGATGACCAGCACAACCACCGCCCCGACAGGGATTCCAAAAACCTGATCGAGGGTCAGCCGTCCAAAGTAGCCGGCATTGTTGTACCAGTTGTCAAAATATCTTTCGGTTTCGCCGAAGAGGAACGCGCCGACGAATCCGCCGAACATGAATAACATGCCGTCAATTTTGCCCGTAGATGCGGATGCGAGCGAGGTGGTGGGGCAGAAGCCGCCGACGATAAAACCGACGCCCATGATGAGTCCGCCGAGGATGCCCGACCAGATGTAGGTGGTGTTAACCCAGACCTGGCTGAAGTCGAGAATGCCGAGTCCAACCGCGCCGAAGAGCAAAACCATGGCGGTGACAATGGCGGTGAACATGACCTTGAGCACGGTCAATTCGGTGAAATAAAACTGCGCGGCAAGTTTGCGTGAATCGCCGAAGCCCGACATTTCAAGAGTGAAGCCAAAGGAAAAGCCGACCAAAGCGAAAACAAGATAACTCCACGGGTGGGCGGCGCTGACTGCGATAAGGGATGAGATGGGAAAGTTCATGTTGATTCTCCTGATAAAGGTTGAAGGTCTTAGGTTGAAGGTTACAAGTTGGAAAGTTCAACCTTCAACCTGTAACCTGTAACTTGCAACCTATAGCCACAACTTCCTGACAAAATACGCCAGCCCGTACGCCCCGCCGAAGATGGCAAACATTACCAGCCATGATCCAGCGGAAAGGGTTGTGCCGCCAGTGAGCGCCTGTCCTGACGTACAGCCGCGAGCCATGCGCGCGCCGTAGAGGAAGATCGTGCCGCCGAGGAAGGCCATCAACCAGCGGGTGCGGTTGGAGATATTGGGACCTTTGGTGGTCATGAATTTGAGGCGTCCGTTGAATGCGCCTGAAGTGAATCCGCCGAGCAATGCGCCAATGAAGACAGGCAGAATCCAATCGTCGAAGGGGTTTTTATCTCCGCCAGCCATCTTCAATAAATAGGGATTGTTGTCCACATGGGAAGGGGAAACCACATCCACGAGCGCCGCGTCAATGCGGGCGGTTGCGCCCGATGAGCCAAGTCCGTTGCCGGTAAAGAGCAACGCCAGGAAGAGGATAATCCCCAGCACCATTCCGCCAAAATATGGATGCACATAAGGTCGTTCAGGTCGGTTGAAAATCGTTTTTTTTGTTTGAGCAGTCATTTGATACTCCTTGATAAAAAGAAGGTTGCAGGTTGAAAGTTGAAGGTTGGTCGGACAATTATTGAACATCACCCGACCAACGGATTTCACTTCTTACTTTTTACTCGTTACTTTTCCCTTGCTCTTCATGCACTTCCACTTCTTCATAACCCGTCACCATTGCGCGCATGGCTTCGAGCGGAGTTGCTCCTGTGGTGGTCATGTAGACATGCACAAGAATGAATGTGCCGAACAGCCACGCAACCATTGAGTGGAACGGAGCCAGCAGGGGAAGTCCGCCGAGCGCGTTTGCAAATGCGGAGAATTTCTGAACAGCCCACATCAACGAACCGGTGACAATCTGCAACGGCAGCAGCACATTCAAAATCATAAAGTAGGTCATCTGTTGAATGGGATTCATGCGGCTGGCGGGCAATTTCTCGAAGGGATGTCCTTCGCCTTTGAAGATTCCACCGATGTAATATTTGGCTTGCAAGATTGCATCGTCAAAGAAGCCGTATGGGCGTGGAATGAATTCGCGGATCTTATCGGTGGTGACATGATAGAACAGCGACAGCGCCGCGTTGAGTACGAGAATGACCGCGACTATATTGTGGACGGTTACCATTCCGCGGAATGAGAACGCGCCGAAAACATCAGGCCTGTGAATGATCAATCCGGTAAAGAGCAGGATGACGATGGACGAGGTCTGCATCCAATGCCAGAAGCGGCGGTATGGCTCGTACATGTAAACGCGTTCGGTCTTTCCGTGACCCTTCGGCTGTTTTCTGGAGGCGATGTATCTCAGGGTTCCGTGGGCAAGCACGCCCAACAGCGAACCGGCAAATAACAATGCGCCGAGCCAGTCTATCCAACTAATGCGGCTGGAGCCGAATACATAGATCTTGTCATTGGCGGGGATGGGTGTGTAGTACAACGCGCCAGTACCGTCTTTGACAATTTCGCCGGAGCCGCTCACATTGTTGTCTGTGTCGAAGACCGGGGTGATCGGCGCATGGTCTGCCAGTTTGATGGATTGTGTCATGCGCGATTCTTCATTGTGGCAGGCTTTGCAGTCGTTGATGGCGTCGTCGCCTTTGGTTACGTTGTGGTTGATGCTGTACGGCTGTACCATGCCTTCGATGCGTGGATTATTCAACCCAAGCGCGGCGAGTTTGGCTTTGACTGTGTCTTCCTTGGCAGGCGAGTCGATAGCGAGTTCGGAGGCGCTTAATTTGCCGTCGCTGTTGGCATCGAATGCGGCAACGATGTCGCTTGTGTAATTTTCGCCATCGAGATACGCGGCTTCGAGATCAATCTGGCGGACAGGGCGTTTGTTTTCGCTGGGATCGTCGTACACCCAATAGAAGGATGTGATCAGGTTATATGGGGCGAGCAATGTCTTGCCGTCGATATTCGTGCGATTCAAGAGTACCGGTTCGTATCCCGTGACGAGTGATGTGAGCGCGTTGGGAGCGCCTTCCACGCCACGGCAGTCTGTGGCGGCTTGCCCTTTGGCAGTGACTACTGTCCAATCATAAGTTTGGATGGCGGGCGCGTACATCCGCGGAATGTGGCAGGTTTCGCAGGCAATTACGTCCATGTGTGTGTCAACATAGGGAAGCCAGTCTGCGTGGCCTTTGCTGGCGTCGTGGCAGTTTTCACAGCGGCGCATGGTGCCTTTGTATTCGGGCGCAACGCTGGATTGGGCGCTTTGTCCGCGCGCAAAGTTGTGATCTGGTTTCTGGAGATATTCATTGATTTCCAGCGAGCGCGGGTCATAAATAAGATGCTCGGGGTTGTTGCTTTGAAGTTCGCTGATATGCGCGGGGTTGTTCAATGCGAAATGGCAATCAGTGCATTTCAGTTCGCGTTGTGCGTGGATATCCCATGGGCGCCCCAGCTCTTCCTTGTTGGTTAGGTTCATCCCGGATGCATTAATACGTTGTCCGCTGATGACTTGTCCTGTGGTGGCGGTCAGGGGGAATTCCAGGTCGCATTGATTGATTGCGAGCGGGTCGCCGGAGGTGGGGTGAACTTCTCCGTGACAGGTGGCGCAATTTTTGTTGGTGGGGTCTTGAATGGCGAGCATTTCACTCTTAAGCTCGCCGTTTTCATTGAATGCTGTCGGGTTCCACGTCCAGCCGTCTGCTGATTTGCTGACGATGTTCAGGTCCAGCAGGGTGGCGGTGTTGGCTTTGCCAAATTCGCCCGCGTGAATCGCTTCTGCGCGCGCGGCGGTGTTTGGTGTTTTAAGGTGGCAGAGGAAGCAATTCATTTCCATCGTGCCCGATTTGTCCCAATCCCAGACGGCGGCGTTTCCGTTTTCGTCAAGGATGGCTGTCTCTGGATTTTCGATATCATCCTTGAGATTGTCGAGCGCGTTGCCATCCCGTGAGGTGGTGGCAGGTCCGCTACCGACGACACGCTCGCCGTTGAGCATCAGCCATTCGGCGGTGGAGAGGTCAAGGCGTTCATCGCTTGAATTGGAAAGGAAGCGATAGCTGAGCGGATTCCATTGACCGAAGAGTCCGTTGCTGGCGTCGAAGGTTTTGCTCTGAGCATTGTAGTCGCTCAGTCCGAGGTCAGAGTGAAACGCGTGGGAGGTGATGAATTCGGTTTCATGGCATTGTCCACAAGTTTTTAGGGTGGAAACTGCGTTGTTGCTTTCGAGCACGCTCACGCCGTCTGCATCGAGCAGGACAAAGTTGGGGTGCAGGACAGATGCCTGGGTTGTTGGGGCAGGTTCGGGTGAGGCGAGAGCCGTTCCAACTCCAATGGCAAGGGCGAGAATAAGAAGTCCAGTAATAGTGAAAAGTGAGTATCGTTTCATGGTTATGTCCTAGCGGATCAGAGATTGGTAATTAGCAAGTTGTAATTACCAATCTCCAATTACCATTTATTTTCTTCCGCCCCATTCAATGGGATCGCCGGAGTAGCCGAGGGCTTCCCAGTCCATGCGTCCGTTTTCGCCG
>DYDH01000070.1:0-306 GCA_020717985.1 Herpetosiphon sp. | reverse complement strand
CATTGCAGGGCCTGGTCGGCGGGTTGAACCATGTGGGTCGAGGGCCAGTACATGTAGGTTGTAGTGAAGTCGTATTCGCCGCTGTAAGGCAAGCCCATTACTTTCTCTGAAAGTTTGAAGGCGTCGTCCCAGTCAAAAGTTGTCCAATAGCCGCCTTCACCCGAGGTGACGGGGGCGAGTAGGTAGTTATTGTTCACGTCATACGGCTGGTTGGCGATATGAATCTTGAAGGGGAAGATTTTTGCTGTCTTGTCGCCAATATTGCCAGCAGGTTTGTTGATGTAGGTGATGCCGTCTTCGCCGAGC
>DYDH01000313.1:898-4242 GCA_020717985.1 Herpetosiphon sp. | reverse complement strand
ATGAAATGGCAAACCAGTCTGCCATGTAGGGTGTATCGTATTTGCGCAACATAACTACCCAATGATAACGAAAAATATCGAAAAATGGCTTACAGCTAGATTACACCTTATTCGATGTAGCCCATGCGCGCCAAATATGCACTTAATTTTCCCTTTAAGACTGACTTTTGCTCTTCGGTATAGGCTTCGCGGAAGCGCCCGATCTTGCCCTTGAAGAAATGCAGACCCTGCTGACCTTCGGCGGCGTCGGGACGATATTTTTCGATCACTGCCTGGACCTCGGGGCTGGTCCTGTTTACTTTGAGATAATCAGCCAATTTGGCAGACTCCACGTCGTAGTTTGTGAGCAGGTCTTCGTAACGCGCGATCAGCACATTTTTCTCCCGCATCCACTTTTCCCAAATGTGGACGTATTCCATCATGAAGTCCACGCTCTTTTCAAAATCGGAGAGGTGCGAAAAAGCATTGGGACGTCCCTTCGTGAGCGCGCGTTGACCGAAGTCATATGCCGAAAGCATGGCGTCGCGCGGGTCGCGGTAAATGTATGTGACGCGCATCAGTCCCAGGGTCGAGAGTAGACGCGAGGCGCTTGTCGGTCCCGCATGGGCTTTGATGACAAATGTATTCATCAGCGCGGGCAAAGCCACCAATCCAAGCCGTCTTGCGGAAAGCACGCCGATGTTGCAGTTGACCTCGGTGAGAATTTTCTGCAACCGGTAACGCTCGCGGATGTCACGCGCATCGGCACAGCCGGTTGTTTCCATCAGATCATGAATGAGATTGTAGTGCCAGCCCGAGCCTGCGCGCGGCATACCAACAGAGAGAACGATCATGTGATTTCCTTGTACGTTTTTTTTTCGACCACAAAGGAGACAAAGGGTCACAAAGGAAAAAACAGAATCACCTTTGTGTACCTCACCTGCACTGCACCAAACGCAGTGCGGTACAAGTGTCGTGTCCCTTTGTGGTAATGAGTTTGGAAGACAACCCCACCAATATCCCTGAAACGATCCAGATGTTTGGTGTTGTCAGTGAATCTTGTGTGAAATTATAAAATGCGATTGCCAGCCACGCAAATACCCCGGCGACAGCGGCAAAACGCGCCCAGGGTTCTTCGCGGTGGAGCAAGTTTAACATATCACCAAGGATATGGAACTGAAATGCCAGGAACAAAAAGAATCCGAATAACCCGGTTTCAGCCAGCAGGCGCACATACAAATTTTTCGGGTTGGGATACAAACGGTTTTCTGGGTTCATTTGTTTTGCGATTTCAGGCACGGTGGTCAACGCCCAATCGGGCAGGTTTTGGTAGATGTAAAATCCGCTTGCGCCAAGTCCCACGCCTGTCAATGGATGTTCGTCGAAAGCTGCCAATGCGCCCGCAGAGTATGCGCCTCGCGCGCCCGCGTTGATGTCCACCATGTATTCGCTCAAAGTTTGCGCGTCTGTTTCCCACAAACGACGGAAGAAATTCTTCTGGCTGAGGAAAAAGAACGCGCCCGCGAACACGCCAAGTACGGCAACAACCATGCCAACGCGGAACAAAACATCGAACAAGCGTCCGCGAAAACCGTTGAAGAACCAAGTCCACGTGGAGCGGATAAGATCGCGTCCAAAGAATAAAAATGTTAATCCTGCCGCTGCGACGGTGGTCAATAATCCGCCGCGTGAATAGGTTGCCAAAACTACGAGCAAAGACAACGCCAGCAAAACAGGCTCCAGCCACTTGAATCGCGAGATGCGGAAATTCGTCAATACGGCGGCAAATAAAAATGGAATGAATGTTGTGGCGAGTTGTCCCGCTAGCCAGGCAGGTTCATACGCCAGCCCTGAGATGCGGTTCGTGCGTACGAGTTCGCGCATGGAAAATGCCAACTGCCAGTGTGTGACCATTTCCTTGTTGAGCAAATGCGTATAAAAAGTAACAGCTTGCAATCCGCTCCACGCGAGGTCAAGACACAAGCCCGCAAACAACCAACGGACTGTAAAGCGAAAATCCCCTTCGTCTTTATTCATCCAGACTGCGGAAATAAAGAACGCGATGCCGATAAAGAGTGTTGCCAACGCGCGGATGGCACGCCCCGAATAGATTTGTCCGCGCAAGGGAATCGGGTCAATCAACGCCCCGAAACTGGTCACTGCGAAAATGAACAACACCAACGCCCCAAGCGGAATCAACGCGCCCGCCCAATTAAGCTTTGTTTTGCCGCGCAATCCCTGGATCAACAACAGCGGAATCAACAGAGCCAGCGGATACAACGCCAGCGGGCGGACAAATGTGCCTTCGCCAACAAATGGAAACCAGCGAAAACTGGTCACAGGCAAAGTAAGCAGTGTCGCACCCCAAAGGATGCGGGAAAAGGTGTGAAAATTAAGCGAAGGATATTTCATAATTGATTAGGACGCAGATGAACGCTGAAAAACGCTGATTAGGATTTGTTTTTAGCAACAAACCATTCTTTTCCGTCATTGTTAAATGATCGTCGTTTTGTTTCGGGTTTCGGTCCGAAGTTAAGTAACAACCCAACTTCATAAGGCGTTGCCTTTAAGTAGTTCAGTAATTGTGCTTCGTGTTCCACAGCAAGACTTTTGGCAGATTTTAATTCGAGAATTACCAGGTCATTTACGACAATATCCGCATAATACTTTCCGATCAATTGGTCTTCGTAGTACACCTCTATTGCCTGTTCGGAATTTGGACTTAATCCACGCTTTTTTAATTCGATGACCAATGCCTTTTCATATACATCTTCAAGGAACCCATAACCCAATTTGGAATACACCACATAAAACGCGCCAATAATTTGTTCGGTCAAGTCCGAGTGCTTATACAAGTTGCCGTCAAACACCTTCCCAGTCATTTATCCTCCAAATCAAAACATCAGCGCCGTCAGCGTTTATCAGCGTCCCAATGTTTTTGGTCTTACAAACAGTACAGTAAGAACAGCAATTGTTAGAAAACCAATCGATCCTGTGAGCAAATATCCACTGAGTGGGACGCGGCGTTCCTTGGAAAGATTCTTCGATTGGGTGGCTTCCAGTTTTACAAATTCGTTGATATTACCCGCTTTTATTTCCGCTTGTGTTTTGGTGACAAAAGCCTCAGCCCAAGCGGAAGCTAGAGAAGCGGCGGTTTTGGAATCTTTATCATCAGCGTAGAAATGCCAGCCTGCTTCAGCGGGTTGACTGAGCTGCAATTTACTTCCGTGCAAATCTTCGACGGGAATGGAAAATTTGGAAGACAGTTGTCCCATCACGTCGTCAGACCAGGCGATCTCTTCCAGTTTGCGTGACTCGCGTTCGAGATAATAAAACTGCTGACGGTCAGTGTCCTGCGGCCAGGC
>DYDH01000313.1:0-821 GCA_020717985.1 Herpetosiphon sp. | reverse complement strand
CAAGTATTGCGCCAAGTATTGCGCCAAGCACCCAGAAGCGCCATGCTTTGAGCAGACGGATGAGGTCATCGAGAGAGGGGGAGGTGAGGAGAAATTTCATAAGGAAAGGATGAAAGATGAAGGATGAATGGAGCGTGTTGCGTGTTCCGTTTGAGTAATGGTCAAACCTGTTTACCTGTTTTCTTGATTCGCCATTTCCACAGCGGGCCGATTATTTTTCTCAGGTAGTATTTTGCCACAATAACGGAAAAAAAGCTGCCGCCATCGCGGTAATGGACGCGGATCATTTCTGGCCAACAGCGGTCATCGGCTGAAGTGGTTTTTCCGAAATCATGAATGCGGAAGTTCGCCCATGTTTTTCCGGCAAGGTATTTGAACGGCGCGCGGGCGGCGATGCGCGTCCACAGATCGTAATCCATTGCAAAATAAAAAGATGAATCGAGAGGTCCAAGTTCCTTCCAATATTTGGCGCGGAAGAACATGGTCTGCTGTGGAATGTGGACATAGCCTTCACGCAGGCGGCGGTAATCGGTCTGCGCGGAATTGAATTTGCCAATGATTCGGTCATCTTCGTCAATAAAGTTGCAATCAGCATAGACCAACCCAACTTCTGGATTTTCAATTAGATATTTTACAGCCTGTCCAATTGCGCCTGGATTATAGGTATCGTCTGAATTGATCCATGCGAGGATGTCGCCTGTGGCGCGGTTGAAGCCTTTGTTGATCGCATCCGTCTGCCCCTTGTCCTGTTCGCTAACCCACCAGGCGAGTCTACCCGAATATTTTTTAATCACGTCCACGCTGCCGTCTGTCGAGCCGCC
>DYDH01000069.1:21268-21392 GCA_020717985.1 Herpetosiphon sp. | reverse complement strand
GGAAGTGGCGGTGGAAGTAATAAGGTTTGCGCGCGCAGTCTGAACCTGTTTTTTCGCCCAACTCACATAGTCTGTCGCATTCTCCACCGCCTTCGAGGCTGTGAGAAAATTATTCTCAACAAAA